>CAZKOY010000308.1:0-3773 GCA_964554495.1 uncultured Myxococcales bacterium
AACAAACCGGATTCACGTCTGATCACGTTTGAACCCGAGAATGACTCGGGTGCCCAGCAGGTCAAGACGAACACGCCTAGCACCCCGGGGAACATGCTAGAAGTCGGCAATTATCGTGGATTTCGGTCTCGGCTGAACGGTCGCGGCCGGCGTCTGCCGGAAGGCATTACGGCCACGCTTCTGTGGGCGCTGTCGATGGCGCCCTACTCATCGCTCTATCGGCAGCGTGACAAGCTGTCAGCGCGGTCGCTGTGCCCTGCTTGGTGCATGGTCGGCCACTATATCGACCGACCGTCCGATGGGATGAAGGAGACGCTATGGCTAGGCTGGCCGATCCCAGACTGGGAATCGCCATTTCTGTGGATGCAAATGGATAAGTGCTGGAGGCTTAGCCTGAGAAATATTGATATCAGCGAACATTGGGAGAATAAAGATAAACATGACAAAGAAGCAGACAGATCAGCCTTTTTGGCTGTTAATTTCATCCGCGCAGTTTTGTATGTCTCCCTGTGTCGCTTCAATAATGATGACTTCGAACCAATGCAAGTGGACGCACAGACAGCCAACAAAAACCTTGATTTACTAATTCATGACATGCGTGAATTATCCAAACTTTACAGGGAACCATTGCTCCCTCAGCGACAAATCGACCAAGCGTACTGGATGCTTTGCAGGTTTCCACTTCTGGCGAGCAGTGAATCGGGTATTCATCCATCCATAGCAAATCGAATTTTTGACCTTTGGAATAAATTACTCACCGAATCAAAAATCGACAAAATGGCAGTATCTAAACAGGTGGATGAGCAAAGAACCCAAAGAATCGCGGTCGCGATCAGTAAGTTCGCCCCAGGATTCGACAGAGACAATACGGCATTTCCACAAAATGCGATACTGTACAATTTATCACAAAAGATCAACAAAACCAATACAGAATACAAGTTCAATGCGCAATTCCAAATCAAAAAACCGACTAAATCGCCACAAACATCCAAAGCGAAGACCGTCAACGGAACTGATTAGTCGTATTCAATGTTGCACAATAAGGCTGGCTAAAGCCCCATGAAACAGCATGTGTGGGTTGAGCTTTTGCGAGCGCAGATTCGTGCTTGGCCCATTGTGTCCGAGGCTGCCTTTCGGCACGCCACAGCGGGGCTGGCGCCGGCTACGCCCGGCCTTTGGTCGCAGGGTACGACCGCGCTGTGGGATGAGCTCTGCGACTGGATGCGTCCGCGCGCCATCGGGACGTCGATGACCGAGCTGTGCCAGATTCGCGACAAGTACTGGACTTCCGCGGATCTGCGATCGCCCCAGAGCATCACAGACTATGCGCTGAGGTTGGCGGCAGACTGCTTGGAGGATCGCGGCTCAGTCTTGACACCACGAGCGCTGTGGCCTCTGCCAACGGGCGTAAACTCGGGCCCCCCCCCCTTGCCCCCCGACTCTCTTCAGCCCTGGCGGCTGCTGACGTGGCTGATGCCGGAAGACCTCTTGGTCGCCGCGATCGGTGCCCAGAAAAGCGATGATCGCGCTATCGGGCACGTGTCGCCACTTCCGCTTCAGGTCGGTCGCATGCTGTCGGAACATCCGGTTGCAGAGACGCACCTTCATCTGGGGGCCGCCATGGACTTTGGTCTGCTGTGGACCAGCCTGACGCTGCCCGTCATGCTCCAGCACTTGGTCGCCTCCGCGCAGCCAGCGGTGACAAGGAAGTGGACAGATGCGCCTTTCGGCAGCGGCCCGCTGTTCGTTCGGCGGCTGCTTGGCGCCCGCTGCCTGCGACTTGTCATGGCTGCCTTTCTCAAAGGGCGCACCAGCTCTGCCTGCACGCACGTCGGCCACAGTTGCCGTTGTTGGGAGAACTTCCTGCGGCAGGATGTCGACGGTGAGCTACTAAAGCTGCGCAACGGGCTGAACCTCGTGCGCACGTTGAGGACCCTGGCCAGAGACTGGTCCTTGGGCTACGGGCCTGCAGTGAATCTGCCCCTTGCCGTCTCTGCTTCCTCATTCTCATTGCTCGAACGCGCACTGCGAACGCTGCTCCTTCCCGCGTCGCCCAAGGCACCCAAGGGCGCAAGCAAGCTGGCGACGCTGTTCATCAACGACCCCCTGCACAGCTGGTTTGGATCGGCGGCGCCCGACGTGACGCCAGAGCATGACTTTACCGTCAGTGCCCTTCGATATGCGCAGCACCACCGCGAATTTGCCCTAGCGTTTTGGCAGTACGAAAGAGTTCGCTGTGCTGTCTTTCGCTATGTCACCCAAGAGCCTGGAACCGCCGGTCTGGACTGGTTTCGCAAGCACTACGAAAGAATCGGCAGGCTGGACCAGGGGGTCGCCCCGGCCCTGAACGAATCAGCGCTACGTCTACAATCCAGGGAGATCGCGCTGCGCGCGCTAGAGGTTCGCGTGCGCCCCAAAGACAAGTTCGCCGGAGTCGCTGAACAGGTTCGATCCCTGGCAGCTGCTGCCCGGCGCCATGCGGGACAGGGACCATCGTGCACGGGAATCGAGATCGGGCTCATCCTGCATCTAGTCAAAGACCCCACCTACGAAGACGCGAAGGGCCAGACTTGGATCAATGGCGCACCGCATCGAACGCACGGCCCGCGCTATTGGCGGTGGTATTCCGACGCAAGAAAGCGAGTTCGCGCCGTACGAACTGCGCTTCAGCGACGGCCAGAGCGGCTGGTCCTGCTGCGCGGGATCGATATTGCCAACGCCGAGTTGGCCGTTCCCACATGGACGGTCGCTCCCCTGTTGCTTTACCTGCGTCAGGCCAGCACAGATGCAGCCGCAGCCCTGCGCCGTCAGCAGCCACTGTGGCAAGTCCCCCCCATGCGGGTGTGCTGCCACGCCGGCGAAGACTACCGCATCCTGTTTGAAGGTCTGCGCCGCATTCACGAGTTGCTGGAGGTCGGTCTGCTCCAGCCCTCGGACCGGCTGGGCCATGCAGTCGCGCTGGGCGACGATCCCACCCTGCACCTGCGCGGGCACTTCTTTCAACCCGCTGAGGAGCGATTGGAAGATCTGCTCTGGCTGCTTGACCTTGCTGCCATGGGCGTTTCGCTGCCTGCTAGCTACCTGCCGCGGCTACAGGACGAGGCCGCACACTGGACGCGACGGATCTGGGACTCGACTGTCACGCTAGAGACCGTCCGGGATCGCCGACGGTTGCTGCTGCAACCCAACTGGGTCGAGGGTCGCGGCTACGGTATCCTGCCCGGCGTCATTCAGTTACAGCGTCCTGCGTTCGTGCATCGATATCTGACCGATGCCGACGCATTCCGACGCGGCCAAGAGTCGGTCGAGATCGTCCTTTTCGAACCGGACGTTGCGGCGCTACATACGATACAGATCTGGCTGCGTGGTCGGCTATCCCAGCGCAGCATTACCGTCGAGAGCAACCCATCCAGCAATCAACTGATTGCCGCCCTGCCGACTCTGTCGCAGCATCCCGCCTTCCGGCTTCAGCCGCCCCCCAATGCGACGGCGCAGGCCGCGCCGCCCGTGCAGCTGTCGATCAACTCGGACGACCCTCTCTGCTTCGCGACCTGCCTGCGCGATGAGTATGCCTACATCTACGATGCACTGCTGGCCCAAGGGCTATCGGCCACCGAAGCGATCCATTGGCTGGATCAGCGCCGCCAAGATGGCTGGCGCTCACGCTTCACGGTTCCACAAAGCGCCGCCCCAGATATCTTGAAGCGACTATGTCGCTAACAAATCTCGCGACCTACTGGCTAGTTTCAAAAATTCTTCTCCGTCCCCGTGCA
>CAZKOY010000309.1:0-3702 GCA_964554495.1 uncultured Myxococcales bacterium
TCATCGAGCTTTACAACCGCGGCAGCGGGCAGATCAGCCTGCGCGGATACAAGGTTCGCGATGACGGCACGACCTGGACCACACTGCCGGACGATGCTGTGATCGCCGCAGGCGGCATGTACATCATCCACTGTGATGATGAAGCCAAAAGCGGCCTGCCTGGCGCGCACGTTCCGTTCAAGCTCGGCGGCTCGGGCGATCAAGCGCACATCGCCAGCCCCGACGGGACTGAGCTGGACAGCGTCACCTGGGGAGCCGGCTCGATCGAGGTTCCCAAGGGCCAGTCGCTGGGGCGCGTGCCCGATGCCAGCGGTTCCTTTGTCGTGATGAAGAAGCCCAGCCGCGGCGAGGCCAATCGCTGAACACAAAGCGCGTGAAGCATCTGTTCTGCGAATGCGCGCACGAAGGCCGAGCCGCATCGACTGGATCCAGCAAGGCTTGTGTACAGACAGAGACCTTCGATCGAACGGCGCCGTCTTTGGAATCTCACCCGCCGGTCTCGCCGACGAACAGCGTGAGTACGACAGAGTTGGCACCCCGCATTCCCCTATTTGAAGGCCGCAGTATCAAGGTCGTTCAGGAAGAGGTCTTCATCGGATTTCGGGCTGTCCGCGGCCATCGGTTCACGTCCCCTAGAAGCAGGTACTACAGTCGCGGTCTCACGGACAAAGACCCCCGACCGACGGGCTGGAGTGGTCCCTCGCTCACCCTTCGCACAATCCGGCCCGAGCCGGCCGGATCCCGCCTCTGTGCGCTGCAGCGATACGAGCCCCGCCTTCGCAGTTCCGACGGGAACCGGTCTGGGCCTGGCCATTCAGGGAAGGCGTGTGACTCTGCTGCGGCGCGGCCTTTCGCGCGCCTCTCTGCTGCGCAATGGGCAGCTTCAGGTCTTGCTCTATGAAGACATGCTGGCGCGTCATCCAGCGATGGTCGCTGATCCCGCTGCGCTTGCCCCACTTGGGCCGGCCGGATCCGCGCTGATCTCGTGATTTACCCCGCAAAGCTTCATTCGCTGCCCGCCGCCTCTTGAGATCGAAGTGCAGCCGGGAGACCGGCCGGTCTTCCCGCTTGGTGGTGGCTGCTGCAAACCCTGGCCGACCCCGAGCGCGAGCGCTTGCTGGCCGGCAAAGAGCCCAACGTCATTGCCGGCATGCCCCCAACCCGAGACATGGATTTGGGTGGCTGGGGCGTCGTTTCCGTCGAGATTCCGCCGCCACAAGCCGAGCTGCCCTAACCGGAACATCCCATCGCAGCTGCTGGCGCTTTGCGGTCCTTGCGGCGCTCAGCTCGCAGCAGCCTCTGTTCGAGAGGCCCAGTGGCAAGCGGCTGGACATGAGCGCGTAACTCAAAGACCCATGGCGCAGAGAGTACGGCGCGCCTGTTTTCCCCGCCGAACAGGTATTCCCCCCCGCAGCTATGCGCCTAGGAAATCGTCTCGTCGGGCAACCAGCTCTCGACTTCGCGCCGTACACAGCCCTTGCGTCCTAAAGCGATTCCCCAGCAAGGGGTGCGCGGGCTTGGCTGTGCGCGCCGCGACCGCGGTAGATTGGGGCCGCAAGCCCTCTTGCAGTGCGCAGCTAGCGCGAGGTCAGGCCCCCTGGTGTCAGCACCAGATCGTACGACTTGCGCAGCGGCTGACCTTGGGCATCGACCAGCGGAAAGTACGTCGACTCGCTGGTGATGGCGCGCAGGGAAGCGCGGCTCTCGACGGGGCGATTGGCCAGCCAGCCCAGCACGCGATCGCGCAGCCGCCGGGTGCGCGGCACCACCACGAGCGAACCCAGCGGGCGCAGCGGACGCGCAAGGTGGGGCAGCGTGCTGTGCCGCTCGGCGGTGAAGTAGCCGTTGTGCAGAAACTGCAGCTCAAAAAGGTTTTCGATCCCCGCGGCATTAAGCGCAGGATGCAGGCGCAGCACACGCCCCTTGATCGCGATCTGATCGCCGTAAAGCCAGTCCTCGCCCACCTTTTCACCGTCGGAAGTGAGCAGAACGACGTGATGCGTGCGCAGCGACTCTTGCCGCGGCGGCTGGTCTGGTGCAGCCCAGCGCACAAGCTGCGGCTGCGTCTGTCCGGTTAGCTCGATGCGCAGCACCACGCGATCCGTCGTCAGGTTCAGAAACCCCGAGCGCATCAAGGCGAGCAGCGCCAGGATCAGCACCAGCATCAGGAAAAGCAGGCGCACGAGCCTTCCGGTCAAAGACGGCAGCGGCACGTAGCCCCAAAGCAGGCGGGCCACCACAACCCCCGACGCCACCAGCACGAGCGCCGCAAGCCCGGCAAGAAGGCTCAAGCCATCGACGATGAAGAGCGGTGCTGCTAGCGCCGAATACACGAAGGCCAAGCCCAGATAGACCGCGATTGCGAAGGTACGCAGGCCAACCGTGGCCCAGCCATGGCCGCGATCCAGCGACAGCAACAGGCCCGCCCGCAGCGCCCCTCCGAAGAGCGCGCCGAGCACAGCGGCCACGATTAGCGCCTGCGCATGCAGAAGCAGCGACAGCCCGCGCAGAAGCGTCGTGCTCAGCTCGGCATCGGCCACGTCGGTTAGGCCTTCTTGTAAAGCAGCGTCGTGCCGGGCACCAGCTTGCGGTTCACCGACGTCGACTGCACGAAGATCGAAAAGGCGCCGTGATCCCCCGGCTTGACCTTGATGCGCGAGCCGACTGGCAGACCCAAGTGCGTGCGCGCTGCATCCCCGGCGTAGACCTTGCCGCTGGTTTTGTCGACGATGGCGATCTCTTTGTACTCTTGTACAAGCTCGGGCTTGGTCAGCTCGTAATAGCCGTTCCCGGCCTGATACTTGGTCTTCAGTTCCGCTTCCACCAGCGGCCGGATCGCCGACGCTGCCGTCACAGGGATTCGCACGAAGGCATCGGTGCTGTCGGTCATGCTGCTGCTGACCGCCTCGACAGACACTTGAGCCAGGTTCGTCGTAAACACGCCGACGACTGCGCGCTGGCCTTTCTGCCGCGCGTCATAAAACGTCTGCAGGCCGCGCTGCAGATCCTGCCCCATCGTCTGCACGCCCTTGCCGGCGGTCGTCCACGTCTGGATGTTGCCGGCCGGAATGCCAAAGCGCAGCAGCGCTGCCTCGCCGCCCTTGGGCGTAAGAAATGCAAACGTCCAACGACCGCTGTCCTGTGCCGCCCGGATCATCGACTGAATCTTCGACTTGTACTTGCGCGAGTGGTTCTCGTGCCCGTCGGTCAAGACCAAGACGATGAACGACACATTGTCGGCGCTGGCGCCCGGCACGCCCTGCAGATCGACGATGGCCTGCCCGGTGGCATCGAGCAGCGCGGTCGCCCCCGTGCAGCTAATCGAGCCGAGCTTTTCGACCTCGGCGATTGGCTTGGCAAAAAAGCGCGGCGCGTCGACGTTCGAATGGAACGTGTACAGCGTCACAAACGTCGCCTGCCCCGTCGATTCCGCGTTCTTTTTGATCTCGGCAAGCTGGCTGTTAAAGACGCTGACCACCTTCTGACGAATGCCGCTCATCGAGCCCGAACGGTCGATCACGAACACCACATGATTGACCAGCGCTCCCGAGGCTGCAGCCTCGCCTGAGAGCTTCGCCAACGCTGCCAGATCTTTCTTGCCGCGACCGCCTCCTTTGGGCGTGCTTGGGGCCTTGGCAGCCGCTTTCTTCGTCGCTGGCTTCTTCGCTGCCGACTTCGTCGCTGCTGGCTTCTTCGCTGCCG
>CAZKOY010000310.1:0-3677 GCA_964554495.1 uncultured Myxococcales bacterium
TGGCCTGCGGGTACTTCTTGTAGAGCTCCATGTACTTCTTGGCCTGCGCGCCTGCGACGCCGATGTCACCGGCCTTGGCCTTCAGCAGCTCGTCGCGAACCTGCAGGTTGGTGATCGTCGCCTCGCCCTCGTCGTTGAGGCTGTTCTTCACGTTCCCGTCGATGTACTGCTCGCGGGTCTTGCCGTCCATGCCGACGTAGGCCCCCGGCTTGTACATCGCATGCCCCGCTTCGTGGGCCAGGTACTGCAGCAGCGTGAGCGGGTGCCCCTTATGGCTTGGATCGACGTGGATGGACTTCTTGGTGCGGTCAGCGAAGGTGCCCTTGCCCTGGGCGCCGTACTGGATCGACCAGCCCTGCTTCTGCAGCGCTTGCAGGTCGTGCTCCAGCGTGGGGGACTTGGCTGCCAGCTCGTCGAGCTTCGCGCCGAGCCCCGTATGGGCGCCGTAGTTACCTAAGGCTGCGCAGCCATCGCATTGCTACAGATCTGCGCATTGAGCCTTGGCCTTGTCGCACGCGACGCCGCCCGCTTCCCCCAGCGCGGAGGCGCCTACGCCCCCGCGCCCCGCCCCGCCACCGCCGCTGCTCGCGCCTGAAGATCCCCCAGCACACTTTCGATCTGCTCCAGTGCGGATCGCAGATCGTCCGCGATCTCTTCGGCCAGGATGTGCGGCTCGGGCAGCTTGGCGGAGTCTTCTAGGCTTTCGTCCTTCAGCCAGAACAGATCCAGGCTGCACTTGTCGCGCGCGACCAGTTCGTCATAGCTGTACGCGCGAAAGCGGCCTTCGGGGTTGGTTTTCTCGTCCCAGGTTGGCTTGCGCTGGTTGCGATTGTCGGCGTGGTAGCAGGTGACGAACTCGTCCAGGTCAGCGCGCGCCATGCGCCGCGTCTTTAACGTGAAGTCTTTGTTCGTGCGCAGGTCATAGAACCAGACCTTCTTCGTCCATGGCTCTTTCGCGCCGGGCTTGCGATCGAAGAAGATCACGTTGGCCTTGACGCCCTGCGCGTAAAAGATCCCCGTCGGCAGGCGCAAGACGGTGTGGACTTCGCATTCCTGCAGCAGCTTGCGGCGGATCTTTTCGCCGGCCCCGCCTTCGAACAGCACGTTGTCGGGCACGACCACGGCGGCGCGGCCGTGGATCTTCAGCATCGACTTGATGTGCTGCACAAAGTTGAGCTGCTTGTTGCTGGTCGTCGTCCAGAAGTCCGGGCGGTTGTACGTGATCGACTCTTTGTCGGTATCGCCCTCGTCATTGACGACGGTGATGCTCGACTTCTTGCCGAACGGCGGGTTGGTCAGCACGACATCCACCGGGATGTGCGGTTCGTTGCGCAGCGAGTCTTCGCCGCCGGCGATCGGCGGTCTGCGGCTGTCGTTATCGGGGCCGATGCCGTGCAGAAACAGGTTCATCGCGCACAGGCGCGCGACGCCATCGACAAGCTCGGCCCCGCGCAGCGCGTCATATCGCAGGTGCGTTTTCTGTGCCTTGTCCAGCGTGTACTGCGTCGCCAGATAGTGGTGCGCCGACAGCAGAAAGCCGCCCGTGCCGCACGCCGGATCGGCGATGACCTCGCCCGGCTTGGGACGCACGCAGTCAACGATGGCGTCGATCAGCGGACGCGGCGTGAAGTACTGGCCCGCGCCGCCCTTCACATCCTGCGCGTTGCGTTCCAGCAAGCCTTCGTAGGCGTCGCCCTTTACGTCGGCGGTCATCTCTAACCACGACTCGTTGCCGATCAGGTCAACGACCAGGCGGCGCAGCTTGGCGGGGTCTTGGATCTTGTTCTGCGACTTGCGAAAGATCAGCCCCAGCATGCCGCCCTGTTCGGCCAGTCGCTTCAGCGTGTCGCGGTAGTGAACTTCCAGCCGCACGCCTTCCATCTTGGGGTTGGCCAGATCTTCCCAGCGATAGCCACGCGGGATCGGCTGTTCCTCGTTGGTTAGCTGACTGCGCTCGTCCGCCATCTTCAGGAACAGCAGAAACGTAAGCTGTTCCAGATAGTCCTGATAGCTCAGCCCGTCGTCGCGCAGGACCTGGCAGTAGCTCCACAGCTTCTTAACGATGCGTTCCGACTGTTCGCTCATGAGGATTTGGCTTTCCTGCCTCGGGTCTTGGTCGTCGGTGTGGCTTCACGTTCCGCCCGAATCCGCGCTAGCAGCTCTTCCGCCGGCTCATCGCTCGGATCTTGATCCACGAGCTTCCCTTCGAAGGCCCACTTGAGGACGGATTGGCGGAGGCGATGGGAGCGCAATTGGTTCCTAAGCGCGCCGGCAGAAGTTGCTGCGACTGCACTAAGAAGGCGATCGAGTTCGCTGAGAATACGAAGTTGTTCCTCGCTCGGCGGCAGCGGAACCGCACACGCAGCAACATCCTTCTGATTGATGCTTGCCTGATTCACTGCCCACTTCGCATTCTTCGTCAATCGTGCCTTGCCATCTGATGAGCACAGATAGGCCCACAGATAACGAGGTTCAACTCCGTGCGCTAACGAGAAGCGCATCATATTTGACTCGAACACCGCAGGCCGATGCCGTCCTTCGATAGCCAGAGCCTTGCCGAGATGCGTCATGCTATTCACACGATTGATCACCATGTCACCGTCGCGAAGTGCGTAGTGGTCGGCATCTGAGTCTGTAATGGCTACACGCTGAAGCTCATGGGAGGATCGGCTACTGCCAGCCTGGAAGTCATCAATGCGAAGTATTGGGAATCCATCACCGTAACGGGATTGAGGGACGTAAAGACCGTTTTGAGGCCCGTCTGCGATTAGCGCTGCCATGGTCGCCCAACACCACCCCTCCGGCAGCGATGGCAGCTTGCTGGTGTCGGGGGCTTCTGGTTCTTCGTACTTCCTTTTCCACGCGTCATCTTTGGGCGTCTTGCCGGCCTTCTTCATGCGGGCAAGCTCGGCTTCTTCCCAGCGGCGGCGGCGCTCTTTCAGGATGCGGGCCAGCAGCACGGACGCGGGCTCATAGTCGCGCCCTTCCCGCCGCGCGATCTCGGCCTCGGTCGGGACCAAGCGCCCCTCGACCGCCGCTTTCAACACCGACGCCCGATACGCCTTCAGCTTGGTCTGAACCTTCTGCAGACTGGCGACGGCGGAATCGAGGCGAGAGAGGTAGCTGTCGAGGGCTTCGACGATGCGCTGCTGTTCACCATTGGAGGCGACCCGCACGACGTATTCCGCGAGTTTCTCGCCGGGCAGATGCGCGATCGTCGAACCCGTAAAGCTTCTCGCAAGGCCACCCGTGGCAGCATCCAGCATCAACTGAAACATGACCCACCGCGGGACGATCCCAGCAGCCAGCCTCACTCGGTGGAGTGCCTTCTGATACTTCAGATCTGTTGGACCGTGAGCCCACACCGCCGCGCGCCCTGGCTCTCCTCCCTCACAAACGAGCAAATCGCCATCACGGATGCCATACCGTTCTAGCTCATCGTCCTCGAAACACATGGTCGACAAGTCAGATGTGTCGATGGCATCCCATCGGATGTTGATATTCCGTAGATAAGCAAACGGTCTCCCTTTAGGTCGCCCCTTATCGAGCATCTTTCCGAGACGTAGCTCGGAGAGTGACGCAAGCGGTGCGGTCGCCCAACGCGCGGGATGCCTGACTAGAATCGTCATGCCGCCAATACCTCATTTAACTCTCGCACCACTTCGCGTAGCTCTTTG
>CAZKOY010000311.1:0-3670 GCA_964554495.1 uncultured Myxococcales bacterium
CACCCGCCTCAACACGGCCCAGCGCGTAGTCAGCGGGACGCGGAACACCTGGCTGAACCGGTATAAGGGGCGGGCATCTCTCTCGTCGTCAGGGGATGAGACGATCCTTTATGTGCACGGTTCTTCTCAATCGATGTAGATGCGACCGCCAGCCGGGCCACCGGGGTAGTGGCATGCAGCGCAGTCAATGGGAGGAAGCTGAGGTTGCTGCATCTCGCGCGGGGGCTTGCCCGGTACGCGAACGCGCGCGCGCAGCGGCTGCGATCCCATCGAGTCTGCCGTGAAGAAGTTGCCGCTTCGGTTGGTGCGCAGGCTGGTGACTACGACACCATTTGCGTCGACTAGTTCGACCTGCGCTCCGTCGACGCCGTTGCTGTTGCAGTCGGATCCTGGGCTTGCGTACACGGTGCCGCCGGCCGTCCACAGCAGTCGGGATGCCTGTCCACCCGGGGCATGACAGACCAAGCAGCGGCGGCCGGGCAGCATGCGGGCGCTGGGCTGTCGCAGGTCTTCGGTCGAAGACTCGCAGAGCGCCTTGGCACTGGGCACCGCGTTCAGATCGACGTCCCCACAGGCAACAAGCGCCATCCCAAACGACAACAGAAGGACTCGGAGGCAGCGCATCGATGGCTCCCGCCTTACTTCTTAAGGACCATGTCGACGTCGATCTGCGCGGCGTCGTCGACTTTGACGAACATCAGGCTGGGGCGCTCGATCTTGAATTCATCCAGGCTGACCGCGAAGTGGCTGGTGACGTGGATGCGGTCAGCAGACTCGAACACCAGACGCACCGGCAAGGCCAGCGTCTTTTTCACACCGTGAAAGGTCAGCTCGCCCTGAAAGGTTTTTTCAACCGTGCTGGGAAAGCTGCTCGGCAGCGCCACAGCATCCGCCGCGGCCTTTAGCTCGACGGTTGGATAGCGCGCCGCTTCCACGGTTTCTTTCATGTGCGCATCGCGGTTGGCATTGCCAGAGTCAAAGCTTTCGACCGCCACGCGCAGCATGACCTGCGCTTTGCCGTCGGGAAGAATGCGCCCTTTGCCGTCCACCTTGTTCGATGTGCCCGACACTTTGTGCAGCTTGTGGACGATCTGATAGACCAGCTTGCTGGCGCCGCTGTCCACCGAAAGCGGGGTGGCCGCGGGCTCTGCGTGAAGCGAGCCGGCCGAAACCAGGATCAAGGCAAGGGACGTGAGTGCGCGCATGAGAGCTTCCTTTCGAACTAGAACAGGTAGGTGACTACGCCGGCTGTCATGAACGCGAACGTGGCGTAGCCGGTGATGACGTGGCCCAAGGCCAAGTCGGCTTGATCGCGATGTCCGTCGCGGCTGGCGGTGATCGGCCCCAAGATGATCTGCGCCGCCATGCCCGCCGTCGCCAGCGCCATCGCGGCCTTGTGAATCAGGGCCGTATCGAACTTCAGCTTCTTGGGGTACGGCGTCGGGGCAAACAGCGCCAGGGCCCCGGTGGTGGCGAACAGCCCAGTGGTCGCAATGCCCAGTCCCAGGTGGGGCTTGGCATAGCGCAAGGTGATGTCGCCGCTTGTGTACTTGTCGACGTAGTTTAGGTGGCCGATCACCACCGTGACGGCGAGCGCAGCCAGGCTGGCAAAGCCGAAGACTTGGTGCGCGACCAGCATGCCGCGGCGGGTGCGAACTTGTCGTTCGATCTCCAGGATGCGCTGGGCTTCCTGCTGTGCCTGCGCGGGAGAGCTGGGCTTGGCGGCGGCGTCCAACAGTTCGAAGGCCAGATCGGGCTCTCCGGTCGGGGGCGATGCCGCAGAGCCAGGGGATGTCGATGCCGGCGATGCGCTGGGTGCTGCATGCGCGCGGGCCGGCACAGACAGCACACAGCCCAGCACGCAGCCAAGAAGCGGAATGAGAAGCGTCTTGCTCATTTGCAGGGTGAGTGGCCGCTCCAACCAAGGCCTTCAAAAAAAAACGAAAAAAAGCGAACAGCGGCGAAGGGTTGGCGCGCTGCGGCTACCTACGACCTGTCATTCCAATCCCTTCCATCCCCCAGGGCCGGACACAACCAAGCAAGGTCGATCATGAAGAACAGGTACACAACGCGGATCGCGACGCTGATTTTCCCCATGCTGCTGGGCTGCGGCAGTGGCCAGCTGATCGATGACAGCGATCCCAACCGCACAGATGGGGGCGGCTCGCCCGGTGACGGCGGTGTCGGTGGCGCAGCGGGCTTGCCCTGCGACGTGGCCGCGCTTCTGCAGAAGAACTGCTGGGGCTGTCACGGTGCGACCCCAGCGGGCGGCGCGCCGGTGTCGCTGGTAAGCCACGCCGATCTCAGCAAGGCAGCCCCGCAGGGAGGAACGTGGGCCGCACGATCGCTTTCACGCATGCAGGACGCCACGCGACCCATGCCACCGAAGCCGGCGCCCGCGGTCTCGGCTGCCGAGGTCGCTACCTTTTCAGCCTGGGTCACGGGCGGACTGCCGATGATGCGCTGCGACATCAAGATGGATGATCCGTTTTCCGCTCCGCCGATCTGCACATCGGGCACGTCGTGGAATCGCGGCAATCGCGAGTCACCCAAGATGAACCCGGGCAAGGCCTGCATCGCCTGCCACCAGACCAATCGCGAAGCCCCACGCTTTCTGGCTGCCGGCACGGTCTATCCCACCGCGCACGAGCCCGACCTGTGCAATGCCCCCAGCGATGTCGTGGCCGGTGCTGTGGTCGAGCTAACGGCAGCCGATGGAGTGGTGCGGCGACTGCCGGTGAACAGCGTGGGGAACTTCTACTTGGAAGGAACCAGCGGACTGACCAAGCCCTATCGCGCGCGCCTTTTGTATCAGGGACGCGTGCGCGCCATGGCCACCCCGCAGCAAGACGGCGACTGCAACGGCTGTCACACGCAGAGCGGCATCAACGGCGCGCCGGGCCGCATCGTGCTGCCGTAGCGGCGTGTGGGCGAGGCACTTCGCAAAAAAAACACAAATGCGCGAAGGCCCTGCTGCATGCGGCTACTCACGCTTCAGAAAGACAGGAAGAGCTGGAGAGCGACCTGGCTTTCAGTCGCAGTCCCATCGTCCTGACAAAAAAGGAGCTTCCCATGTTCAATCGCAAGACCTCGTTCCTTCCGACCCTGCTGTCCTCGCTGGCACTGGCAACCAGCCTGTTCGCTTGTGGCACCCCCGACACCAACAGCAGCGCCCAGCAGCTTGGGCAAGATGATGCGCCCACCGTTGAACGTCGCGGTCGCGGCAAGGACGACGGCGGCGGGCAGACCTGCAGCCCCACAGTGCAGTGCCCCGCTGGACAGGAATGCGAACACGGTGTCTGCCAGCCGCACGGCGGAGGAAATGACGACGCGCGCGATCCCGCGCAGTCGGATGACGTCCGGGAACGTCGCGGTCGTGGCAAGGATGATGGCGGGCAGACCTGCAGCCCCACCGTGCAGTGCCCGGCTGGACAGGAATGCGAACACGGTGTCTGCCAGCCGCACGGCGGACACCCATAGATAGATAGATCGCGCGACGTCCTGTTCAGCCCGGTCGACCGCGGGCCCAAGCGATGCGGAAGGCGGCGCTGGTCCGCTCGGGTCCAGGGCCGGTGACGTGAGCGGCGGACCACGCACCGAAATCGCCGATCGCCAGCGCAGTCAGCGTGGTATCTAGCAGGCCCGTGTTGATGGTCTCGTTGAGTTTGGC
>CAZKOY010000312.1:0-3605 GCA_964554495.1 uncultured Myxococcales bacterium
GTGGCTGGTGCCCGACTGCAGCGCCTTGCCGTCCTGCATCATCGCTTCGATGCACAGGGTGTCGAGCGCGCCTGCGAAGCGCTCGCCCGGTGTCTTGTGCCCCTTGATCACCGGCACAGCCATGACCTTTTCGGCGAAGTCGGCATAGACATCGAGCATGCGCCGCACTTCTTCGATCGCCTCGGCCTCGCTGGCGTGCGCCGTGTGGCCTTCCTGCCACAGGAACTCAGCGGTGCGCAGAAACAGCCGCGTGCGCAGCTCCCAGCGCACGACGTTGGCCCACTGATTGATGAGCAGCGGCAGGTCGCGATAGCTCTGAATCCAGTTGCGATACGCGTTCCAGATGATGGTCTCGCTCGTCGGGCGAACCACCAGCGGCTCTTCCAGCTTTGAATCGGGATCGACCTGCACCGTGCCATCGATGTTCTTTAAGCGATGGTGGGTGACGACGGCGCACTCTTTGGCGAAGCCCGCCGCGTGTTCTTCTTCGCGGGCCATAAACGAAAGCGGGATAAACAGCGGAAAGTACGCGTTCTGGTGCCCAGTCGCCTTGAAGCGATCGTCAAGCTCGCGCTGCATCTTTTCCCAGATGGCATAGCCGTGCGGACGAATCACCATGCAGCCGCGCACCGCGCTGTAATCGGCAAGCTCGGCCTGCTTGATGATGTCCAGATACCACTGGCTGTAATCCTGGCTGCGCGGCGTGATCGAGGCATCCGCCTGTCCCTTGCCGCCGCCCCCTTCTGTCTTCTGTTGAGATTCCTGTTTACCCATGGGCTCGGGAATCTATCACAAGCACGCCGGGGAACGACGGGTGTTGCGCGAGACTGCAGCGCAGCAGTGCCAAGCCGGCACGACGGTTCCATCCCATCGCGTTTCGTCATAGGCTGCGCGAACTTACAGCGATGTCTGCGATGTCTTCTTTGCTCAAGGCGCCGCTGCCGCGCGTCTTTTTGCACGATGTGCCGCTTTCCCTCGGGGCTTCACTGTCCTTGCGCGGGGCCGAGCACCATTACCTGACGCGCGTGCTGCGCCTAACCCATGGCGACCACGTGCTGCTGTTGGATGGAGCGGGCGCAGTGGCAGATGCCCACGTCACGGCCATTGATGCCCAGGCGCTGACCGTCGAGCTTGTGCGCATCGAACAGGCGCCCATGGCAGCGGGACTGCCGCCTTTGCATCTTCTGGTCGGCATTCTCAAAGGCGAGCGCCACGACTGGCTGATCGAAAAAGCGACCGAGCTGGGCGCGTCACGCATCGTGAACCTGGCCTGTACCCGAAGTGTTCCGTCGCTGTCTGGCGATCGCGCTGACAAGCGACAGGTGCGCTGGCTGCGCGTGGCACAGGCGGCGGCGCAGCAGTGTCGTCGCCCGCAGGTGCCCCAGATCAGCGCGCCTTTGTCATTTCGCGCAGGTCTTGCCCAGTGTGCAGACGGCCCCCGGCTGCTGTTTTCCGAGGGGGTTGCGCCGCCTCTGCGCCGCATCGTGCAACCGGCCGCGCTGCGTGCCGCCGATGCCGCGGACTGCGCAGCTCTGTCAGGCTCTGCGGTCTCTCTTTTGGTCGGCCCTGAAGGCGGATTTACCGACGAGGAAATCGCAGAAGCAAAAGCGGCCGGATTTCGCGCCTGCAGCTTGGGACCGAATATCCTGCGTGCCGAGACCGCAGCGCTCGCCGCGCTTTCGGCTACGGCTGCGCTGCTGCAGGAATAGCGGCGCGCCCGCGCTGCGCCATGTCGGCAATCGTCGCGCCATAGTCGCGCGAGCCGAACACGCCCGAGCCCGAGATCAGCCAGCGCGCTCCAGCGGCCACGACTTCGGCGCAGTTATCGACAGTGATGCCGCCATCGATCGCCACCGCCACGCGCTGCGACAGGCCCTGCCGGGCGATCATCACGGAAAGCTCGTGCAGCTTGCGCAGCGACGATGCGATGAACTTCTGACCGCCAAAACCTGGGTTGACGCTCATCACCAAGACCGCGCGCACGTCGGCCAAGATGTATTCAAGTGAGCTGATCGGCGTCGACGGGTTGATGGCCAGGGCGGGCTGCGCCCCCGCTTGACGAATCTGCTGCACAGCGCGGTGCAAATGCACGCAGGCTTCGGGATGGATGTACAGCAGATCGGCGCCCGCCTCGACGTAGGCGTCAATCCAGCGCTCGGGCTCGGTGATCATCAGATGGACATCGAGCGGCTTGCTGGTGGCACGCCGCACCGCTTTGATGACGGGCGGCCCAAACGTCAAGTTCGGTACGAAGTGGCCATCCATCACGTCGACATGAATCAGATCGGCACCGGCCCGACTGATGGCCTCGACCTCGGTCGCCAAGCGCCCAAAGTCAGCCGACAGGATCGACGGCGCGATGCGTACCTGCGCCGGATCCCACAAGCGCGGTGAAAGTCGTGCAACCAGCGGATCGCTGGTCTCGTTCGCTCGATGCATAGCTAGTCATCTCAGCCCAGGCAGACGACAGAAACAAGCCCGGACTTTGCGCCGGGTCCCAGCCAGCGAAAGCACAGCCAAAAGCACGCTTTTCTCGGCCAGCCCGCACGGTGGAAATGATATGAAGTCGCCCGCCATGCCCCGTCGAGCCAGCCTGCCTCGTTGTCTGCGCATGCTTGCGCTGTCTGCCTGCTTGGCCGGGCTGCTGGGCGGGCGCGCCGCATGGGCCGGAGATCCCGAGCTTCGCTGGCACAGCCTAGAGACGCCCCACTTCCGCATCACCTATCACGACCCCTTGGGCTCTGTCGCGCAGCGCTTGGCTGGCATCGCCGAAAAAGCGCATGCGCAGCTTGTCCCAGCACTTGGCCACAGCCCGCGCTTCCGCACCGAGGTCTTGCTGAGCGATGACACCGACTTCAGCAACGGCTCGGCGACGGCCCTGCCCTTTCCGACGGTGCGGCTGTTTCTGACGGCCCCGGACAGTCGATCCGAGCTCAACGACTTTGATGACTGGCTGTCGGCGCTGTTCATCCACGAGTACACGCACATCCTGCACCTGGACACGATCAACGGCCTGCCCAAGTGGCTGAACTATCTGGCCGGCTTTGGTGTGAACACGCTGTACGCCCCCAATCAAGTGCAGCCGCGCTGGTTCATCGAAGGCCTGGCCGTGTTTGAAGAGACCGAGCGCACATCGGCGGGCCGACTGCGCGCGTCGCTTTTCGACATGTACCTGCGGGCGCACACGCTGGAAGGCAAGTTCCTGCGCCTGGATCAGGTCAGCAACCAGACGCGCCTGTTCCCGCGTGGCAACGTGCCGTACCTGTATGGCTCGGCCTTTTTGCAGTACATCGCTGGGCAATATGGTCAAGATGTCTTGACGAAAGTATCGCAGCGCTACGGCGGCTGCTATTCACCAGACTGCTGGCTGCCCTGGGGCATGAGCCGCGTCCTGCGTCGCTTCACCAAGACGACGTATGGCCAGCTATACCAAGGCTTTCGCGCGCGGCTGGAAGAGCGCTATCGCCGGCAGCGAGACGAGATCTTAGCCCTGCCGCTTTCGGCGCAGCGGCCGCAGCCATTGACTGGGTGGAAGGTCGAGGTCGATCGTCCGCTGTTCGAGCCCGACGGGCGGCACCTGCTGTGGCTGGAAAACGACCCGTTTC
>CAZKOY010000313.1:0-3603 GCA_964554495.1 uncultured Myxococcales bacterium
TCGACTATTCGTCGCCCAACGTCGCCAAGCCGATGCACATCGGGCACATCCGCTCGACGATCATCGGCGCTGCGCTGTCGCACGTGCTGCGCGCCGTCGGCTATCGCGTCATCACCGACAACCACTTGGGCGACTGGGGCACGCAGTTCGGCAAGCTGATCGTCGCGTATCGCAGCTGGCTCGATGGCGAGGCCTATCAGCGCGCCCCCATCGCTGAGCTGGTGCGGCTGTATCAGAAGTTCGTCAGCGAAGAAAAAGCGCAGGCGCAGAGCCTGGGCATCAAGAAGCCCGATCGCCGTGCTGCCGAGGGCGAAGACGAAGAGGGGGCCGCAGCCGATGACGAGGCTCCCCAGGCGGTGACGCCGCTTTTGGCACAGGCGCGCGAAGAGCTGGCCAAGCTGCAGGCCGGCGACGCGGCAAACCATGCGCTGTGGCAAGAGTTCGTGCGCGTCTCGCTGCAGGAGTTCCACCGCACCTATGCCCGCCTCGGTGTCGTCTTCGATCACGAGCTGGGCGAGAGCTTTTACAACGACCGCTTGGCCGCGCTCGTCGAGTCACTTCTGCAGCTCGGTCTGGCCGAGCCGAGCCTGGGTGCGATCGTCTGTCCCGTCGAAGGTGCGCCGGCACCGCTTCTGGTGCGCAAGGCCGATGGAGCGTTTCTGTACGGCACGACGGATGTCGCGACCATCGAGTACCGCGTGCGCGCGTTCGCGCCGCGCCGCATCCTGTACGTCGTCGGGGCACCGCAGCAGCTTCACTTCAAGCAGGTGTTTGCCGTGGCGTTGGCCTATCTGCGCAAGACCGGCCTGCTATCCGACGCGGATCCAGGGCCGAGCTTAGAACACCTGCCGTTTGGCTCGATGCGGTTCCGCGATGCGCAAGGGAACTGGTCGACGGGTAGCACGCGGCTGGGCAACGTGCCCTTGCTCGATGAATTCTTGGATATGGCGACGGAAAAGGCGCGCAGCGTGGCCCGCGAAAAGAACGCCGAGCTAAGCCCCAGCGAGCTTGAAGAAGTGGCGCGCATCGTCGGTATCGGCGCCATCAAGTACAACGATCTGTGCCGCGACCGCATCGCCGACATTCACTTTGACCTCGATAAGGCCATGGCGCTCGACGGCAATACGGCGCCGTACATCCAGTACGCCTATGCCCGCATGCGGTCGATCCATCGCAAGGCGGCCAGCGAAGGCATCACGGCTTCTGCACCGACGCTGCTGCACCCAGCCGAGCGAGCGCTGGCGCGGCGCATCTTGGACTATGGCGCGGTCGTCGAAAAAGTCGCCGAGTCCTGCAAGCCACACACGCTGTGCGAGTACCTGTATGAGCTCGCCGGGGCAGTCAGCACGTTTTACAACGAGGTCCCGGTGCTCAAGGCCGAGCCAGCCGAGCGGGCGAGCCGCCTGGGGCTGCTTGATCTGGCCGCCAAGACCCTGCGCCACGGTCTATCACTTCTGGGCATCGCCGTGCCCGAGCGGATGTAGGCGGCAAATCGTTGGGCTGGCTGACGGCGCTGCCACGACGGCCGAGCGCCATGCCCGCCCGCCCGTCGCACCTGCGCTAGACTGACTGGGCATGCCGAAGCCGCATGACGAGGTCCCACCGGCCGAGATACGCAGGTGCTTTGCTCTGTCGCGCCGCGATCAGGCGATCGTGAGCCTCGCGCGCTGCAAGCTCCTCGGTGGGCGCCCTGATTTTGCGCAGGCGCTGTACGCGCTCAGCGAAGCCGTGGCCGAGCGCATCCCCGCCGGGCGGATCTTTTATTTGGGGCAGACCGAGCACGGACCCATCGTCGGCTCGCTGATCTCGGGCGTGGGCATCGTGCAGGGCGAGCAGGCCATCGAGCTTGTGCAGGCGCTGCGCGATCGGCCGCTGCGTCGTCTGGGGAGGCTGTGTCCATGAAAGGTCCGCTGGGGGTGGATCTTGCGCTGCATGACTTCGGCGCCGCCGAGCCAGCGATCCTGCGCATCTTGTCCCTGTGGCAGGACATCGACTGGTTCGAACCGCCGACGCAGCCCAGCGCCGTTGGACACGCCCACCTGCTTGGCCACCAGCATCTGGGGCGTCGCCACGCGCCCGAGCACTTCGCCGCGCGCATCGATGTCGAGCATCGCCACGGCGGCTGGCCTGAGTTCGCCGCGCTCTGCCACCGCGTCCGCCAGCCCGGCGCCTTCGACTGGAAGCTGGGGCCCCTCAAGGAACTGGTAGGAATACACGACAGGCGCCGTCACTTCTCGCTCAGCGCCGCCGCTCCTCGGTACTTGCGCGAGGGAGTCGAGTTTGAATATCGACATCTACTTATCATGCCCTGCAATGGCTCGTTTCTCTGGGGGCGCCTCGGCCCCGACCTGGACCTCGCGCGGCTCAGTGAAGTGGTCGCCGAAGGCGTCAGATTTTACATGTTCTATGCGCACAGCGATGCCTTGGACGCCATTCAGTGGCAGCTTGCCGAGCCAGGCTCGCCCGTCGACAGCAACCCATTTCTGCCGCTGCTGCGCGGCTATGCCAGCGGCTATTACCCGTTTGCGCTGAGCGAGACGCAGTTCGTCCTGTTTCACTTCACCCCGCCGTCGACACCCGCCTGCGAGACGCCGTAAGGACGCGCTCCCAAGACAGGGCTTGGCGCTTGCCAGGGGCGGGCGCTTGCGACGATCCCGCGTGGCGGCACGGCGGGCTCACCACGACAGCAAGAGCGACAGGGAAAGCTCGGTCTGTGGCGTCGGCGAGCGAAAGGCATCGTTTTCGCGGGCGAACTCGCGGAAGCCTTCCGATGCGTACAGTTGAATCGCCGAGGTGTTGTGCGCAGCGACGGTCAGGTTCACTTTCTCGATGCCGGGCAGGGTGCGCGCATGGGCGATCGCAGCCTGCAGCAAGCGGCGCCCGATGCCGTTCCCCGCGTACTCGGCCGCGACGTACATGCGGACGATCCAGGCGATGTGCTGGCGCTTGGCTCGGCCGCGCTCGCGTTCGACGCTGACCACGCCACACCACGCGCCGGACGCATCGCGCGCCACAAACGTCGCCGCATCGGCCGTGGCTGCCGTGGCAAACGGCGCCGTTCGCACGTCGGCTTCTGCGATGCGCAGGGTATCGGGGTGGTCGACGATGCCGCGCAAAAGAAACGCGTTGTAGGTCGCCGCATCCTCGGCCAAGGCCAGCCCAAGCTGCACATCGGCTGCCGCTGGCCGCGACGCCGACTGCGACGCCAGCCGCGACGCCAGCACAGACGATGGATCGCGCTGTGCCTGGACGCGTCGCGAAAGCGCCTGCAGCAGCGCGCTGACCTGCGCCTCGTGCGGGTCGCTGCGCAGGATCGGCTCGCTCCACACGACGTCGGCGCGCACGGCATACAGCGTGTCGCGCAGCGCTCGCAGCCCCAGCCGTCCGCGACCGGGGGCCGACGTCGCTGCGGTGATGGCGACGATCTTTTGTTCCAGCTCTCCCGACGGAATCAGCCAGTCGATGGCGTTCTTTAAGGCTCCGGGCAGGCTGTGCCCATATTCCGGGCAGGTGATGAACACGGCATCGTGGGCGGCCACCTGTCGTCGAAGCTCGACGACGTCGGCCGGCGGCGTCTCGCTGTCGAGGTCCGGGCTGAAGTGG
>CAZKOY010000314.1:0-3600 GCA_964554495.1 uncultured Myxococcales bacterium
CGACCGAGCGCGGCATTCGCACGGGCGATCGCGCCACCCATGGCTGCCCGCCGCCTTCCGACCGCGATCTGGACGGCCTGGTCGACACCGCCGACGTCTGCCCCGATACGCCGATGGGCTCGTATCCCGACACGACGCGGCCCGGCTGCCCGCTTTCCGATCGCGACAAGGATGGCATCTTTGATCGCGACGACATCTGTCCTGACACGCACATGGGTCCCACCCCTGATCAGATGCGCCGCGGCTGCCCGATGGGCGATCGCGACGGAGACGGCGTGCTCGACAACCAAGACCTGTGCCCGGATCAGCACCACAGCGATCTGCCGGATCCCAAGCGGCGCGGCTGCCCGGCGGGCGATCTCGACAAAGATGGTGTCCGCGATCCGCAGGACCTGTGTCCGACGGTACCGGCTGGCCTGATGCCCGATCCGGCGCGGCTTGGCTGCCCGCTTCCAGACCGCGACAAGGACGGCGTGGCGGATTCCATCGATGCCTGCCCGGACAAGCCCGGCTCGCCCAGCACCGATCCCAAAAAGAACGGCTGCCCCGGTGGCTTGGCGGTGATCGAAGGCGGCACGGTCAAGATCCTCAAGCCGGTGTTCTTCGCGTTCGATAAGGACGTGATCCTGCCGCAGAGCTTCCCGACGCTGCAGGCGGTTGCCGAAGTGCTCAAGGCGGTGCCCAGCATCCGCAAGCTGCGCGTCGAAGGGCACACCGACTCGCAGGGCAACCGGCTGTACAACATCGACCTGTCGGATCGCCGCGCCAAGAGCGTCATGCGCTGGCTCGTCGAAAACGGCATCGACGCCGGTCGCCTGACGGCGCAGGGCTATGGCCCGGATCGTCCGATCGCACCCAACACGACCGTGGCCGGTCGCGCCAAGAACCGTCGCGTTGTCTTCACGATCCTCGAAGGCAGCGGCGCCACGTCCGAGCCGGTCAAGTAGCCGTCTTCCCGCCGCTTGGCGGCTCTGCCCTTCCGCTGCGCCGGATCGTCCCGGCGCAGGCCCTCCTCTCGCCCCGTCGTTTTCTTCTTCTTCTGCTGAGCACAGGCGCCCGCGAAGCGGTTCGCGGATCGGGCGTCCGTGTGCTCGTTATGGGCTGCTCAGACCCTGCAGCCAGGCGGGCAGCGCCGCGCCTTTTTGGGCCATGGGATACCACTCTTCGTCGGTATAGCGGTGAAAGCTTTGGCCGAGGATCTCGTGATACGAAAACGCCAGGCCGGCATAAGCGCGGACGCCCTGGCAGGTATCGAGGCTGACGACCAGAAGCTGCGGCAGACCCGTCGCCACGTGCAGCACAGTGCCGGTGTTGGGATCGGTGTGGACGTCGGCGATCGTCGGGATGTCTTGGTTAGCTTGCTTCTGATTCCAGAACAGCTTGAGGTACCAGCCGGGCGCGAAAAAGCCGGTACAGCCCAGACTGACGCGCACAAGCTCGTTGATAAACGCCAGGTGGCGGTCGGCAAACGGGCGCTTTTGCCGCTGTAGCTCGGCCATCTCTTCGAGCATGCGCGCCACTTCGCTGAGGTGCTCGAAATAGCCGCTGGCTTTCTGGACGACGGGCGCTGGACTGGCCAGCCCGCGCAGCTCGGACGTCGCGCGATCGCCGAGCGCGATCAGGGCGCGATAGAACGCGGGGTACGGCTCGACATAGGCATCGGGAAACTCGCAGATGAACGAGCTAGTCGACGGCTTGGCATACAGGATGGTGTCGTGCCGTAGCTGGGCCCACGAGCCAAGCTGGGTATTGAGCAGGCGGCGTGCCCAGGCTTCGCGGCCCATCGCCTGCGGCAGGCCAAAGCGGGCGGGCGCGGCGCGGCTCTCGTCGGGGGACAGCGTGCGCAGGGCTCTCAGCCAGCCGCGATACAGGTTGGACTGCCAGAATTCGTCACCGTAGCCGTCGGACAGCACGCGCGCCTTGGCCAGATCGGCGGCATACGGGAATTTGCGCATTTCGTCCTGCAGCAGCGTCGCGGCGTGGTTGTTACCCAGCGCGGCAAAGGCTACGTCCAAGGGGCTCGGCAGAAAGCGTGAAATGGTGCCGCCTCCGGCGCGGCTGTACACGACGTTCGACAGCACCTGCGAGTCGGGTACAAAGCGCTGACCCAGAAGCATGAAGCTGCGCACCTGCGTATCGCCGATCAGGACTTGGCTGACGATGCGCTGTACGCCAAAGCCGCCCTGCCTAAGCGCCGCGACGATCTGGGCATCGCTGCGTGCGGCCAGATCGGCGGGCCCGCGCACGCCTAGCTGGGCCAGAAGCGTGGTCATCTGCTCGACGGTTAGCTGGTCTTCTTCGCCGACGAAAAGCTGCAGCAGCGCATCGACGTGGCGGCGGCTCTGCCAGGCGGTGTCGTCGTGCAGATCGTGCAGAAGCTCGGCGGCTTCCAGGGCCTGCCGGTTCACCGTGGGTGGCGCGCTGCCTGACTGTTCAACGATGCGCAGCTCGGCATTCGCCAGCCACATCAGGCAGCGAAAGTACCGCTCAAGCTGGGTCGACTGCGTGTAGTGTCCGCGCGGGCGAAACTGCGAAAAGTCGACGAGCACCGACGTGCCAAACAGGGTCACCTCGCTGGGTCCGCTCGCGGCTTCGGCGAGCTTCACCCAGGTGGCGATGGCTTGCGCGCTCTTGGCATCTGGCTCGATGGGAGAGTGCGTGTAGCCGCGCAGCAAGCTAAGCGCCGTCGCCAAATAGACATCGACTTCGCTTCGCACAGAGCTCGAAAACCCCGCCGCACCGCCGCTTGCGATGCGGGTGCGCAGCGCGTCGAGCCAGGTGGCGACTTCCGCGTGCAGGTATTCCGACTCGATGGCGGCCAGCATCTCGTCGTACGAGCGATGCAGCGCGTGCAGGATGGAATCGGCGCTGACATACACCGGCATGTGCTGCATATAGAGCTGGGCATAGCCGCTGGCAAACGAGCCAAAGCGCTGTCGCTGCGACAGCACGAAGCCATGCTGGGTCAGGATCTGCTGTTCCTCGGTCGACAAGGCCAGCGACGACTGCTGAATGCGGTCGAGGTTCTTGGCCGACAGCGCGTCGTACGTGAGGGCTCCGCCAAACTGCGTCGGATACCGCGATAAAAGCTGCGACGTCGAAAAGCCAGCGACCTTGGCCAGGGCATCGCCGATGGTGGCGGGCGTAAGCGGCAGGCAGTCGCTGCCACAGCCCGCGGGCTGTGCGGGGTCGCTGGCAGCGCCGGGGCACTGCAGGCTTTGCAGCGCATCCGCCATGCAGTACTTGGGCGTGCCAACGTCGCCTGTCACATCGCAGCCAAGCAGGGGCAGAAGACCTGCGGCCCAAAGCCCGCCGAACCCCCCCTGCAGCACCCGGCCGACTCGCGAAAACACGTGCAGCTTCGATCGCATCGCGGCTCCTTTCGTTCCTGCGCACGGCAAGAAACGGAGGCACGGCGCACGCCGTTTGGTCCGTGCATCGATCCCACGCCTTATGGGCCACGAATGTGGATGAACCTTACGACCCGTTGCATAGACCCAAGGCCGCGCCACACCTGGCCAAGAAGGCAGGCGAAGCGAGCGTCTTAGGGCACGTAGTGCAGGATGGTGTTGGCGGCGCCGACGGCGTAGGCGTTGGTGC
>CAZKOY010000315.1:0-3541 GCA_964554495.1 uncultured Myxococcales bacterium
GCTTCTTTGACAACCTATCTGTGCCCAAGCAGCTTCACCTGCTGCCTTCGCAGGGCCAGGTCGATTTCTATGACGACCCGACGCTGGTGGCGCAGGCCAGCGATCTGGTGGTGGCCCATCTGCGAACGTACCTGATCTAAGGAGAGTCGCCGCAGTTCACGGCCTTTGCCGCGGCCAAGGCTGGACTGCGCATGGTCAGTCAAAGCCTGGCTCGCGAGCTTGGGCCGCAGGGCCTTCACGTCGCGCACGTCCTTGTCGACGGGCTGATCGACGGCGAGCGAGCGCGCGAAGTGGCGTCTGAGTGGGTTGCCAGCAAAGGGCCCGATGGTCTGCTGCGGCCCGATGCCATTGCCGAGACCTACTTTCAGCTTCACCGGCAGCCGCGCAGCGCCTGGATGCAAGAGCTGGATCTGCGCCCGTTCAGTGGGTCCTTCTAGTCGCAGCCCCTGCGCAAGACAGATTGGTCTAGTTGGCTGGCAGGGGCGGACGCTTTGGCTTCTCTTCCTTCAACGGACGAACTAGGCTTGCCGCCATGACCGTTCGCCGAGATACACGCGAAGCGCTGCTGCGCGCAGGCGTTGAGCTCTTCTTAGAGGGGGGCTATGACTTCGTCGGCACCAACGCCATCCTTGAACGGGCCGGCGTTCCCCGTGGATCGTTCTATCACCACTTCCAGGACAAGCTGGACTTCGCCGTGGCGACCGCCCAGTTCTATTACGAGCAGCACCTGCCCATGCTCGATCGCATGCTGACCGATGACAGCCGTGCGCCGATTGCGCGACTGCGTGCGTACTTCGAAGCGCTGTGCAGCCACTTTCGCGATCGCAAATGGACGGGCGGCTGCTTGCTGGGCATGCTCAGCCAAGAGCTTCCCGATCGCGAAGGCAAGGCGCGCACGGCGCTGGCGACTCTTTTTGCGCGCTGGCGACATCGCTTGGTCGACTGCCTGCGTGAAGCGCAGGGACAGGGGCAGCTTGCGCGCGACGCCGACCTGAACGAGCTAGCGGCCTTCCTGATCGATGGCTGGGAAGGGGCGCTGGTGTCGATGAAGGTGACGCGCAGCGGGGAATCATTGGATCGCTTTGTGCGCATCTGCTTCGACCGACTGCTGCCCAGCGAACGCTGACCTGCGCCTCGCTTTGTTGGTTAGTAGACAGAAAAGTCTAGTGATGCCATGCCGCAGCTGGAGCGCCAAACACCGTACCCTGTGACCGCCGCCGGAGACACCGGCCGATTCGTGTTGCCGGCCAAGCTGCTGTGGCTGTGGGCGATCGGGCCGCTCTTGCTCGCGCCGATCATCGTGCCGCGGTTTTGGCAGCTGCCAGCGCGTCAGCAGCTCGCGATCGTTGCCAGCTTCTACGTCGGCTTCTTCGGGATCGGGGGGGCGATGTTCCTTGCGTACAGAAAGCTATGGCAGCCGCGCTGGGAGCGCCCCAGTCGGCTGAGCGCGCTGCTCTTGGTTCACGGGCTGTTTGTGACCTGCATCGTCGTTCCCACGGGGCTGTTCCTGCAGCCGGTGTACTGCTGGGTCAACTTCGGGCTCCCGTTGGGGAGCGAGGCGCAGTACTGCCTGTACGGGATCACGCCGACGCAGCGACTGGAGTTTCTCTGGACGAGCTTGGTCGTGGCCTGGGGCTGCGTCCTCCCGGCTGTCATGCTGCATGGTCTGCGGCGCGAGCGTGACGCCATCGAGGCGCGCCTGCAGGAGGAACGTCGCTCCCGCCTGAACGCACAGCTTCAGACGCTACAGGCGCGACTTCATCCCCACTTTCTGTTCAACAGCCTGAACACGGTCGCTTGCCTGATCCAAGAAGACCCTGTCGCTGCCGAGCGCGTGGTCGAGCGGCTGGCCGAGCTCCTGCGTTACAGCCTGACCGATGTAGACCGAACGGTCGTCCCGCTGCGCGATGAGATATCGGTTGTGCAGGCGTATCTGGAAGTCCAATCAGCCCGCTTCGGACCTCGCCTGCGCTTTGTGATCCATTGTCCCAAGGAGCTGTCCGCGCAGCCGGTGCCGCCGCTGTGTGTGCAGCCTTTGGTCGAAAACGCCGTCCTGCATGGGGCTGTGGCGCAGCGACGGGGGGGAGAGATCAGTGTGCAGGTATCGGAAGTCGCCGGGCAGCTGCGTATCTCAGTTCTGGACGACGGGCCTGGCCTGGGTCAGTCACCGCATCGTGGCAACGGCGCGGCCCTAGCTGGACTGCGCGAGCGCCTGCGCATCCTGTACCCCGATGCTAATCCCGCCGCCAGTCTGCAGATCCAGCCCGGCGAAAATGGACAAGGCTGTCTAGTTCTTCTCAGCGTGCCGCTCGCAACCAAGCCAGCTACCTAAGGTCGTGGCTAGCTAGATTCCTGGCATGTACCCGCGCAGCGCAGTGCGGACCTGCGGTAACAGCCGGCGGCTGACGCGGGCGCGCTGCCCGTCGTCGAGTTCGACCTGGCAGGTGCCATCGCTGAGCTGCAGCGCACGCACGCGCCGCAGGTTGACAAGCTCGCCGCGATGAACGCGCAGGAAAGCCGCCGCAGCCAGGCGTACTTCCAGTTCGTTGAGTGACTCTGCAGTGAGCTGCTCGCGGCCGTCGGCCAGAAAGGCCGTGTATTTGTCGGTCGCCCAGAAACGGGCAATCGCCGACGCATCGAACAGGCGCAGGCCACCGCGATCGTGGACAACGACGCGCGGCGATGCGCCCGGCATGCTGAGCTGCGTCAGCTCGCTGAGGACCAAGGTCGCAGCGGAGCGCCGGGGCTCGTCGTCCGGGGAGGCGGCAGCTGCGGAGGTTCGCAGCCGCTGTGCCGTGCGCACCACGGCCTGCCCCAGTCGCTCGACCGAGATGGGCTTCAACAGATAGTCGACCGCGTTGACAGCGAACGCTGCCACTGCGTGCTGGTCGAACGCCGTCGTAAAGATGATGGGAGGCAGTCCGTGATAGCGCTGCGCCAGCGCCAGCCCGTCGAGCCCCGGCATGTGGATGTCGAGAAACAGCAGCGTGGGGGCGAGCTTCCCGATCTGGGTCAGCGCCTCGTCGCCATCCGCCGCTTCACCGACCACGTTCACCCGCGGCAGCGCCGGATCGACCGCTAGCTGATCGAGCAACCGCAGCAGCCGCCGCCGTGCCGGCGCCTCGTCATCGACCACAAGTGCCCGCAACATCAGGCGCAGCATATCAAGCCGCCGCGGCGCTCGTCCCGTCCCATTTGGGATCGCTCCGTCGGTGAAGACCGTTCATCGCGCCAGAACGACCGCTTGTCGCGCGGCGGGCGGCTGCGCCGTCGGGACTGGCTACGCTCGTTCTTGTCACCCCACACAACAGGAGTACATCCATGCACTGCGGCCTGCGCTTCCTTGGGGCCTGTTTGCTCGCGTGGCCGGGCTTGGCATCCGGTCAGGAGTTGCCGGCCCAGCCGCCCGGCGAGCCGCCGCCCTCGGTTTCCGACTCTACTTCCGCTGCGCCCCCACCGCAGCCGGGCGGGCCTTTACCAGCGACGGGACGACAGGGGCGCCATTCCGTCGAGGTCGCATACTTCGGCCACAACTTCGTCC
>CAZKOY010000316.1:0-3530 GCA_964554495.1 uncultured Myxococcales bacterium
GCTTCAGACCCTTGACCGTGCCGCGCCAGCGATACAGCTCCATCGCCTTCTTGATTAGGCGACGCTTCTTGTTCACCGGCCAGTCGGTCTCAAGGATCATGGCCGACCACGCGGCCAGCCATGGCAAGAAGTCTTCGCGTGTCTCGTATGAATCGAAGTACAGGTGGACGCTGTCTAGCTGCGATTCGATCGAGCCGAACAGGTGCTGCACGATCCACAAGAGATCGCGCACGATGTTGCGGCCTGTGGCATCGCTGCGCTGATAGATCGCGGGCAGCCACTTGATGTAGCTCTCGCGCGAGATCCACAGCGTGACTTCTTCGCCCGTGTACACCATCTGCCCGCGCAGCGGTCGCTGTTCGAGCACGGTGTCTTTTTCTTCATAGCTCTCTTTGTACAGCCTGGCGCCGACCCGCAGACCCGCATGGGAAATGAGCAAGAGCGCCTTGCGCAGCGGCAGCCCGACGATGTCCGGGACACGAACGAGTGTCCGCGGCTGCAGGTCTCGCTCGGTCACCATCAGACCATCTCCTGACGAACACGCTCGATCACTGCGACGTTGACCACGTGCGGCAACTCGTCGCCCTTGAGCTTGACGCTTTCGACCATGATGCGGCGGTCTTCGTCATAGATCTGCACCGAGTCGATGGCGTCGACGCCCGGCACGTCTTCGACCACATGCACCAGATCGGTGCGATAGATCGGACGAGCAAACGGCCAGCCCTTGCCATCCTTGCCGCCCAGAAGCGGGTGCAGATAGCGGCGCAGGCGCTGTTCGATCTCGTTGCGCAGTCGCTCGCTTTGTCCGACGGTGCGGCGGATCAGCGTGACCTTCAAAGACAGCTCGATATAAGTCGGCTTGGTGACATCGAGGATCGTCGTCACCAAGCGCCGCTCATCCAAGTAGTTGCGCACGTATCGACACAGCTCAGGCGGCGGCACCAGCTTGCGTGTCAGATCCATCGTGCGGTCATCACCGCGCGGCACCACGATCAAGTGGACGTGCCCAGGCTTTTCATCCGATGGCAGACACTTGGCGCGGGCGATGCTCGTGGTCGAACGCAAGGCCAAGGTTTCAAAGTCTTCGCCTGTGACCGCGCGATCACGACTCTTGATCTGCAGCGGCGCACGCTCTTTGGCTTGATCGACGGTCTCAGCGTCTGCACCACCGACGGCAGGCAGCACGTTGTAGACCTTTTCGATGTAGGGCACCGCGCGCGTGAGCGAGGTCAATGTATAGGCGTTGACGTTGCCGCGTGAGCCACCTCCCACGCGATATTCCCGCGCGATGATCGAGTTGCGCATCTGCGGTGGGATCATTCCGCGCACGCCATCGCCAAACGAGATCTGGCGCGTCAGTGGATCGCGCACGTAGTGGCGAGACTTGGGACCCGACTCGAAGAAGCTTTCAACTTCGCGCCAGCGCACGAAATAGCCGCGGTCGCGATCTTCTGGCGGGGCGGGTCGCCATGAGTCCGATCCAAGATCGCTGATGTCTTCGATATTGGGCTCTTGGATCTCGCGCACCTCGATGAGCTGCCCGTCGAGAATCGGTCCGTGCAGAAGCGTATACGTCTGCAGAGGCGTGCCGTCGGACGAGCCAAGGATCTCGTTGTAGATCGTGCGCACGTTGGCCGCTTCGACCGTGTTCTGCAGGATGCGGCGGACGCGTGGCGGCTTGATGTAGCCACCCATCTCAAGACGAGCGCGCAGCCAGAAGCGATCCTCCGTGAACTTCAGGCACTTGTCGTGATCGTCTGGACCTACGAAATCGATGAAGCCCGACTCGGTGAAGTTCTTGGTGCCGTCGTTGACAACCAGATTCACCCAGGCCTTGCCGTTGTAGTACTCCCAGACGATGCGCTGCTCGGGTTCCCATAGCGATGCGCGCTTGGCGTAGTACTGCGCCAAGTGCTCAGCATGGCTGTAGTCCATTTCCAGCGTATTGGTCTCGACGAACTGGACGTACAGGCTGATCGTCTCGTTGGGCAGCCGCGAGTTGAAGCCCAGATACAGCGCGGCGCCTTCGTCAGCGATCGCTTGGAACGGCTGGAATGGACGGTACTCGTTCTTTTCTTCTTCTGAGTGATCACGCCAGCGGAAGTCGTTGAACGAGACGCAGTACTTCAGGTGATCCAGGTTGGTGTTGTAGCGAATGCCGATGCTCTTTAGCGAAGGCGGGCGCAGCGGGCGCTCGTCGCGCCAAACCCACTTATCACCGTCGAGCATGTAGGCACCTGGCACGCCATAATCACCGGTCTCGATACGCACACGCAGCCAGTAGTTAGCTTCGCCGGTCACTTCGCCAGGCGACAGATCGGGCGGTCGCAGGAAGCGCACGGTGCCGGACTTGGTCAGTGCATTGGTGCCATCGACAAAGCCAAGCGCGCTCTGCTCATATCCAGGAGGCGCCTTGCCCCGCGGCGTCGTCTTGCCGAGGATGCGCCACTTCTTTCCGTCGAAGTATTCCCAAGACAGGATCAGATCGTCTGACGCCTTGGGCGCTGGAGCGATCTGCGGATCGCTGACCACAAAGTCGATCTCGACCTGCACGCCTTGCTGCGCCAGCGTCTCTTGCGATGACAGATACAGGCAGTGATCGGCCTTTGGCTCGGTACCAAAGGGGTGGATGTTCTTGCCCAGATCGAGCGCAATAAAGACGTTGTTGTCGAGGTTGGCGAAGGCCTGATCGGGAAGGATGCCTTCGCCGAACACTTCGATGATGGCGCGGATCGTGTCGATCTCGGTCTCGGCCACGTTCTTGGGCACTTCGGCCAAGCGCCCGCGGATCCATACGCTGTTGATGCCGCTGATCGTCGTCGGATGAATATCCGAGACGCCGGCAAAGATGACTTCGCCGCGCTCGACTTCTAGCTGCGCCATTCGCAGTTCGCGCCAGCGCCGCCCGTTCCAATACTCCCACTCAAGCAAGCGAGACAGATCGCGGCCACCATGATCAGGAGCCGTAATGCGCACGCGCAGCACCGTCGACTCATTGATGGAAAGCAGGCGATCGTCGCCGATGTAGAGGAAGCGATCGACGCGCTCGGCCCCCGCGAAGGCGGGGAAGCCCTCTTGCCGCTCGCCGGTCAGAAACAGCGAGTTGTCGGAATACGTCTCGTCAAAGTACGAGAAGCAGCGATCGAGCCGCGCACTCACCACGGTCAGATCGCGCATTGTCTCGAACAGTACGGCGTCTTCTTCGTCGGCCTGCGGCGTCGAGACCTGCAGACCCTTGCGCAGGATCTGCCGTGCCACACCTTCCATCAGATCAAACGTCAGCAGCGCGCGTGCAGGCTGCGCCGGCTGCAGCTTGATCCCCAGCATATCGAGGAAGGTCAGGTAGTTCTTGTCAGGAACTTTGTTGAGCCGATAGAGGATCAGCTCTGTCATCCATGAGCAGAGCTCAAGGATCGTGATACCGGGATCCGAAGGGTTGTGGTTTGTCCACTCCGGGCAGTAGCGCGGAATAAGCCGGACCGCTTCCGCAATGATGTCTGCGTACGTCCGATCGTCGAGTTTCGGCGTCG
>CAZKOY010000317.1:0-3506 GCA_964554495.1 uncultured Myxococcales bacterium
GGGCCGAAAAAAAAGCCGCCGAGCCCAAAGAAACCCCCGCCTGGATCTGGACCCTCCTCGGCGCCATCGACCCCATCCTGCGTGAGGACGGCTGCGTCTGGACCGATCCGACGCCCCGCCGCGCATCCGTGCAGTGGTTCTGCATCGGCAAGCCGGATCCGCACGCGCCCGGCATGATCCTCCTCGACAGTGGCCTTCGTCTGCCCGTCGGGACACACCTGTGGGAACACGGCACCGCCCTGCGCGTAAACGACGGCACGAAGGTCGCCGAGATTCCGCTGTCGGCGCGCTTCCGCAAGGCGGTCCTTGACCATGTAGACGCGCTGCTACATCTCGTCAGCGAGCCGCTCGAACAGGTCTGCGATGGCCGCATCGATCCGGTCCCCGCCGGCCTCGACCCCGGCTGGGCCGCCGTCGTCGCCAACGACGACATGGGCGGACGCGCCGCCGTGGTCGGCATGCAGCTCTATCGCCAGCTCACCTGCAACCCAGAAGCGCAGTCCTCCATCGACATCTTGGCCTTGCTCGGCAAGCTCGGCAGGCGCGGGCCAGCACGGGGACAAGCCTCTATCGCCGATCATATCGAGCCGTCGGCGAAGCGCCTCTCCCAAGGCCAGCTTCACCATGCGATCTCGCGGCGTGTTCATCGAGCTCTGGAGGAACACCGCATCCTGCGGGGCCGCTATCAGGCGCGCGACCCACGCTTTGTGCTCCGAGGAGCGGATGCAAGTGCGCATCGGGGATATCAGAAATGGCACCAAGATCTCGACGATGAGATCGTACGATGGCTTGATCGAAACAACGACGTAACACCTGAGAGGTTCGAAGCCTATCTGCGCTCCTTGTACGAGCGACCAGAGCTGCAGCAGCGGTTCCCACGAGGCTTTGAGGCACTCAACGAAGAGGGCGCAAAGTGAAGGCGATCTACCTGCTGCAGCGGCGCGGCGCACCCAGGGGCGATGCAAAGACGGAGTTTTTGCAGGCCGACCCGCACAATGTCAGCGATGGCCTCGACTGCCCGTGCTGCGGCAGGCCGGTTGGGATGTTTCGCTGGGCACAGCCGCTGCGAGCCGAGCTTGAGACCTGGGACCTCCAGTATGGCGATCTAGCCTTTGGCCCAGGCGAGAGCATCCTGGTCGCCGAGCGTTTCAAGGATCTATGGCTGCGCTCAGGGCTCGTCGGGCTTTCAGGCTTCGAGCCGGTCGACGTGGTCAAGGTGGTGCGGCGCGGCAAGCGGATCAAAGAAGCGCCCCCGCCCTACTTTCGAGTGCTGCCGCAGCGCTCAGCGGTGGCGGTCGATGAAGCGGCCTGTGGATGGCAGTGGGAAGAGCCGCCTTCGCCGCGCTGTGATGTGTGCCGGGGGGGCGGCATCGCCAAGGGCTGGCAGCGAATCGTCCTCGAAGCCGAGCCGCACGAGAACCTCTTTATCCCGCGCGGGCTCGGCTGGGTGCTGGTCGACGAGCACTTCAAGCGGTTCTGCGAGGCCCATGCGATCACCAACTGCCCGCTCATTCCAGCAGAGCAGGCGAGTCATTGGTTCTAGGATCGCGGGCACCTGCGCAGCCTCGTTTACCGCCGCGGCCCGACGGACGGCTGTGATATCGTGCCGACGACAGAAGGAGGCGGAATGTACATCGGGGACTGGATGGAGCGAGGCGAGCGCTATTACCCAGAGGCGCTGGCCGTGGTCGATGTGGCCAAGGGCGAGGCCGGGCGGTTCACCTATCGCCAGATGAACGCGCGGGCCAATCGCTTGGCCGGCTTTCTGCGCGACGAGGTCGGCATCGTACCGGGCGACCGCATCGGCGTTCTGGCCATGAACGGCGTCGAGTTTCTGGATGCGCTGTTCGCCTGCGGCAAGCTCGGCGCCGTGCTGGTGCCGTTTAACTGGCGCAGCCACCCGCGCGAGATCGCGGCCCTGATCGAAAAGACCGCGCCTAAGGTCCTGATCTTTAGCGACGACTTTCGCGCTGGCCTCAGCGAGATCGCGACGCAGCCAGCCTGCGCCTCGATCATATGCTGGCTGCACCTGGAAGGCCCTGGCATCGCAGGCAGTCGGCAGTACACCCAGACCGTGCAAAGCCGCGCCGCGACATCGATCGCACACGAGGCCGTGCGCGAAGAGGATCTTCTGTGCCTGCTGTTCACGGGCGGCACCACCGGCCTGCCCAAGGCCGCGTGCATCTCGTACCGCATGGTGGCGTGGAACACCCTCAACACCATCATTCACGAGCTAGCCCGCGGCGATGTCACGCTGACGCACACGCCGATGTTCCACACGGGCGCGCTTTTCGTCCACACGCTGCCGCTTTTGACCTTGGGTGGCACTGTCGTGCTGATGCGACGCTGGACCGCCGACGACATGCTGGCCCTGATCGAGCGCGAAAAGGTCACCGCCCTGTTCTGCGTGCCGACGCAGTTTCAGATGATGATGCAGTCGCCGCGCTTTGCCAGCGCCAACTTGCAGAGCATTCGCTTCTTCACCAGCGGCGGTGCTCCCCTGCCCGTGCCGATCATTCATGCCTATCGCCGGCAGCACGGCGTGGTGTTCAAGCAGGGCTTCGGCATGACCGAGTTCGGCCCCGGCATCTTTTCGCTGTCCCCCGAATTCGCCGAGAGCAAAGCCGGCTCGATCGGCAAGCCGAACTATTTCATCGACGCTCGCATCGTCGCGGCCGACGACGGCGACAGCCGCACCCCGCTTCCCGTTGGCGAGGTCGGTGAGCTGATCCTGCGCGGCCCCGCGATGTGCTCGGGATACTTCCAAAACCCCGAAGCCACCGCCGCAGCCGTTGACGCAGACGGCTGGTTTCACACAGGCGACCTCGCGCGCAGGGACGAAGACGGCTTCTACTACATCGCCGACCGCAAGAAAGACATGTTCATCTCGGGCGGTGAAAACGTGTACCCCGCCGAGATCGAAAAGGTCTTGTACGGCCACCCCGCGGTCGCCATGGCCGCCGTCATTGGTGTCCGCGACGAAAAATGGGGTGAAGTCGGCCGGGCCTTCATCGTCTGCAAGCCCGGCGAGACCCTGACTGAAGACACCGTCTTGGCTCTCTGCCGCGACCACCTCGCCAAGTACAAGGTCCCCAAGTCCGTCGTCTTCCTTGACACGCTGCCGCTGTCGGCGGCCGGCAAGATCCTCAAGCGCGAACTAAAAGCGCAGCACGGCGACGGTCCGGCGAACAACTAATGCCAGCGACGGCTTAGTTGCAGACGTCATCGGTGCCGAGCGGGCGCGTGCTGCAGCCTGCAGGACAGCTGACCTTGGTCGGGTTCGAGCCTTCGCAGCGATAGATGCTGCCGCTGCTACAGGTCCAGTACTGCTTGCCCATATACGACGAATTGGCGCAGTTCCAGCCGGCGCCAGAGCCGATGCACAGGTCGTCCTTGCCGACGGCGGCCGGATAACAGCCCAGGCTGCAAGGCTCGCTGCGCGGCGTTCCGCCTTCGCACTTCTTGCGCGCGTTACCATCACAGGTCCAGTACTGCTTGCCCATGTA
>CAZKOY010000318.1:0-3453 GCA_964554495.1 uncultured Myxococcales bacterium
AGCTCGATGACGAGCAGCGGGACGAGCTGGAACGTCTGCGGAAGCAGCTTCAGGGACTTGCCGGGACCGAGCGCAAGGAAGCGATCCTGGAAGAACGCGAGGAAGGGTTCGCTGCCAAGTGGGCCGTTCCGCCCGTCGGGCAAGAGCCCGATCCCGGCATCGCCTGGGAAAAGCTCAACATCGACTTTCTGGCCTATGACGAGAGCCATATCGGCAAGAACCTGTGGACGGCAGGAAGCCGCGAAGGCGGTGAACCGCGTTTTCTGGGGGCTCCGCAGGAGGGCAGCTACATCGCTTGGCAGCTCTACCTGCGCGCGTACCTCGTGCGCAAGAACACGGGCGGCACCGGCGTCTACCTGGCGGATGCGACGCCTGCGAAAAACTCCCCGCTGGAGTTCTTGTCGGTCCTGTCACTCCTCGATGGCGACATCTGGAGCCGGCTCGGCATCGTCGATTCCGAGCAGTACATCACCCAGTACCTCAACATCCAGCAGCGGCTGATTCAGGACAGCGATCTGTCCGCCATCGAAGCGCCCTGCGTCGTCGGATTTCGCAACCTGGATCAGCTTCGCGAAGTCCTGTTCCGATATGGCGAGTTCCGCACGGCGAAACAGGTCGGCCTGAAGATTCCTGAGCCGAGGGTCCATCGGCTCGACGTGGAGATGGATGCGCAGCAGGAGGCAAAGTACGCCGAATACCTGCTGTCTTATCAGCAGGCGCTGGAGAGTGCTGTTCTTGACCCTGCCAACCGCTACGTCGCCCTGGGTCTGCTTCAGCGCATGGCGCTCGTGGCTGTGCATGCACTGCTCGACGAAGGCCCGCCCGAGGCGCAAGGCAGCCTGCCTTTGGACGAGCCCGCGCCGCCTGTTCCACCCACGCTAGAAGCTCCGCCCGCTGATTCTTCAGAAGAGGGGGAGGCGTCTGACGACTCGAAGTCTGCGCCGCGGAAGCGCAAGCGTCGCAAAGACCGCCCCAAGTGGACCTATGCGAATGCGCACCTAGCCGCCAAGTACGACAGCCCGAAGCTGAACAGGATCGCCGAGCTGATCGCGAAGAAAAAAGACTGCGGGCACATCGTCTTTTTGGAAAACGTCGCCGCGCACTTCTGGCTCAAGCAGCTTCTGATCCGGGCCGGGGTCGAGGAGGCACGTATTGCCGTGCTCAATGGCGAGACGGCCCCTGATCCGGCGTCGCGCCAGCGCATCGCCGAGGGATTCACGACGGCAGAGCCGCCGCTTTACGACATCGTGATCGCCAACCGCATCGCGTACGAGGGCGTAAATCTTCAGACGCGAACCTGCTCGATCTTCCACGGCGACTTGCCGTACGAGCCCGCCACCTTGCAGCAGCGCAATGGACGCGGCCAGCGGCAAGGCAATCGCTACGACGTGATCGACATCTACTACGTTCTGTCGAAGCGGTCGTCGGACATGGCGCGGTTTCAGCTCATCGCGGGCAAACGCGAGTGGATGGCCGCAATTATCGAGAGCGCAGCGTCCGAGACGAACAATCCCGCGGCCCAGGCCGACATGAGCCCGGAAGACTGGCTGATCTACCTCTCCAGGGATGTCGAAAAGACCCAGGCGTTGATTCAGAAAAAGAAGCTGGAGGCACAGGATGCCGAGAACCAGCGCACGATCAAGCTCGCCTGGGCCAGCATTCGCCAGATCGCGATGCGGCAGCGCGATGCAGCTCGCTCCAAAGACCCCATCGCCAAGGCGCACCTGCTGAGTGAGATTGATCGCATCAGTGCCGATCTCGCGCAGACGGACCCGCTGATCTGGCCCTGGCGCTTTCTGGCCCCGCTCGTCGCGAAGCACGCCACGCTGTCTTTTGCCCCCGCTGCGGACGGCGCAGTCTGGGAATCGGCCCTGCTGGTCCGCAAGCGCGCAGACGGTGTGCAGTACGCAGGGGGCGAGTTTGGTGCGGTCAGCTATCAGCCGCACGCCATCGGCTTTCGTGAGTTCCGAAAGATTCGCTGGGAGAGCCTGAGTGCCGAGCAGGCCCAGAGCGTGTGGAAGGCGACGAGTCCGCGCGACTGGCAAGAGAGCCCGATGGCGATTGAGACTGAGCTACAGCCTGCGGTCGAACAGCTTGTGGCGCAGATCCAGCGCATCGGCACCTACGCCTATCGCGAGTTGCGGCTGGACCTGGCGAGCGAGCGATTCCGCGTGGACCTGTGGAACAAGTGGGGCCTCGATCTGGTCCGCGCACTGCTCTCAACGTACGACGCGGAGCGCGCGCAGATCCCGGTGAAGGTCGGCCAGCCAGTGCAAGCCACGCTTGCACATCTGAGCGATGCGAACGCCTCAGTTTATCCCTTCACGACCGACGGTCTGCGCGCGTTTCTCGCAGACTGCCGAGCGGCAGGGAATCTGCGCTGGGGCGAGATCGACAGCCTGACCGATGGGTGGTGGGGCAAGCGAGCCCCACGCAATGTGCTGACGGGAAATGACAGTGACATAGGAGAGGACGATGGCCAAATCTGAACTGGATAGCACTCTTGCAAAGATCGATGCACTCATCTCGGATGAGATAGGAGTCGGTGCGGAGCAAAGCAAGGCGCTGCAAGCGCGGCAAGCCAAGGATCTCGATCCCGGTCGCATCCAGAAGTTCCGCGATGCGGTGCTGGCCAAGGAATCGCGGGCGCATCGCGTGGCGGTTGATTTCGGCGGTGGGGTCGTCGCGCAAGCCAGCACGGAGCTGATGAACTACGGCTTCCGGGCGCTGGGACGCTGGTCGAAGGACGGCTTCTGGGCGAACAACGTAGATCTGCTCCAAGGGGCACCACACTTCGTGCTGGGCCTGGGGATCTACTTCGCCGAGATGCTGACCCGGCCCGAACCCAAAGGCGGTGGCGGCTGGGTGACGCCGACGCGCGAGGTCATCAGCGAGGCGTCGAAGATCTTTGGGCAGCTTGGCTTCTCGAACCTGATGCGCGCGATGCGCGTGCGCTGGGGCGACGGCAAGAAGCGCGAGGTCGCGTACCAGGCCATCGCGCAAGAGAAGGCGCAGCTTGAGTCCAAGCTGGCGGCGCTTCAGGCGGGCGGCGGAGGCGCAACCAAGCCATGATTCAGAACCTGTTTGCGCGCGGTGCGTCCGCCGGTACTGAGCTGATTCGATCCTTTGGGTCGCGGCTGGTGCTGGCGATGGGCTATGGGCTGCGGCAGGTGCCTGCGAGCGAGCGCAAGACGATCTTGGAAAAGGGGCTGCGTGAGCTGTGGTTTTTGGCCCTGCTCGTCGTGCAGTGGTGGGCCGACCGGCTGCCGAAGGCCGAAGCGAAGGTCATCGACGAGGGGCTGGAGCCCTATGCGCTAAAGCCGTTGGCGACGAACCTGAAGCAGATTGCAGAGAAGCTGGAGCCCTTCGTCAGCGCGACGTATGAGGCAAGCACCGACGCGAACCTGGCCGGCGCGGGCGTCTATTTCAAGGCGCTCTTGGAAGATGTCGGAG
>CAZKOY010000319.1:0-1780 GCA_964554495.1 uncultured Myxococcales bacterium
GACCTGTTCACGACCGTGTAACCAGAAGCGGTCGTTTAGCAAGTAGCCCTCGCCCGACGCAAATGGCACGACGAGCTGCTGACTGCGTAGCTGTTTTTCGAGGGCGGGCACCCAGGGATGCCCTGCGCCGTGCAGGCAGTCATAAAGACGATTGAAGCCATCTGTCTGCAACGGGCCGGTCATTAGCTGCCGAACGCTGGCTCGAATGCGCGGGGGAACTTCCTCGACGCGCTCAAGAATGCGTTCGAGGTCTGCATAGGGAAGAAAGAGCGAGCGTCCGGTACCGTCGGCAGGTACCTGATCGAAAATCAGCATCAAGTTGTCGACGAGAAATAGATCCGCATGAAGGCGAAACTGATTGTCCTTTTTGCGTTCCGCCTGGACCGGTGAATAAAGCGCCGCCTGCGGCCTTCCCGCGATGCCAACGATCGTGGAGCGCAAAAGCGCGAGCAGCGAACGCAGCGCCACGCCATCCTCAGGCTGCTCGAACATGTGGGTCAGAAGAATCATCGAGGCACTGATCTTGACGGCGAGTAGCTCCTCGGCCGCGCGAACCAAGAGCGCCCGCATATCGGCATCGAGCGGCTCGTCAAGATCGAGGTGATAGGTCTGCGGATACGGATCGCAGCCTTTGACCGCGATCAGGCGGGGCCGCCTTCGCGGTCGCGACTTCCGAACGCGCCGCAAAAGATCTCGCCACTCTGGCGACCAGGTATGCCAGCGCCCATGGTCATTGATGGGATTCGACCGATGCCGCAGGGGCACATCGACTTCTGTGAAAAGACTCATCATGCGGTGCCGCCCTTTCTACTATCGTGGCGAACCTAACAGATGAGCCCAGGCCCGTCAGCACGGTCGATGCGCGCCCGCTCGACCGCGCGTTGCTAAACAGGAGAACCCATGCGGCTGCCCTTTGCGCAGGTCGATGTCTTTTCACACCGTCCCTATCTTGGTAATCCGGTCGCGGTCGTGCTGGATGCGGGGGCACTTTCGACCGAGCAGATGCAGCGCATCGCGCGATGGACCAATCTGTCCGAGACCACGTTTGTCCTGCCGGCGCAGCATGACAAGGCGGACTATCGACTGCGCATCTTCGACCCTGCGAATGAGATGCCTTTTGCCGGACATCCGACGCTGGGCAGCGCTTTCGCGGTGCTGAACGCAGGACTGCGCCCTCGCGACTCCGATGTCCTTGTGCAGGAGTGCGGCGTGGGTCTCGTTCGCATCCATCGCGATGCCGCCACCGGAGCCCTGGCGTTTGAAGCACCCCAGGCTCGCTTTCTGTCGGGCTGTGAAAGCGAACGGGCCGCCATCGCCGCCGCTCTGCAGCTTGCACCGCAGGATCTTGGCGAAGTGTGCAGTATTGACGTCGGCCCGATCTGGATCACCGTCGAGCTAGCCAGTCCGGCGCACGTCCTAGCCTTGGCTCCCGACTTTGCGGCGCTGACCGCCCTCAGTCAGCGACTGCGTGTCGAAGGCGCGACCGTGTTTGCCCGCTACCACGAGCCGGCCGCGGTTCAGTACGAAGTGCGCTCGTTTGCCCCCGCGAGCAGCGTGCCCGAGGATCCGGTGTGCGGCAGCGGCAATGCCTGTGTCGCCAATCTGCTGAAGCGGCGCGGGGTCCACGCTTCGTACGTGGCTGGGCAGGGTCAGCGCCTCGGCCGCGACGGACAGGTGCGGGTGACATTCCGCGATGATGCGATCCTCATCGGCGGTGAAGCGGTGCTCTGCATCACGGGGACGATCCTGTGTCCCGACGGAACGAGCGCCTGAACTGCAG
>CAZKOY010000319.1:1880-3413 GCA_964554495.1 uncultured Myxococcales bacterium
AATCGCGATAGCGTCCCTGAAAGCCGCACTTTCCTCCGTCGTTGACGCTCGCAATCAGGATACCATTGCAATTGCCAATCAATCGATATCGCCATTGATAAGACACAAGCATTTCGCCTTTTCCTATTTTTCAATCCTGCAAGGCAGCGGAAATCCTTGTTCGCCCCTGGACACACCCATGCGCTGTGTGTCGAGTGAGTTGCCATTCCATTTTCTTGGGTCGCCACCTGCGACCGCGTGAGAGGATCAGGATTGCAATGGTCCGTACCAAGTACTTGCTGGCATTGACTGCGGTCGGATGGGTGGCTTGTGGCAACGCTCCCGAAACGGGTGGACCCGACGATCGAAGTGCCCTTGACCTACGCATCCGGCAGCTAGCGGCGCCGTACGTGGACCCGGTCGGAGTGCCAGGGAAAGCGATCGGACTTGTCGTCGGCGTGTCGTCGCCGAGGGGGCGAACGGTCGTTGGGCTTGGCGCGACGTTAGCGCGAGGCGAGGTCCGGCCTGACGCGAACACCGTCTTTGAAATTGGGTCGGTCACCAAGGTTTACACCGGGGCGCTGCTTGGCCTTGAGGTCAATCGTGGACGTCTGCAGCTAAGCGATTCGCTCGATCCCTTCTTTCCATCGGGGACACCGCACTTCGGCAGACGAGCCATTTCGCTCCTTGATCTGGCAACCCACACTTCGGGTCTGCCAAACATGCCGACCAATCTACAGCCCTCGATGCCCGGTAATCCTGCCGCGGGATATACCGCTGCAGATCTCGAACGCTTCTTGTCATCGTATGTCCTCAGCGTCGAGCCAAGCACGACCTTCGGATACTCCAACGTCGGCGCGGGAACCTTGGGCTACGCCCTCGTCCGACACACCGCATCGCCGGGCTACGGCGCACTGATCAAGCGCGAGCTAGCGGATCCGCTTGGCCTCCATGACACCACGACGGCACTCACCGCAGAGCAACGCTCGCGCCGCGCCCAAGGCTATTCGAACGGGCAGCCGGCGCCAGAAAACGACATTGGCGAACCGTTGAAGGGCAGCGGTGCGTTGCGGTCCACGGGCAGCGACGTCCTGGTATTCGTCGAAGGCGCATTGGGCACGGGCACGCCCGAGGTCGTTGCGGCTTGGCAGCGCGTTATTGAGCCCCAGCGGCCCAGCCCGCTCGGTCAGAATGGTCGCACGGGACTATTGCTCAACATCGAGGAGATCGAGGGCCGAACCGTCTACTCAAAGAACGGACAAACTGCGGGGTTCAGCGCGCAGATCCTATTCACGAAGGCCCCGCCCGCAGCAGTGGTGGTGCTGACCAACTCACACGAGCTCGCAGATGGGAGCGCCCTTCGAGATCTTGGACTGGCGATCCTAGCGGCGCTTGACTGAGGCGAAAGAACGAGGGTCGGCGCGCAGGTCAAGAGGCCAGCGCCCAGCACTCTCGCAGTCTAGTGGTTGGCAGGATCAAAAACAGGATCACAACGCCGCGAGCTCATGCTATCCCGTCGCTGGCTCGGTAGCCTTCTGGGATTTTGCAGATGTG
>CAZKOY010000320.1:0-3403 GCA_964554495.1 uncultured Myxococcales bacterium
GTCGCGGTGGCATCTCAGCTGATGATGATGGCCTTTGGCGTGCGCCTGAACATGCTCAACTTCGCTGCCTTGCCGATCACCATCGGCGTGGGCGCGGACTACATCGTCAACGTGCTGGGGGCCATGGACTCGCTGAAGGTCGATGCCCGCGAAGCAACCGCGCGCATGGGGGGCGCCGTGCTGCTGTGTTCGCTGACCACGGTGTTCGGGTACATCACGCTGCTTCTCGCTAGCTCGGGTGCGCTGCGCAGCTTTGGCCAGGCGGCGGTGCTCGGCGAGATCACCGCAGTCAGCATCGTGCTCTGTGTCTATCCCGCGTTCGCTCGACGGCGCACCTAGCGCTTTGTTCACTCCTCCTTGTCACGCAGACTGACCATGCTTGAAGCCTTGACCTCTGTTGCTCCGAGTACGGAGCCCCCCAGCTTTGCCGAACAACGCGCGGCGCTTGCGCTGCTGGAAGCGATGATCCCTGGAGGAAAACGCGTCCCGCCCGGCGATGAGACAACGCTGTCCCGCACCGAAGATCTGGTCCGCGAGATCTCGCCCAGCCTGCTGCCGATCTGGCGGTCAGCGCAGCGCGCTTTGTCGACGGCAGCTATCGCCAGCACGGGGCGGCCGTTTTACGCGCTAGATGCGCGCACGCAGCAGGACCTGTTGTCGCGCTGGGCCAAGCATCCGGTCTTGCGCGGGCCGTATTCGCTGCTCTTGCTAGCGTACAAGATGGTTCACTTCGATCGGCAGAACGTAAACGATCGCTTGGGGGCTCGCTTTGACGTCGTGCGCGACATCGAGCAGCCGCGCTGGCTGTCGCAGGTGCGGCATGGCGAAGACCTAAACCCCGACGAAGTGATCGACTGCGACGTCGTCGTGGTCGGCACCGGAGCCGGCGGCGCGGTCGTCGGTCGAGAGCTTGCCGAGCGCGGCTATGCCGTCGCGTTTGTCGAAGAAGGCGATCTGTACCGTCGCGATGCCTTCGATGGGCGGGCCATCGATGCCTATCGCCGCTTCTATCGCGCTGGCATCGTGCTCGGCAACGCACCGATCCCGGTGTTCATGGGACGCTTGGTGGGCGGCTCGACGGCGGTAAACGGTGGCACCTGCTTTCGCACGCCATCATGGGTGCTCGACCGCTGGTGCGAAACGATGCGCACCGACGATTTCACGCCCGCCGCGATGAACCGTTACTTCGAGCACGTCGAAGAGTTTTTGCAGATCGCGCCCACCGAAGAGCGCTATCTGGGACCGATCAGCGGCGTGTTCGCGCGAGGCTGCGGCAAGCTTGGCTGGCGCTATTCGCGCATCCGTCGCAACACGCCGGGCTGTCAGGCATCCGGTTTCTGTGACTATGGCTGCCGAACCGATGCGCGCCGCAGCACCAATGTGTCGTACATCCCAGCGGCGCTGTCGCGCTCGGCGATGCTGTTTACCCGCCTGCGCGCCGAGCACGTCCGCATCGAAAACGGCCGCGCCGCCGGCCTAAGCGCCGTGACCCGCACGGGCGAGAGCATTCGCTTCAACGCCCGCGCTGTGATTCTGGCTGGCGGTGCGCTGCCGACGCCGCTGTTCCTGCAGCGCCAAGGCATCGCGACCGCAAGCGGTCAAGTCGGCCGCAACCTGAGCGTTCACCCCAGCGCCGGCATGTCGGGCCTGTTCGATGAAGACATCAAGCCGGGCGAGTCCGTGCCCCAGGGGTATTTCGTCGAAGAGTTCCTGCGCGACGGCATCTTGATCATCAGCGCGCTGTCGCCGCCCAACACCTCGCCGATGGCGCTGGCGCTTTCGGGGCGGCCGCTGATGGATGCCATGGATCAGCACGAGCACATCGCCACCATCGGACCGCTGATTGCCGACGATCCCAAGGGCGTCGTGCGGCTGCAAGCGCATGGCCAGTACCTGATTCAAAGCAACCTGACCGCGCAGGACGTGCGCCGCCTGCATGTCGGCATGGTACGCAGCGCCGAGCTACTCTTGGCGGCTGGGGCCAAGCACCTGTACCCAGGCGTGACGTCGATGCCGAGCCTGTCGCCGAACGATCTGCACCGCTTTGCCAAGGCCAAGATCCATGCCGGCGATCTGGCCTTGATCAGCTATCACCCGCTGGGCACCTGCCGCATGGGCCGCGACCGCAAGACCTCGGTCGTCGATCTCGATCAGCAGACCCACGATGTGAAGCGGCTGTTCATCGTGGACGGCAGCACGGTGCAGGGGCCGCTGGGCGTGAACCCGCAGCTTACGATCATGGCCTTGGCCACGCGCGCCGCCGAGCGCATCGCCGACCTGCTTGGCTAGCGAGCACAGACCGCCGCGAATCAGACAACAGGTGGCACGAAGAATTTGATGATAAATTGGCGGATAATTTTCCGAAGACTAATTATTAGTAATACTAATTGAGTATGATATTTTTCAATATCAAACGATATTATTGAAAAATTATTCAGAATCGATGGGCTTTGTGCGTGGGCGTGTCAGGGCAAAAAGCAGCGAGCCTGCGACGATTCCAAGGAGCAGGGCAGGCATGAAGCCATAGCCCAGTACCGCAAGCACGGGCTTACGCAGATAGTTGTGCAAGAGGTGCGGGTCGGAAAACCCGTCATAGCCAGCCCAGATCAGTCCCAGCACGCCGGCACAGACTGCGGCATAGCCAAGACAGATCAGCCCAGACAGCGCGCCGATGCCGAGCGCCGGCAACAGCGAGCGCCGCGCGATGTGCGGGCCTGCGCTGCGCCCGACTCGACGGGCTCCTTGCGCGACCATGAACGTCGTCATGAGCACGCAGAGCAAGAGCGCGGTATTGCCGCGCGCCGCCACCGCGAGCAGCGCGCCCATGAGCCAGGCCGAGCCCATGCCGACGTATTCACCCATTTTTGCCGAGCGCGCCGGCTCGGCCACAGAGTCCCCCGCGAGAGTCGTCATCGTATGGCCATGGTACGCCGCAGCATCGCGCGAGCGCTGGACTTCGCAGCCTGCGTCGCTGCCAAACGCCGAGAGCCGGGCTTGGGCGGGCGAGCTAGCGCAGGTGCTTGACCAGCTTGGTGAAGGCGCGCAGATCGGCGAGCTCGCCGTGAACGACGACGCAGTCTCCGGCGCAGATGGGGTCGTTGGCCGCGGGGCTGAACATCATGGGCTGGTCTTGCGGCTTGCGCGAAAGGATCATCACGCGGCGTTCGGTGGCAACTTGGCCGAGCGTCCGCCCAACCAGCGGACTCGCCGCTGGGATGTGCAGCTTGGCTGTGAAAAGCTCGCGACCCTCCAGTGCGAAGCTGCCGACGATCTCTAGATCCAGCACGGAAGCCGCGACGATGGGCGCCGCCACAGCGGCCGATGAAAACGCGACGTCCAAGTGAAAGGCATCGGCCAGCTTGCCCGCGATGGTGTCATCGAACATGCGCAGAACGACGCGCAC
>CAZKOY010000321.1:0-3384 GCA_964554495.1 uncultured Myxococcales bacterium
CCACCCCATCCACCGCTGCTGCAGCGGTCAGCTCGCCCGCGTCGTCGAGCTTGTCATCTGCCGGCTTGTTCCACCAATCGACCGCGGCCTTGAGCCAGTCGTCGGTCTTTTGTTTCGCGACCGCCTTAAGCTTTTCAGGGTCGGTGACGGTCTTGGCGACTTCGGTGGTCTCGCGCTTCACTTCCTCGGCGATGGTGGTGATGCTGACTTTGCCGGTGGCGAGGTCTTCAACGGTCTGCGCGGCGGCCTGCGCGCCTTCGGTTTTGTGGCGAAGACCTCGGTCTGCACCGCGGGCGAAGCGTTCCCCTGCGGTCATCTTCAGGGTGTCGCGAGCGTCGGCGTGTTCTATGAAGCAGCGGGTTAGGTTGGGGTTCTCGCAGACCGTGCTGCGCGCTCCGTCGGTGTACAGGATTTCGCCGATGGGCTGCTGTTGGTATTCGGTGCGGCTCCCGTACTTGCCGTTAGCGCGCGTGACCGGATAGCGACAGTGCCGTCCATCGGTGCTGGGTGTGCCCACTTGGCCCAGGAGCTTGCCGTCGCTGTCGCGCAGCTCGCAGTGGTCATTCAGCTTGGCTTGGTGCGCGGCGTGCCATTCCTTGCCGTGACGCCACAGCACGCAGTCGTATAGGTCGCGCTGGCCGGTGCGTGGGTTCCTGCGACTGTCGCGGCACAGGCGGTCGCCGTCTTTGTCGCGCAGCAGCTCGTGGCCGATGGGAACTTTGAAGCCGTCTTGTTCGCAGTAGTGGCGGTCGGCGCTGCGCGTGCCGAAGCGGCCCATGTAGCTGCCGTCGTCATCGCGGATGATGCAGTTCTCGTCGAGCTTGGGGTCGATGGGCAGGCTGGCGATGTACTCCTTGATGCGCGTCGCCACGGCGGCGGCAACGTAGGCGGTGACATCGGCGCCAAGCGCAGTGAGGGGAGTCGCGGCGCGTCCTTCATAAGTCTTCCCGACACTGAGGACCGCAAAGCGAATGATGACCGCCGAGGGTGCGAGGCCGCCGAATCCCATCTGTGCAGACACGCCGAGGTCCACACGTGCATGCGGTCTGTAGCTGAGAGCGAGCCCCAGCACGCTCTGCTTCTGGATCGGGCTTTCACCGTTTGCGGCGATGAGATCGGGATGGACGAACGACGGAACGCCACGCCCCAGCGCTTCCACCGATAGCTTCAGTGCCTTGAAAAACGGCAGATACAAACCAAGCTGCGCGGCCGCTTCGCCCGTTGCGTACTGGCGCAGCGGATCGACCAGAGCGCCCATGCTCAACGTCAGCTCGAACGGTCCGAGCGCTTTGACACCGACGATCCGGATACTGCTTAGGTTCGTGAGAAACCCGAGCGAGTTCGCTCCTTCAAACGGTCCGACGCGCAGCTCGTGATCGTAGGTCACGCCGATGCGAAGCGGACGCGGAGGCGCAAAGTGCGGGCCGTTGCCGTCTTCTGCTGAACCCGCGAACCGAGGGCGCAACGGAAACAGCGGCCAGATCAGTACCGTCGCGCTGAGCCGCAGAGGACCGTGGCCATGGCGCAGCGTTTCGTTCTGCGACCAGATCGCGTAGCTCGTCGAAACGCCCCCCGAGAAGCGCCCAAGCAGGCCGAGCGCGACGCCATACGGAATCACCGCCGCGACGCCGCGCTCCTCCGTCTTGGGCAGGACCATCAGGTGCGCGTAGGCATGGGCGGCGAAGTCGTCGATGTCCAGGCAAGGGACCAGGTTGCTGTCGCAGAGGGGGCTGGAACTTGGCAGCAGAGCCGGCTGTCGCATCACCGCCGGTTGCGCGTCCGCAATAGGAGAGAAGACGAGAAAGAGCGCAACGACAGCGAGGCTCGCCATGGCCACCATAGCGCGCAGGCAGACTTTCGGAGAGTTTGAGGACAGAGCCCGCATGTCGCTGGCTCCTCATACCACGGGGGTGCAACGGAGCATTTGCGCGCGGTCATGGTCCGCCAGCGCACGGCGGATCGAGCGAGTGGCCAGCGCCAGCGCGACGATGGCAGCAAGCGCCAGCGTGGCAAGGAGCGAGAAGAACGTCGTATGTGACCACATCGCCCAATGCGCCGCGACTTCTCCGGCCAGCCACTGGCCTCCGGCTAGTGCCGCCATCCAGAGTCCCATCGCGGCGGCGGTCGCGGTCTTGGGGGCCAGCCGTGTCACAAGAGCCATGCTCAGCGGATAGACCAGCAGTTCGCCCACGGTCAGCGCGACGAAGCAGGCGACCAGCCACAAAGGACTGACCAAGCCTTGCGCCCCATCCTGTCGTAGGGCCGCAAAGAGCATGATCACGTAGGCCCCCACGCCAGACAGCAGGCCGAGGCGAATGCGACCCAGCAGCGATGGCCGGCAACGATGCTGCATCAGCGTGGACACCGTTCGACTCAGCAGCGGCTGGATGCCGAGGACGAGCAGCCCCGGCACCCCCAGCAGGGTCGATGCCGGGAATGAATACCCAAGCAGAGAGCGCCGTGTGCAGTCGCGAGCCCACAGAAGCAGCGATTGCCCAGTCTGTTCATAAACTGCGGTGAACAGCAGGCCTGCCGCAAGGATGCCCGCCATGGCGGCAATGGGCCACGATGAACACGCAACATCCTTGCTGCGGGCCGCACCCTCCTCGGGGTATTGCTGCGCTGGCCCGGTCAGCCAGCGATAACAGAGAAGTCCTGCGGCCAGTGCGAACAACATCGCCAGCCCTGCGACAGCAAAAGCCGCGGACCATCCCCAGGCCGTGCGCAGGAAGCCCCCAGCGAGCGGCCCGCATGCTGAGCCGATGTTGAAGACGACGTAGAAGATCGAAAACGCATCGTCTCGGCGGCGATCGTTGGGGTCGTACAGCTTGCCGACGGCGCTGCTGATGTTTGGTTTGAACAGTCCGTGCCCAAGAACCAGCAGGCCCGCCGATGGGTAGAGCAGCATCGCCCGATCCATCGACAGCACGGCATAGCCCACAGCAAGCAGGCCGGCTCCAAGCAAGATGGCCCGTCGTGTGCCCAGCCATCGGTCGGCGATCACTCCTCCCATCACCGATGACAGATAGACCGCGGCATTGAAGGCACCACCCATGCGTGTCGCCGTGCTCGATGCCATCGCGAGTCGTTCGTTCAGGTACAGCAAGAGCAGCGAGCCGAGCAGCGAACCGGCGAAGCGTTCGAATAGTTCTACGACGCAGAGCACGTTTAGACCGACGGGGTGACGCGCACCGACCACTGAGGACATAGCAATCCCTCCATGCGTGAAGACGCACGGGCGAAGTCTTGGAATGTGCGCGCGCTCCCTTGGGCAGACGATGCCCAAGGACATGCCTAGATGCCCGTAATACAAAGTGGCATAGTGCCACCCAACCAACGACACGAAGGTACGGGCTCCCTTGGCTGAAATCAAGGACAAAATAC
>CAZKOY010000322.1:0-3361 GCA_964554495.1 uncultured Myxococcales bacterium
GGGCCGCATTCGGCGCCTCTATGTGTTCCGGCTCGATCGCCTGACTCGCACGGGTATTCGCGACACGTTCGAGCTGATCGAGGAGCTGCGCTCCCACGGATGCGAGGTCATCACCTGTGCGGACGGCTTCGACCTAAACGGGCCGATGGCGGAGCCTCTGATCGCGATCCTTGCCTGGGCGGCGAAGATGGAGCACTTCGCGCGCGGTGAACGCATCGCCGCGGCACGGGCGCGCAAAGAGGCAGCCGGGGAGCCTTGGGGCAGGCCTCGCCGCATGACGGCCGCACAAGAGGCCCGCGCGCTGCTGCTGCGCGAGCAGGGACACAGCCAGCGCACCATAGCACAGCGGCTCAAGGTGCCACACGCCACCATTGGCCGCTGCCTGCGACGCAATCGGAGTGCAGCCAAGCCCGAGTCCGCGCAGCGGTGATATCGCCGCTGGCCCCGGAGCGCGCTAGGCGGCCGGCATCGAGCTGCAGCGGCCGACCTGGTCGAGTGGATACGAGCGGCCGACATCGAGCTGCAGCGGCCGACCTGGTCGAGCGGGTGCCAGATGGGCGGCATGGGTCAAAAACCTGTGCGGGAAAAAGGGCGAAGGCTTCGAGAGGGCCTTACGGCTCAGTGGGGGCCGAGCCATTTGTATACTTTCGGCGCAGCCGCTTCGGTTGCACTAGTACCATCCCCCGCGACGGACATCGCCAAGCGGCAAGGGCTCGCCTATCACAGTGCCGTCGCTGTTGATGACGATCATGTCATCGAAAGGCACTACTCTAGCGATTGGCTTGCCCCCTTTGGTCAGCACGATCGATTGGCCCTGTCGGCGGACGTCGATCAGATGCTCGCCCGGTTCGGCTCGGAACTCCGACATCGTTAGTAGCTTCACGCCTGCCCTCCATGGTTGCGCGAACCGTTCGCCCAAAGCGGTTTCTTGGATCGCAGTCCTCGTCCCACTCCATGAGCCGCTTTCTCCCTTCGGCGGTTCGCGACTCTGGCGGTGGGTGCTTGCAGCCTGGCGGCATGCCGTTCGCCCTGCCTTGTCCAAGGGAAGTATGGCTTGGACGAGGAGACACTATCAGCATTAGGACGGCCACGATGGGAAGCGCTGCAGCCGGCATGATCGTCCACATCCACCATCGGCGCATCACCGACTCCTGGTTGCAGACTCGAATGGCCGGTTCGACCCAACACGGTCCACATCGATCCGAACCTCAGTGATCTCGCTGTAGCCATCGTCCCCATCCAGCACAAAGGTAAACACGGGGAAGTGACCAGCCCGCTTCACGGTGCGGTGGATCTGTTCTGTCGTTAGCGTGCCGCCACTCAGGTCGATGAGCTGCTCTTCCGTCAACTTCGAGAGGTGGAGTGAGAAGGTTGGCCCCCCGTCTGTTAGCGTGATTCCCATCACAAGGTAGTGGCCTGTTTCCGGCGGTGCCATGAGCCAGCCATGGCTCATGCCCAGGCGAATTCCCTGTTCGACCAATCGACGTGCGCGCACTGGATTCATGGCGCCCCCCACAGTATCTGCGCGATCCTCTTGCCGTCTCTGGCCGCGACGCAGAGCGTTAGGATCTTGAGCTGCGCTTCTAGCGCAGTTGCGCACTTCCTGCAGACCAGGATGCCCTCACCCGGCAGCACCCGTCGACGACGCGAGCCAGGTGGCGAAATCCAGGCGTTCCAGCGGATCAGCCCTCTTCGGCGGCAAGGTCTCGATCCTCGGATTCCATATTCGCACGGCCGCGAAACTCGTACCCAACCTGACCCCGGACACTTGGCAGACTTGACCGTCTTCATGGTGGCCTCAGTGCAGTGTCACGCCATCGCGTTGATAGCTGATCTCTGCTTCGAGTTCTGCGACGGCGCGGAAGATGCCCCAGCAGGATTTCCCGTTGGGTAGCGACGAATCAAACGACCCATCGCACGTCACCAATCGGCCGCGCCTGAAGCCACCAAAGGCCGCATCGACCACATCGATCAGCCGCAGTGACTTAGGCGCCAGATGCCAGAGGCCAGGAACCAACAAGACGCGGGCCTGGCCGGTGCGTATCGCTGCGAGCGCTGCCCTGCGACCGGCGCGGCGCGTGGTTCCGCGGTCGCTGAGGACTTGGACCCGTGGCAGGTTCAGTCTCGCCGCCAGTGCATGAATCGCCGCTTCATTCTGGGTCGCGCGCTTTGGGTCCGAGGTCGCGCAATAGTAGTATCCAACGACGCGTGGGAGCTTCATCGCCTGGCCTCCTGCTGCGAGAGCAAGTAATCCTCTGACACAGTTGGGTCTTGTGTAGACAGCCGCTCGACGAGACTGCGTAGCCGGCTCAGGGTCTCGTCGAGCTTATGTAGCTGGTCACGAGCGTCACGGCACACCGCAACGCCTTGCGCGGCCGGTGCGCCGATTAGCGGAAGCAGCTTTCCCAGCGCTGAAGACACAGCCTGATGGGCGATGCCTATTTGCCTCTCGGCTATCGCCACGTGCTCAAGCCCGAGCTTGTCCGCGAGCGCGACGAGCTGTGCAAAGTCGGGTTCACGTCCCATGGCTTGCCTCTCGACTATTTTTTTCTTCAACCGTTAGAAGCAGCGCCGCCTCTCCGGTCGCTGCTGCCGACCGATCCGCCAAGTGTCTGCGTGGCTTCCGCCGGGCCGACTTCGCAGCGCGGCTCACGTCGCGATACTGCTGCAGTAGATCGAAGGGTGTCTGTAGCACGCGGGCAAGCTGTGCAAGCGCTGCGTCTTGTGGCAGTACCTCGCCGCGCTCCAGGAGGCGGGAATACCCTTTGCCGAAGCCACAGGCGCGATCGAGAGCGAGCAGGCTTAGAGCACAGCGGGACCGCCCAACCACGACGAGCCACGCGAACCAGAAACGTTCGTCGTCGGGCTTGGGAATGTCGAGCGGTGCTGCTTGCGCTTCAGCGAGTCGCAGGTTCTGCCGTGCTCGCTTTGTCGCTTCCATCGCGACCTGCAGAATTTCAAGTCGCACATTCAGCGCTTCGGCAAGCTGCTTTAGGACCGCGAAACGCGGGAGCCGCTTTCCGTTCTCGATGTCACTGATGCTTGTACTCGACGCTGCGAGGCATCGGCCTAGCTGGGTCGCAGACAGCCCGCGCTCTCGTCGCAGGCGGGCTACTTCGTCCCCTAATGCGTTGAGGGTCATGGCCCTTCCCTCCTTTGTCGTCATGGCAGCGCCCTTATGGGAAGAAGGGGTGTTGTGCCCAGGTGAGAAACGCCTTTCGGTGCGTCTCGTCCCAACAGCTAAATGCATCCGTGACGACAAATCGCGTAAGGACATCGAAGTAGGAATGCAGCGCGTCCCGCACTTGGTCTGCCGTCGGAGCTTGAAATGTTGTGCCGTAGTCTTTGGCCCGGCCGCGCT
>CAZKOY010000323.1:0-3296 GCA_964554495.1 uncultured Myxococcales bacterium
CTGCCCAGCATGGCGAGAGCGTCCTTGGCGGGAACCCATCGCGCCTCTGCGATCTCTTTGGTGTCCTTTGTCTCGATCGCAGTAGAGAGGGCTTCGCAGTGCCAGTAGGAGATGTCTCGCCCCGACTCTGGGTGCGTGCGTCTGCCGAGCGCTGCGAGGACTTGGCACTGCACGCCGCTCTCTTCCTGGACCTCTCGCACGACCGCTGCTGCCTCGCTTTCCCCTGGCTCGACCTGGCCCCCAGGAAAGAACCACCGATCCTCGCCGACCCGGCGGATCAGCAGCACGTTCGCACCCGCATCCAGCACGATGCCCAGCGCGATCTTTGATTCAGCGGATGCGCCCATCTTGGATTCCTTTCAGCAGCTCCACTACGCCGCCGTAGAGGCTCGACGTGATGCGGTTCTGCACGCCATCGACGGGGACCCATGCGACCTCGGCATTCTCGTTGGGATCGTCGTTGCGCAGCTCGCCGGCCACGTAGGCACAGTCGAAATACTCGGCGTGTACTTTCGTCTCGGGTGAGATGCGCTCGCCGATCTTGCCGACTACCTTGATGCTGATCCCGGTTTCTTCGAGCGTCTCGTCGATGATTCTCTGCTCAGGATCCTGGGATGGCTTGATGATGCCAGCGGGGAACTGCCAGGACAGCGTGCCTTCCTTGTGGCGCCTGCGGACCATCAAGATGTTCTTGTCGTGGTGGATGATGCCGATCGATACGCGCAGCCTCGCGACCGTCGGTGTGTCGTGGCGGTGCCGCGCAAAATAGAATCCGAAACCCATCGCGAGGGTTATGACCAACGCACCGATCGCAGCAAGGAGGGCCGGTGACCTCCTGCTCGACTCGCGGCGGATGGAATCTCGGCAGACCTGCGCCACTTCCTGCATGCCGGGCCGCTTCCGCGCATCTGGATCCAGCATGCGGTGGATCAAGTCCTCAAGCTGCGTTCGCCTCGTGAGGTCGAGCGCGCCGAGCTTCGGTAGCACTGGGCGGCTTCCCTCGGTAGGAGCCTTCGCAATCTGCTCGGGGTTGAGCAGGCCATAGAGCAGCCGTCCCAGGCCATATACATCCGTGCGGTCGCTCGGCTCCTCGCCGCGCGCCTGTTCGGGGGCGCGATACGCCGGTGTTCCGTAGGGACGGCCGGTCGTGCGTCCGGCGAGGCTGAAGTCGAATACCTTCGCGTGTCCGCGCAGGACACGGACGTTGCTGTTGTTCAGATCGCAGTGGAAGATCCCGCTTTCGTGAGCGGCCTGCAGCGCCTCGGCGATCTCCGCGCTGATTTGCAGCGCTGCATGGACCCCGTGCTCCCTGACGTACTGGATGGGGTCGATGTCGCCCAGATCCTCCATGATCATCGCCCAGGACAGCGTCTCCTCCTGGGGGCCGTCTTCCGAGAGGGTGATCGTGGTCTGTTGCCCCGGAGCAATGGAGATCCTGCTCACGTCGTAGACGTTGACGATGCCACCATGCGTGAGGCGGGACAGCGTCCGAGCCTCTTTCATCAGCCGCTCCGCCTCGGCGGGCGAGTCATGGAAGACCTTGATCGCAACGACGCGGTCAAGCTGCTCATCCTTGGCCCGGTACACCTTGCCGTGCCCACCGTGGCCGATCTCTTCCAGGACGACGAATCGTTTATCGGCCACCGTCATCCTCATCGCGCTCGGTTCCGGTGCGCCATCGTTCGGCCAGCCGGCGGATCGTCCGCTCGTTGACGCCGGTCTCGACTTCGGCGGCTTTGACGCTGCCGCGATTCCGCAGCAGCGATTGCTTCACCGCTACTTCATCCTCGGCAGTCAGGCGCTGGCTCTTCTTTCTTTGGGTCTTGAGGATGTGCTCGGCCGAAGGCGTCTCGATCGCCGCCGCTGCTGCTGGCTGTGGGGGCAAGAACTCTTCGAGGGGCTCTAGGCTCAGGCTCTTGGCATCTTCTGGCGTCAGATCCACCAGTGCCTGGGCCACCGTCCGAAGGTCGCGGACATTGTTCGGCCAAGCGCGCTGGAGCAGCGTGTCGGCCAGCCGCCAAGAGATGCGCAGCTCCAACAGGCGCTGTCGGCCCCGCAGCGCGGCGGCATTCGTCAGCAGCTCGACAAAGATGGGCAGGATGTCTTCGCGGCGCTCTCGCAGCGGCGGGACATGGATGCGATACCAGTCGCCCAGGCGCGCTCTCAAGTCTGCCAAGAACGGAGGATGGGTCGTGTCCGAGAGTGCGCGCAGATCGCGGTTGGAAGCGGCTACGACGCGAACGCCGTGCTCCTGTTCTTGGCTGCCGCCGGTTGCACGGACCTTGCCGCTTTCCAGGGCGCGCAAGAGCTGCCCTTGCACATCGGGGGCGAGCCAGTGGATCTCGTCCAGGAACAGAGTGCCGCCAGCCGCTTCGCCGAACAGCCCTTTGGTCGTCCGGGTGGCGCCAGTGAACGCGCCCCGCTCGTGGCCAAACAGCTCACTCCCGGCCAGAGACGGGCTCAGCGTCGCGCAGTTTACCTTCACGAAGGGCTTGTCGCGGCGCTGGCTTTGGTGGTGTAGCGCCTCAGCGACCAGCTCCTTGCCGACGCCGCTTTCCCCCCAGATCACCACGGGAGTCGCAGCGTCCGCTCGCTGCGTGACATTCCAGCGGACCTTGTTCAGCGCGGCAGAGCTTCCGCGCAGACCGGGGATGTCGCGCGCCCCGACCCATGGCTGGCCGCTCTGAATGCTGGTGACAAGGAGCAGAGATCCTCCCATTCGCAGCACCGCGCCTTTTGTCGCGGTGTGAGTGCCCTGGACGGCTGCCCCATCCACGTAGGTCGCGTTCTTTGCGTCCAGCGTGCGCAGACGCAGGGAGTGGCCCTCCTCGCTGACCTGCGCCTCGACGTGGTGTCTCGACACCGAGCGGTCTTCTAGCAGCAGCCTGCCATCATCACCGCGGGTGTCGCGGCCCAGGAAGAAGGGCTCCTGCTTCGGTGCGAGGAGTAAGAGGCCCCCGGCGCCGATGTCCCGCGGGTACGGCCTGCCATAGTCGAACAGCACCCGCAGGCACAGCCGCTCTTCCCTGGTATCGCGGGCCTCGTCGTCCAGCGGCTCCGTCCGCACGGCTGCGCTGGTGGCAGCGTGTACGTGTCCAGGGTCGAGTGAGTCCGCCATGGGTCGCGCCCCATTGATACCACAGACCGGACTTGTCCGGACTTGTCCGGTCTTGTCCGGCCGGCGGCGATCGCTGCGGAAAGCCGGCGGAGATGCCGCTCACGCTGGCGTGCAGTCTGCGCAGGTGCGCGCACACCATCGCACCGCTTGGGTGAGTCGTCTTGGCGCACGGGTTGCT
>CAZKOY010000324.1:0-3285 GCA_964554495.1 uncultured Myxococcales bacterium
ACCTTTTCTTCGGTGGAGAGCGTACCGGGCGGCTCTTCGGACATCCACATGTGGCACTGCCGACAGCGAAGATTGCAGGCCGTGGTCGTCTCGATAAACAGATAGTGCGGCGCGGACCGCAGGGCCGATGGTGGCGTCCAGCCTGCGGATGCGGTCATGACGCGCGGGCCTCTGCATGCTGGAAAAGACGTGCCTGCGCGAGGGCGAGCACGTCCTCCGGCGCCATCGGCGTGGTGTCGATGAGCTCCTCGTTCGGGTAACGATTGGTCCGTGCTTCGTCGTTCAGCACGCGACTCGGTTCCCAATCACAGAAGCCGCTCTTTCGTTCACGCAGCCTCGCAGCAAGCAGCTCCGGCTGAAGCCACAGCGACAGCGTATGGTGGCGCAGCTCGGCTGCGCGGAGTCGCGACTGGACCCCTTGCAGTCGGCTGCGGCTGAAGGTGTCAATCAGGACGACCGGGCGAACATCGGCGCGAACGAACGAGAGCAGCGCATCTAGGGCGACCGAGAGCGCAATATCGTGATGTACACGACTGGTCCAGTCCACACGCGCCAGCATGCCGCGAATGTCATCGACTTCGATGACGCTGCCGTGATCGAGCTGCCGGCGCAGTCCACGCCCCAATGTGCTCTTGCCTACTCCTGGTGCTCCACGAAGGATCAGAACATCAAGGCCGTTCATCAGATCGTCCTCGTCTGTTCATAGACGCCGTGGACGTAGTGACAGCCTTCGCAATAGGGATGCTTCTTGCGCGTGTTCACCAACCTGCGAAACGCCTGCGCGATCGAGCCGTTCCAGCAGCGCTCGAAGCCATGTCTCCCCAGGTGGCCGTAAGTGTAGGGGTTAAACATGTTGCAGACCGTGACCTCACCGTTCCAGCGAATCACCACTTCGCGCAGGGGCCGGTCACAGCTGGCGGCGGACGAGGGCAGCACGCCGCTGCCATGCAACCGCAGAGGACCAATGTGATCGGGCAGCGTCAGATGGACCCCTGTTCTGCCTGCTTCAGCGCGTGCATCGTCAAGTGCCGATTCGATCCGAGCAGCAACCGCCGCAATCCAGCTTTCGTCTTGCAGCTTCACGACGTTAACCAGCACGTTGGGAATGCCGACATCCGCAGCAAGCTGGACCATCCCGGATAGCTCGTCGATGTTTCCACGCTGAAGGGTGAACAGGAGGTGCAAGTGGTCCCGCAGCTTCGCTGAGTCTGCAACTGCGAACAGCATGCGGAGCTTCGCGAGCTGGCTTTCAAAGCGCGCTGGGCGGCGCAGTTTCTCAAACAGTGATGGAGTCGCAGCATCCCAGGACACCAGTACGACAAAACGCGCAGCGACAAGGCGCGAGATCGTCTCGTCATCGCAGGTCAGGTTCGTGATGATTTCGCCGTGCATGCCTGCGCGGGAGACTCGCTCCAGACAATCGTGAAACCACGGAACCAGCGTCGCCTCGCCGAGTCCGTTGAGCCGTACCTCGCGTGCATGTGGAAACAGCTCGTCCGCAACTTGCTCGAACAAGTCTCGCGACATGAACCGCTCGGAGGCGACTCCGAACTCACCGACGCGACACATGGGGCAGTCAAGGTTGCAAGTATTCGCAAGCTCAAGGATGATCCGCTCCGGCCATGGCACTCGCTCCGCAGAGCGGACTGGGCGCGTCATTTCGCTCATCCAGGCATCGCGCCGATCGCTTGGCAGGACATGTCCGTTGCGCTGCACGATCTCCAGCAGGTTGGCCCCGTGCGTCTGATTGATGAGTGGTAGAGCCCGGTGCATCAGCGCCGCCCTCCGCGATGCCAACCGGTGTTGTAGGCAATTCGCTGCACAACGCGCAGCCCCAGGAAGGCCAAACGCGTGGCGAGCGGCAATCCTTCCATCCGGTAAATGCGGTGATGCCAGGTGAGGTCCTGCCAGATCGCCGACAGCGAGGCCGGTGGCGGATCGAGTCCCGGCGGTCCTTCAATGTGACTGCGACGAACATCCATCAAAGACATGCCGCACTCCCTTGGGGCGATGCCGCGCGCTCTGCTGCAATCAGTCGCGACAGACCTTCGCTGAGTGTAACGGTAGGCGTCCAGTGCAACGTCGCGGCGAGGAGCTGCAGATCTGGGCGTCGCCAGTTGGTATCGTCCGAAGAGCGAGCACGCGGTTCCCGTCCTACCTGGACCCCGAGCAAGCGTTCGACAAGAGCAGCCAAGTCCCTAATCGCGATCGGCTCATCGCGACCCAGGTTTACTGCGGATGGCAGCACACCATCGGAAAGAAGCAGGCGGACGACCCCCTCCACGATGTCATCGATCCAGGTAAACGAGCGCACTTGCTCGCCGTTGCCCTCGATAGGCAGCGGTCGTCCCTGAATAGCAGCACGCAGAAAGTTCGGGATGACTCGCGCATAGGAACCCATCGTCGGGTCCATGCCTGGGCCATAGACGTTGAACAGCCGGACGCTGGCTGCATCGACGCCTGATCTACGCGCCGCATGCACCAGCTCTTCTCCAAGTCGCTTGGCTGCCCCGTAGACGCTGCGCCCAGACAAGAGCGGATGGGAGACGAGCTGATCCTCGCGGAGCGCCGTGCCGGGTTCGGCGTGGCCGTAGACTTCGCTCGTCGAGGCGTAGAGCATTCTGCACCCATCCCGCTGTGCCAGCTCGAGCAGTCGGGAGGTACCGAGTGTGTTCGGACGAATGACGGCCAGCGGGTCTTTGCAGAAGAGATGCGGTGCAGCGGGCGATGCCAGATGAACCACGGCATCGAATCGCGGCAGCCCGGCCAGGGACAGCGTGGAAACATCCTGCTCGATGGTCTGCCGCATTTTCGGCGGCAGTGCGCAGCTCGTGCTGTGGTCATCGACGACCAGTACCTCGATGCCTCGCCCCTCCAACCGATGGCATAGGTGACGGCCGATGAAGCCGTCTCCCCCTGCGACCAAGATGCGTTGGAAGCGCGGAGCCATTGCTCTGCTTGGGGCAGTACCACAACGTAGATGGGGTGGGAAAGTAGCGAGCGTCAGAGCGCTGCACGGCACCGTCTGCCGCGTACTTGCCGGTCATGCGAACACCGTGGTACACAGCCCAACATTCGCGCGCCTACGCCGCATACCCGTTGGCCCAAGCGCTCCTGGCTTTTCCTGCTGGCAGCGCTACTCTCGCTGTCCGCCCCCAACGCTTCCGCCGACGAGTCCCCAACGCTGCCGCACCGTTTCTGGCTCCCCGGCTTTGGCGGCCTCTGTGACGGCGGGCCGCTTACCTGCACACGCATCGATGAGTTCGCGTTCAACGCGCGGGCCGA
>CAZKOY010000325.1:0-3264 GCA_964554495.1 uncultured Myxococcales bacterium
TGGACGGCGCGTTCGCAGGCTTGCTTGAAGATCCCAGGGCGGACGGGGTAGCGGACGGTCTCGTCTCCGGTCTCGGCCGTCTCTGGGCGGATGCCCTCGACGAATTCCTCGTAGGTGAAGGACGGGTGAAACGTGATCAGGAACTGGTTGTTGGGGGGGGCCTCAGTTCCGGGCGCGACCTCGGCGGCGAGTCCTGCCTTCGCTGAGACTTCCTCGGGGAGCCCCTCGGGCAGGAACCATCGGCCATCTTCCTGTTTGTCGAATATGAGGTAGCCACTCCGCTGCGCGTACTTGACCGTTTTTGAGGCTTTGACCGTATGATTCTGAAGCTGGCCCCACACATAGGGGCCGAGCTTCGCCTGCGGAGCACGCTCCACGTACTTGGCCTGCACCAGCGGGTGAGCGGCGATGCCCGGCGCTGCGGTTGGCGCCCCGAGATCGTGAAGGGCGAGCGCCACGACCTCGAACCAGGTCAGGTCCGCCACATCGGGCCGTGGCGGTGGAAGCGGAGCGTCCGTGCGCAGGGCGAATGCCTGCCGCATCTGCCGCATCTCCCAGGTCTTCCCGGTTCCGGGTGGCCCGTGGAGGATGAGGTTGAGCGGATGCGGCGGGCGAGGCGGGGCCGCGGACGTCGGTTTCACCGGCGGGGTCTGCACTGTTGGCTCCTTCACGATGGGCGGGGCCAACTTCCCCACCCGGAATATCGCTGCGCGCGCGTCCGGGGCCGTCACCTCACACAGCGTGTCTCTCCAGGTGCCGCCGCCCGGCTTCGGCGCTTTCTTCGCGTGAAAGAGGGGCATCTCGACGGGCGTCCATGAGATCCTGCCTGTCTCCGCCTCCACCTTGTTCACGAGTCCGACGACGTGCACCTTCAAGATGTCGCGGCCACCATACCCCTTGATGGCAAAGAGATCCCCCGGCTTGATACCCCGGAACCGCTTCCACGCCGCCTTCGCGCCCCTGCTCGCGTCCTGCTTCTTCCACCCGATGTACCAAGTGTGCTGGTCGATGAACTCTTCCAGCTTCGACGTCTTCCCGAACTGGTGCCCGCCCGCCCAGTACCGACGCTCCTGAGCCTGCTCGACGTACGCCGCACGGGAGAGGGTTGGGAAGTCGTCACCGAGCCGGACGACCGCAGCCTCGACCACGGCGCGGTACTCGCCCCACGTGGCCACCTTGCCGGGGATCGTCACGCCGTGGCGGCCCAGGTACGGCTGCGAGTGACCATCCAGCGGCAGGAACCCACGGGGTCGCAGCCAGAAGAGCCCCATCGACAGCTTCGCAACCTTCACCGACCGGACGGCGAGGCAGCGGTCGAAGACCGCCGCCGTTAGTGCGTCGCGGCCCCCGGTTACGGCCTGCCGCGCAAGCGCCCAGAGCGATGGGATGTCGTCCGGCTTGCGCCCCTTCGTCCAGGGGAAGAACCACGACCCCATGTTGTCCACGATCGGGATGCCGTCGAAGTCCTCCGGGACCGCTGCCGTGGATCCGAAGAAGCCCCGCATCCGCGTCAGAATGTCCTTGCGGTTCGCGTCGTTGACGCGGCGGTTGAACACAGCGAAGAAGGTGAACGGGTCGATCTCGGTGAGCGGCGTGTTGCCGTCGTCCTCGACGAGGCTAATCATAGGCAGGCCCGCCGCCTTCAGCTCGCCGAGGAAGGCCAACAGCTCGGGCTGGCGGTGCTCGTAGTCGAGGAGGCGAGTGGCGAGGTCTTCGTACAGGGGGATCCAGGTGAAACTCATCGCCACCGCTCACGGCCAGAGGACATGGAGTTGCTGCTCAAGCTTACCGCCCCGCCTGCGCCAACGACAGTCCCCGGCGCTCCCCCTTCGCCAACGACAGTCCCCAGCGCTCCGCGCTCCTCTTGGGGGATTCTGTTCTTTACGGCGCCTCACTATGACGGGCCTCCTACGCTGCGGAATGAGAGCACAGCATTGGGGTCTGGCTTCTTGCCGTTCTTCTGGGTGCGGATGCGGATGAAGGGGCCCTCATTTACGGGTAGGCAAGGCTCGAAGCCAAGGCGCTCGAGCTGGCGGCAGAAGGCGGGTGGGTCGTCGAAGTGCGAGGCGGGCTCCCAGATGTGAAGCTCGCCGCTGAACTTGAGACAGCGATGGGCTTCGCGCAGGTAGTCGGTGAAGTTGGAACCCATGAGCGACAGACAGAAGATGGCGACGTCTAGCTCCTTGTCGTTCAAGGGGACATGCGCCATGTCGCAGGCCGTCACGCGGTCGGAATCGATGGCAACGTGATCGAAGCTACGGACGGTGTGGTGGTCGCCGACTTGGGCGCCGATGATCGCCTCACCGCAACCGAAGTCGGCGACGACCTTGCTTTCCTCGATCTGCTGCAGCCAGTCGATCTCTTCTTGGAACGGCACCACGGTCCAGCTCTCGCGCAGCCGGCGGTACTCGGTGTGATAGTGGGCCCACTCCTCGGGGTTGGCGGTGAGCCGCGAGTGCGTCTTCTGACTGTCCGACGTGTACCAACGGTTGTTCATCTTCGAGAAGTCGCCGTAGCTGGCGATGCGTCGCGCCAGCGCAGCCGACTCGCCCGACAGCGGGATCTTGATAACCGGGCGCTCGATCTCGGTGATTTTGCCGCCGTCGAGACGGGCCAACCAGCCCATGATGTCCTGCTGGGCCTGGGCGGGCGTGCGCAGGTTGCCCTCGGGGACAATGCCGTCGACTGCAGCATCAGCGATGGACTTCTTATACTCAAGCCGGTGCAGCTTGGAGTCGCAGTACGACCAGCGCTGTCCGTTCACCATCGCGAACGTGACCGGGATGATGACCTGCACCTTGTCGAACTTGCTGCCCTGGCGCCACAGCCGCGCCACGAGCTGCTCGTACTCGGCGTTGGTCCAGGGCAGCGCGTTGATGATGAGCTTGTGGCAGACATACTGCAGACCATTGACGCCAGTGCCGACCCTGGACGACGCGATCAGCACGTCAACATTGCCCCGCTCTTTCTTGAACTCGGCTAGGTCGGCGTCGTTCGTCTCGCCAGTGAGCACACCGACCCGCAAGCCGGCGGCATTGAGCGCCTGGCGCAGTGTGGCGACGATGCCCTCGACGTAGTGCGTGTACAGGAGCACCTTCTCGCCGGGGGCGATGTGAGCAAGGATCGTCGGCAATCGCAGCTCGGTGAGAACTTGTTCGAGCTCAAGCACGGTGCCCCGACCCACGGCACGGATGCGATCGAGGTCGCTGGTGCAGTCGATCTCGGGCTTGTGGACCTCGAGCTGGATCTTGTAGTCGGGGCGCC
>CAZKOY010000326.1:0-3234 GCA_964554495.1 uncultured Myxococcales bacterium
TGACCCCACAGCCAACGACGTTGTACGCATGGCGCTGTCGAGACCGAAGGGATCCGATCGTTATCGTTAATCTAGCGGTCTTCAGAAGAGCGCTAGACTACTCGATGCAGCGAATCTGTAGATGTGGCAGGGCCCGAACCGTCAGTGTGTGCAAGAAGACGGGATCCTGCGGGGCAAGTTCGAGAGCCGAGAAGCGACGAGTCAGAGCCTCAAATGCATAGCGCGCTTCCAGTCGTGCCAACCCGAGACCGATGCACAGGTGCGGGCCATGGCCGAACGCCGTATGGCGCTGAGTATCGCGGTCTAGGTCGAACCTATCAGGATCGGCAAACACTTCGGGATCCCGATTGGCCGCCGCCAGCATGAGCATGACGAGCGAGCCTGCCGGAATCGTGCCGCCGCCCAAATAGACATCCTGGCGCGCAAGGCGGAAGAGCGAGTGCGTCGGAGGCTCCCAGCGCAGCATCTCTTCGACAAAGCGCGGGACCAGGCTGGGCTTTTCCCGAATGCGTCGGTAAAGCTCCGGCTGGTTGCCAAGTTGCAAGACTGCCTTGGCGATCAGGTTCACCGTAGTCTCAATTCCGGCGATCACCAGCAACATCAAGAGACCAACCAGCGTCGGCTCGTCCAGCGTTTTTCCATCTACGGTTGCCTGCAACAGCTGACTGGTCAGGTCGTCGCCCACGTTGGCTCTGCGCTGCCGAAGTAGTTCATGCATGCACTGCTCGAACTCGCGCAGTGCATGCCGTACGCGGGCCGCGTGGGATTCATCCCGTGGCTGAGGTGTGACGTCAAGCAGAGCATCGGTCCAGTGTTTGATCTGGCGGTGCAGTGCCGGCTCGATTCCCAGGAAGTGTCCAAGCACCCCCGCGGTCAAGGGAGTGCCCAGCGCCTCAACCACATCGGCTTCCTTTCGCTCCCCGAGCTCCGCTACAAGCCGTTGCACCAAACCTTCGATCTGGGGCTCTACGCGAGCCAGGACCGATCCGGAGAATGCCCGTCCAACCAGGCCACGCAGCTTGGTGTGCTCCGGCGGGTCCATGGTCAACATCGAGTGAAGCGCGGGGTTTCGTCCAAGCCAGTCGGGCTCGTAGGCATCCGTAAACCCCGAAGAGGACAGCTTTTCCGGCGCCTTCAGGGCTGAGACCACGTCAGCATGCCGGCTGAGCGCATAAAAGCCGAACGGCTGGATACGATAGAGCCCAGCCGCTCGCATCTTGGCATACGCAGGGTAAGGATTGGCTTGGAACTGCGGGTCAAAGAAGTCAAGCTCAGCAACCATGGCAGGGACGATATCACAGCCTCCTCCATCGTTACCCCACCCGCCCTCCCACTCCCCCGGGTTGTCGATTTTTGTCGCAAGCTGGCTGATGCGATTGTCGAGCAGCGCCATCAGCGGGGTGCAGACCTGTCTGCACGTTGTTTGATGTAGACCGCCCGGAAGGAAGCAACCGATCGTCGCTCTGACTCTGGGTGCGAGATGCGTACTCGCGCCGCGCGCGGAGCTTATTAGCCTCCCAGACATGGCAAGCGATTCCGCCTATAATTCAGTGATTATGGATCTGGAAAGCAGTCGGCGCCTAGAGACAGCTATTGCCGCACTGGCCGTCGCAACATCCGGCGATCTATCCGTTCGACTGCAAGCCCGCGAGGATGGCCCCTCCGTACTGCTGGAGCTTGAGTTTGGCATCAACGCGCTCTTGCAAGAGCTGCATCTCGCAGTGCAGGAACGCGAGCAGCAGCGAGAGCAACTTCACCAGCAGGCGTTGCAGATCATCGAACAGCAGCGCAGTCTGCTCGCAGTTCTTTCGACCCCTGCCATCGTCGTGTGGCCGCAGGTGCTGGTGCTGCCGATCCTCGGTGATCTTGAGCCGGAGCGAGCGGCAGAGATGACGGAGACCCTTCTGGCCAAGGTGGTTTCGCAGCGGGCGACCCATGTGATCTTGGATTTGACCGGAGCCACGCATGCGGATCGCCAGATCGTCCAGGCGCTCATGCGGATGGCTCAATCCATCCGTCTTCTGGGCTGTCGCTGCCTCATGACCGGAATCCCGCCCGCGCTGGCGGTGGCCTTCATCAAGCTCGAACTCAACATGAGCGAGGTCCCGGCTTTGCCATCGCTGGCTGAGGCGCTGACCGTTGTGTTTCGCGAACGTGGGATGGTGTTCAAACGTCAGGAATAGGAAGGCTCAATGCCAATCAAGATTGAGGAAGGCAAGTCGCCCAAAGGAACCCGGCTGATGGTGGCGCGGGTGCAGGGGAACGTCACGCTGGCCGAGGCCGAAGCGATGGGCAAACTGCTCCAGCCTGGCCAAGCGTTCGAGCAAGCCACCGTGCTCTCTATTGTTGCATCCGACACCGTCTATGAACCGGCCGCGCGGAGGCATTTTCAGTCTTTTAACGGGCACTTTCGGAAGATGGGCACCGTCGTAACGAATCCGCTAGTGCGCGCGGCGATCAACTTCATGCTGCACGTGACGGGTCGCCGCAACGCCATGAAGCTCTTCAATACCGAAGCCGAAGCTCTCGCCTGGCTCGACGCCAGCGAATGAAGCCGAGCGGCAAAGGGCCCGCAACCTTCGACTTCCTCGGCTTCACGATGTACTGGAAGCGGACACGATGGGGAAGGTGGCGGATGCAGTGCAAGACGAGGCGAGCGCGCCTTGCGAGGGCAATCGTGACCATCGGGGCGTGGTGCCGCCGGCATCGGCATCAGCCCATCAAGGCGCAGCACGCCGCGCTCAAGAGGCGCATCCAGGGGCACATCAACTACTTCGGCGTGAGCGGCAACTTTGAACGGTTGATGCTCGTTGTCGAGGAGGCGAAGCGCTGCTGGTTCAAGCGGCTTCAGCGTTCGAGCCAACAAGGCACCTCGCCTGGGAGCGATTCAGCGAAATTTAGCGCTATCCGCTCCCGCGTTCCCGGATCACCGTCAAAATCTGGGCGACGACCTGACCGCAAGACTCCTCGACGGAAGCGCGGGATGGTGGAAATCTCCTTGTCCGGATCTGGCGAAGGCGCGGGGGGGGGGAAAGCCCCCGGGGCTACTGGACAAGGTTCCCCTGTGCAGGCGAACCGATGCGAACGATTTACCTACCTTGGCTGTGATGCGAGGCAATGAAGGCAGAACTGCCCACCATCTGCTCGACACCGGTAAGCACCCCGCAATGCCCACTCCTGCGACAGCGGCGCACCTGAACAACATTCAGGGCCGTATTGAAGAGGTCGGTACCG
>CAZKOY010000327.1:0-3230 GCA_964554495.1 uncultured Myxococcales bacterium
TCCGTGTCAAGGACTTATTTTTCTCAGATGGGGGTGGCTTAATTCAGCCTTCGCGGGCTGGAGCCTCCTGATGAGATTAAATGTGCGATTAAGCACAAAAGCGTGGGTACTTGTGGGTCGTTTCGATTGCACGACGTTATGAGGGGGATAATGTCGCGTCGAGCTGCGGATTGATTCAAGCGGGATGCTGCATAGGGGCTTACTCGCTATCCCGTAATGGCTGCTCGGCATCACGATTGGCGTTACGAAATAGCATCAGCGCCATCCTCGGGTGCCCCAGTCCCAGCGCTTACGGCACGGTCAACTTCGGCTGCCAATCGACGGCTGCTAATCTGTCGACCAGCTTTTTGAATCGTCGCGACGTGAGCGGGTCATTTCCAAGGCGGCGCGAAAGGGAAGCGAGGCTACGGCCCGGCGTCGCCGAGCTTTGCTCACGAAGGGGATCGGTGGATCAGGAGCCGGCGATCTCCGTCGCTCCAGTTCACGCTGATTACGCGGCCACGCAGAAACAGCTTGAAGCACGGCGTGGCGAAGGGTCTTCCACTGGCGTCGAAGTAAACGACGACGTACTCCGCCGGGCATGGGATCTCGAGAGGGAGTTCGACGGGGTTCAGCTTGAATAGGGAGGGAGGGCGCTGGCGGGCCGTCGGAAACCAATGCACGGTATAGGCCTCTGAGCCGATGCGCCGGCACCCGACTCGGTAGCCGACCGCTCCTGACGGGGCCATGCGCTCAATCACCAGGCCGGCGCGAGGAGCGGGGTCCATCTGGTCGAGTACCTGCTGTTCGTCGGCGGTGACTACGAGCGGCTTGATGCTGTTCCAGAACTGAATCTCTTGTTCTTCGACACGCAATTGACGACTGTTCTCACGGCAGCCTACGCTGCAGTACTTTTTTGATGGATAAGGCTTCTTGATAGCGCGATTACAGCGTTCGCAATAATAATACATCATGATATAAGCTCCTGATGGTTTAGAATTGTTACATAAAGAATTGCGTCGCGCAAATGAATTTTATCTTATCAGGTAACCGGCGATTTTGCATTGTGTTTTTAAGTCTGGCCTTCAATCTCGGCAGGGCTAATTCAGAGCTGTCCTCGGTAGACGCGGGTGGTGGCCAGCCCCCGATGATCGCTCGGTACAGTCAGCGCCGGCTTTGGTGAGCGATTCCCTGATATCGACCAGTTTCCACGAAGGCGACCAAGCCAGCCCACCTACAGCAGCAAACTGCAACAACAAATTGAATTCGGCTGATATGCAATTTTTATGCTGATAATCCATCCTGGCGAAGATGTACAGTTAATTGACGGAATGTTGGTAGATTATTGAGAAGACAGGTCACGGGTTCAATTTGTTGCGGCAGCTTGGCTGGTCCGCACGAGTGGACTTCCTCCCGAGCTGCCGGAGCGTGGCAGACTTGCGCCACGGGTCGGATCGGAAAAAGACGCTTATCGCGTGAACGCTTTGCGGCCCTGCACCGGAGCCACGCTGCAGGAGCCAGCATGTAGGCGTTGGGCACCTTGCCACGGCAAACCGGGGTGTGAGGTTGCGTGCGGAGGCATCTGTTTGCGCGTTCGCCGATTTGATTATCCTGATATCGCTATGAGTCAATGCAGCGAGTTGTTCGCGATTACTGTTTTCGAAACAGCATAAGCGCCATAGTGGGCTTTCCGTCATCACTGTGGCCATAGGGAATTACAAGGTCAGGATGCCAACCCACGGCGGTAAGGCTGCCAGCGAGCTTCTCGGGATCATAGCGACGGGTGCGAAACATGAGGAACCGCCGTTCTGGTGCTCCGCTTTGCATCTTGGCGGTCGCGATGAAGTCGAGGCCATAGCTTCCGGGAACGGGACAGCGGGTGTCGATCTCCCGATGTAATTCGACTTCGCTGAGGCCGCGGCAGTATCGACGGAGTGGGCCGCTGAGGAACGCCGCATGCGAGGGGGATCTTGTTTTTAACGCGGGGTCAGTTTGCTCGATTTCGTCGGGATGATTCGGCGAAGCGTGTGCGATCAGGATGTCGCAGAGAAAGTAGTCGCCGGGGGCGCAGCAGCTCAGGGGGTCACGGAAGAAACGTACTTCGTCGCGCAAGTTGACGAGCGTCAGGCGATCAACGTGTAAAGCTGATGCTGGCCGCGCGCTTGGGTCAGCATCGCGTAGCGTGGCAGATCGTGGAAGTTGCCGTGAATGATTCGCACGGGCACATCGTGCAGCGTTTCGATCGCAGGCGTGTAGACTGTCTTGAGCAAGACGTGGCTGATGTCGAGCAGGTAAAGCTCGACCTTGGATGGACGCGGAGCGTTCCGGACCCAGTGCTCGACCAGCATCACCTCGGCCTTGCCATCGCCGCAGCCGAGTACGTTGACGCGAAGCGGGCGCGGGCGAAGGGCTCTTTTCGAGAAATGAGCGAGTGGAGCTCTGCGCAACCAACGCACGCGATGTGCCGCGGCAGGTGAGAGCGGGGAAAAGGATCTGTCGTTAGGTAAAAATCTTCGATAGATAGGCGGTGAACTGACCCGCATCGATCGGTTGGCTGCGGAAGGCAACATAACCATCGGGCCGAATCAGATACAGAGAGTTCGTGCGGGCGCCGTAGATCTGGTGCATGAGGCCCCCTTGATCGACGAGAGCGGGGCCGTTCCAACCGCTCCGCGACGGATGGCGCGGGCTGCCTTCGATCGTAATCAAGAATGTCCGAATGAGACCAGGGTACAGGTGGGAGATCTGCGCCCCGAGGTCCGTCAGATGAGCAGGTCCTTCGTCGCTAGACAACACCCCAGGGAACAGGAGCAGGGAGTGCTTGGTGCCACCGATGAGCTCGAACAGGCGCAAGTCCTTGCGCGTTCCATCTGAGAGGACACCGACATCCGGCGCGCGCTCGCCTGGCGCCGGTCCGTACCCATAGTGCAGCCACTCGCGGAGGCTACGCATGGACGAGGAACCGCTCTGTCCTGCTTCTCCTTGCGGCTCAGTCTGACCGACGCTCGGACTGTTCCTATAACCGAGCTCGAGCATAGACAGGCCGCGCGACGTCCTGCGCTCGACGAGTCCCATATCGGCGACGAAGCTCAGCAGAGAGCCGCGCAGCCCCTGCGCGACCTGGCTATAGCGCGCGAGTAGCGAGCCCAGCTCCTGCACGACTGCATCGGGGGCTTTGAGCAGCGCCGCGGCAACGGGCATGCGCTCCGCTTCGTAGGAATCAAGGAGGACTGGTCGCGCGAGCCCTTTTT
>CAZKOY010000328.1:0-3159 GCA_964554495.1 uncultured Myxococcales bacterium
GAAACAGTTGCTCTATCCAACTGAGCTACGCAGTCGTGAGACGGGCGCAGCCTAGCAGAACTGCGCCGCGTGGACAATTCGTGGACGATTCTGCGCTGCCCACGACGCAGATTGCACACGCCATCCTGACCCTGGCCAGCGCGGGCGCACCCGTGCCCGAAGTGCTCGCGGACGAGCTGGCTAGGACGGTCCTCTCGGACCCCAAGGTGGCCGCAGCACAGGCGGTGGCCGCAGGCGGCCCGCACAAGCTACTGCGGGCTATTGAGTTAGCGGAGATGGTGATGGGCGCAGACGTGCGCCTGTCAGTCGCCACCCTCAAGGGGCCAGAAAACGGGCAATTCGCCAGGGTCATGGGGCCACCCAATCGCCAGGGTGATGGGGCCACGGTCGCGGGGGAGTTTTGTGGAATCGCCAGGGTCATGGGGCCAGGCGATCGCCAGGATCATGGGGCCAGTGTCAGGGGCCAGTGTTTCTGACGGCGGTCACGTAGTTTTGTCCAAGGCATCGAGAGCCGAGAGCAGAGACAGACTTCCTTGCGGCGCCGCGACGGTCGCCGGGAGGTCCTATGAGCTATCGGGAGATATCGATGCTGGAAATCAAGGAAGTGCTCCGTCGGAGGGAGGCGGGAGCGAGCGCGCGGCAGATAGCGCGGGAGATGGGAATCGACCGCAAGACGGTCGGGCGGTACGTCGAGGCGATCGAGGTGGCGGGAATCGGCGATGCGACCGAAGTGGACGACGCGGTGCTGGCGTCGCTTGCGTGCGCGGTGCAAGGGCGCCAGGCCGTCGAGCCGTCTGAGGCGTGGCAGGCGCTGCTTTCGCAGCGAGAGCGCATCGCGGAGTGGCTTGGGCAGAAGCCGCCGCTGGTGCTGGTGCGTGTGCACGAGCTGCTGGCGCGGCAGGGCGTGGTCGTCAGCTACACGACGCTGCGGCGGTTTGCGGAGCGCGAGCTTTTGTGGCGCAAGCGGGAGCCGACGGTGCTGCTTTGCGACCCGCCGCTGGGGGAGGAAGCGCAGGTGGATTTTGGGCGGATGGGCCTGGTGCCTGATGAAGCGGGTCGTTTGCACAAGCTGCATGTGCTGGTGGTGACGCTGTCGTGCAGTCGCTACCAGTTCGTGTGGCCGACGTACCGGCAGACGACGGAGGAGGTGTGCGCGGGGCTTGAGGCGGCGTGGCAGTTCTTCGATGGCGTGGTCAAACGCATCGTTCTGGATAACGCATCGAGCATGGTTGTGCGGACGAGCTCGACGGAGCCGGAGCTGAATCGGGCGTTTCGGGAGTACGCCGACGCCCGTGGACTGTTCGTCGATCCAGCCCGGGTGCGCAGCCCGAAAGACAAGGCGCGCGTCGAGAATCAGGTGCCGTATGTGCGCGAGCGCTGGTTTGCCGGCGAGAGTCTGCCGCTGGATCTGGTTGCGATGCGTCGGCACGCGGAGGCGTGGTGCCGCGACGTGGCGGGCGCGCGCATCCACGGCACGACGCGCAAGGTGCCGCGCGAGGTGTACCTGCACGACGAGAAGCCACACATGAGCCCTGCGCCGACGGAGCCGTACGACGTGCCGCTGTGGTCGATGGCGAAGGTGCATCCCGACCATCACCTGCAAGTGCAGCGCGCGCTGTACTCGGTGCCGACGCGCTACATCGGTCGCACGGTGCAGGTGCGCAGCGACCGGAATCTGGTGCGTGTGTACGTGGGCGCCGAGCTGATCAAGCTGCATCCGCGCAAGGGACCGGGCGAGCGCTCGACGGACCCGAGCGATTTTCCGCCGCACAAGGCACCGTATGCGCTGCGCGATGTCGATTCGCTTTTGCGTCGCGCCAAAGAGCAGGGAGGCGCCGTGGGCGCGTTCTGCGAGCGGCTGCTAGGTGGAGCGCTGCCGTGGGTGAAGATGCGTCAGGCGCACGGCCTGCTGCGTCTGTGCGAGCGCTTCGGGGCCGGCCGCGTCAACGCGGTGTGCGCGCGGGCGCTGTCGTTCGATGTGATCGACGTGCCGCGCATCGAGCGCATGCTCAAAGATTCGCATCGCGTCGAGGAAGACGGCGAAAAGCGGGGCCAGGTGATCCCGCTGCCGGGCCGCTTCGCGCGCGACCCGCAGACGTTTTCTACACATCCGATTCGATCCGCTCAGTCGGAAAAAGGAGGCCGCTGATGACTGCCGCAAGCGTGAATCCAGAGCTCGCCACGGCGCTCAAACGACTGCGCCTGGGAGGCCTGCTGCCGACGCTGGCCGAGCGACTGTCGCTGTGTGAGAAGCAGAATCTACCGTACCAAGATGTCTTGCTGATGCTGGTCAGCGATGAGATTTCTCGACGAGACAGCGGAGCCGCCGAGCGACGTGCGCAGCAAGCTGGACTGTCCGCGGACATGGTGCTGTCACGCTGGGATGCGTCGTCGAAAGTCACGTACGACCGTCGGCTCTTGCAGGAGCTGTGCTCGCTGCGCTTTGTCGCCGACCATCGCAACGTCGCGATCTTGGGGCCGGTGGGCGTCGGCAAGACCTTCTGGGGACAGGCGCTGTCACACCTGTGCTGCCAGGCCGGTTACCACGTCCGTTTCAGTCGCGCGGACGCTCTTCTGCGGAGTCTGCGCCAGAGCCGCATGGACAACTCGCGCGAGGCGCTGATGACGGCGCTGTCGACGGTAGATGTTTTGGTCTTGGATGACTTCGCGCTCGAACCGATGGGCCGCGACGAGAGCCGCGACATCTACCAGCTCTTCGTGGAACGCAACGGCCGCTTCTCGACGATCGTGACCAGCAACCGCGATACGTCGGAGTGGATCGCCGCCTTCGACGACGCGCTGCTGGCGCAGAGTGCCGTCGACCGCTTCAAGAACAACGCCTTCGACCTCGTCATCGAGGGCGAGTCCTACCGCCCACGCCAGAAGCCGCAGCTCGACGCGCTGGGCCCTCCGCCTGCGGCTCCGGTCGCCAAAGTCCCCATCCACCCGCGTAAAAAATCCGCCCCCCGCCACTAACCCCGCGCTGCCCCGTCGGCCCCCTTTTCGGGGGCCTCCGCAAGCCGTCGGCTCCCTGCCGGGAGCCTCCGATCCCCTTCCTTTTGCAAAACACCGTTGGTATACAACCTCACGGTTTCTCGATGTCCTCCCCTGGCCCCATCATCCTGGCGATTGATGGCCCCATGGGGGTGGCGATTGGCA
>CAZKOY010000329.1:0-3116 GCA_964554495.1 uncultured Myxococcales bacterium
CTAGTCGCTGTCCATGTTGAAGGTGTTGGGGTCGCGTTCGCCGGGGGCGAGGGCTTGTTCTTGCGGTTCGGTGCCGGTCAGAAAGACCTCGTCAAGGGCAGGAGCGCCAGGGGCCGCGCGCTTGCCGGTGGTGGCGTCGATGCGCTCGACGACGATGCCGGCGGGCTGGACAAAGGGCTGGGCGGGACGGTCGCGCAGGGCGGCTTGCATCGTGTCGAGCCAGATGGGCAGGGCAGTGCGGGCGCCTTGCTCGCGCTCGCCGAGAGGACGGCTGTCGTCGAAGCCAACCCAGACTCCGGCGGCGACATCGGGGGTATAGCCGACGAACCAGGCGTCCTTGTTGCTGTTGGTGGTGCCGGTCTTGCCAGCAACGGGGCGCTTGAGCTTGCCCTTGATCGAGATGGCGGTGCCTTCTTCGACGACGCTCTGAAGGACGTGCGAGAGCAAAAAGGAAAGCTCGGGACTGGCCGCCTGCGCAAGCTCACGCTCGACGGGTTTTTCGTCGCCAATCTGCAGGATGAACAGCGGCTCGGCACGGCGTCCGCGGGCGGCCAGCGTGGCATAGGAATTGGTCAGCTCAAGCAGCGACACCGACGAGGCACCCAGCGCCAACGAGTAGTTCGAATCGAGCGGTGACTCGATGCCCAGGGCGCGTGCAGCGGCGATGACCGGCTCGGGCTTGAGGTCATAGATAAGCTGCGATGCGACGGTGTTCAGCGAGTGAGCGAGCGCCACGCGCAGCCGCACCGGCCCCATGAACGTCTTGTGATCGGACGCGTTCTTGGGCGCCCAGCCCTTGAAGTCGGGCAGGTCATAGACCTGCGGCGCGTCGCTGAGGATGCTGGCCGCGGTCCACTTGCGCGACTCGAAGGCCGCCGCAAAGACAAAGGGCTTAAACGCCGATCCGGGCTGACGCCGGGAACGCACCGCGCGGTTGTAATAGCCGCGGGCGTAGCCATAGCCGCCGACCATCGCCAGCACATGCCGCCGCTCGGGATCGAGGACGACCACCGCGCTCTGCGGGCCGCTTTCCAGCGACAGCAGGGCGCCCTCGCGCTGCATGCGCTGGACACGTACGCGCAGGGTGTCGCCTTCTGAAAAGCGCTTGGTCGCGGGCAGCGCCTTGGGGTTGTAACGATCCTGCGTCGCCGGCAAAGGCAGGATGCCGCGGCTCGCCCCCAGATCCAGCGTCGCCCAGCCGCTGCCGCCCTCGCCATCGACCCGGTTTACGACGACGCCCTCGACGGTCTTGTTGACAGGTGGGCCGCTTGGGAACTCGCGCTTTAGGCCCTCCAGATGCGCTTTGAGATCGTCTCCTGCGAGGTGCCGCACCCGGCCGCGATAGCCCTGTCGTTCGTCGATGCGCTGCAGGCCCTGTTCCAGCGCGGTGCGCGCGGCGCGCTGCACGTTGATATCGCAGGTGGTTCGCACATTCAGGCCCAGATACGGCAGCCGGGCTTGCCCAAAGCGCTCGACCAAGGCGCGCTCTGCCTCGTCGACAAACTCGGGCGCCAAGCCGATCAGCGAGGGCGGCTCTTTGACCACTTGGATCGGCTGGTTGGCCAGGCGATCGGCCTCTTCCAGCGCGATGAAGTGATAGCGCGCCATCTGCGAAAGGACATAGCGCTGGCGTTCCTTGGCGCGGTTCTGGCGCTTGGGATCTTTGGCATCGCGCAGGGCGCCGCCGAATTCCTCGGGGGCTTTGGGCAGCGAGGCCAAGACGGCGGCTTCCCCGGCGTCGAGATCGCTCACCGACTTGCCGAAGTAATAGCGCGCCGCTTCCTCGATGCCATAGCGCCCGTGGCCGAACGAGATCTGATTCAGATACAGCCACAGGATGTCTTCTTTGCTGAGCATGCGCTCAAGCCGCAGCGAGAGATACATCTCTTGCACCTTGCGGCGCAGCGAGCGCTCGTTGCTCTTGAGCACGTACGTCTTTACAAGCTGCTGCGTGATCGTCGAGGCCCCGCGCAGCGAGCGGCGATAGACGATGCTCTGCAAGACGGCGCGAGCCAGGGCCCAGACGTTGACGCCGGGGTGCTCGAAAAAGTGGGCGTCTTCGGCGGCGATAAAGGCGTTGATGACGACGCGCGGGATGCGCTCGCGCGGGATGACGGTGCGGCGCTCTTCAAAGATCTCGCCGATCAGTTGACCGTCGCTGGCCAGGATGCGCGTGACGACTTTTGGATGGTAATCGCTGACCTTGTCGATGGTCGGCAGCGACTCGCCGCGCGTGTAATACAAAAAGATCGCCGCGACCGAGGCAACGCCCAGCGAGCCGACGACCAGCGTCACCAGCAGCACGCGGCGCAGGACGAACCACACACGACGCGCCCGCGCCCAGCGCCCACCCGTCGGTGCTGGCCCAGCGGACTTGCTGGACTTGCTGCCGCGTTTTTTCGCCGGGATCTTCTCGTCCGATTTTTTTGCGCCTGTGGACATGCCTAGCGCAGTTTAGGGTTCAGCGGCAGCCAGGCAATGCCGGCAGGCAAGGGAGGCGACTCCAAGGCCAGGGTGTAATCGGCGCGGCGGTTGCGCGCCTCGTCGGTGTTGTCGGCGGTCTTGATGCGAAGCTGACGCTCACCGCAGCCAGCAAAATAGATCGGCATCTTGAAGCCGCGCTGGTGGAAATACGTGGCGATGGCGCGGGCGCGGTTGCGTGAAAGCGTCAGGTTGTCGGGGTCGCCGCCGACGGTGTCGGTGTGGCCGTTGACGTACAGCTTGGGTCGCGGCGGGGTGGCGACGATGCCACGCTCGGCAAAAGAAAGCAGCGTGCGCTCGACGCGATCGAGGACGGCGTTGATCTTTGCCAGCGACTCGTCGAGCTTGGCGCGCTCGCTGTCGCTGATGTCCCAGGATGCGGTGGCGAAGCTGACGTCGACGTGCGGCACGCTGACCGCCCACGGATACAGGTCGATGGTGGAAAAGTTGCCGGTCGAGTCCTGCAGCTTGATGGCCAAGCGCAAGACGACGCTCTCGGGGTTTTTGGCGGCGCGCGGCGTCCACGACAGACGCAGCCAGGTGCCGGGCGGATCGTCGGAAAACGTCGCTTGGCCGCTGCCGACATCGCTGCCGTCGTCGGCGGTGACGGTGATCTCGCCGCGGGCGGCCGGGGC
>CAZKOY010000330.1:0-3068 GCA_964554495.1 uncultured Myxococcales bacterium
TGCAGCGGTCGACGTAGCCAGCGCAGCCCCTGGCCCATCGTGCGTGCCATCCCCAAGCTGCGGGGCGTCGGCATGCTCGGCCAGCTCATGATCGCCGTGTCCTGTCCCGTCCCCGTCGCCTTGCTCAGAAGAGCTGCCCGTGAGCATCGACACACCCACGAGCAAGACACCCGCTACCGCCGAAAACAGGTACAGATACAACACCACCGCGATTGTGCGGCGCAGTATGTCCCGCTGTCAATCGAGCCAGGACAGAGCGGGACAGAGCGCGACCACGGCGACCAAGACGCCCGCGGCGGAAATGGAGCCAACGGCGGTTTCCATGCCCAGAGAGTGACCGCGAAGCAGATGCCAAGCTGCTGGCCAGGTCCGCTGTGGCCTGTTCGTGTGGTTAATGGGGCGCAGGCGCTGGGAACACCGAGATGAAGAGGCCGCTGGGCACGCGCTCCAGAACCACATACGCGCGGGTGGGAGAATCGACAAGATAGAGCTCGCTCGCTGCCTGGGCCATGTACGTCGCGCGCTTCCCTTCGTCTTTGATCGGGTGTCCGCGCAGCGCGAGCTTGCTGCGCAGGGTGGCGATCTCGCTGGTGAGTCCAGCTCCCAAGGGGCCAACCGGGCCGCTCTTCCTAAAGGCGGTGACCACCGCCGTTAGCCCACCAATGATTTCTCGTCGCTCTTCGTCGTTCTCTGGCGTCAGCTCCTGCAAGAAGGCCTGCTGCGCCGAGAGCACCAGCACGCTGAATGCGAGCCTCTTTCCGAGGGCCTCTCGAATGGACGCGCCGCGCGTCAGGGCGATCGACATCCCAGGATAGGCCTGCGCATCCTTGGGCGCGCTGAACGTCCCGGCTGCGATCTTTGTGACCGCACACCAGTCACGAAGCGGATCGTCATTCCCATTGCACTGGACTGCCGCCGCAAACGCGCGTGCCACACCGGCCGCGTCTTCTGCTCCAGTGAGCGTGCCTTCGCCGCTATGCGCTGGCTGCAGGCCGTCGCCTCTTCCACTGGCACCTGGTTCGCGATAGGGGGCAAAGCTGCGCTTCTTGACGAGTGCATCGACAAGCTCTTGCTGCCCCGGCCCAGAAAGAATCACGAGCGTACCGCCCGCGAAGAGCAGCTCATCGCGGTGCATAGAACTCGGCCCCGGCCCGCCCCACAGCTTGGCTCCCAAGAAGGCGGCCTGGGTCCTCGCCATCGCTGCGTCTCCATACTCGTACAGATAGGCCGCCACCGGTCCGCTTTTGCACTGATACGCTCGCTTGACCTTGCGCTTGGGTTCTTCAAGCAGCGTGTTAAAGGACACTGCAGCAGAGAACGATCCGTCATACCTGTCAGCCGCTGGGCACGTCGCTGCGAGCAGGCCCTCTGTCGTCTGCGCCTTCTCTCCACCCGCGCGTACCGTACTCAGGGCAGCACCGAGGGATCCCACACAGATCAAAATGCCGACACCTTTGCGCATGCTCCCTCCGTTGGAATGTTCGAGGTTCCGATTTTGATCATGTTACACGCCATACACGCGTAGGCGGACAGTCCCTAGATGCTGCGGCAAAGCGGCGCATTTTCGTGACGCAGCCGGAGGTTGCAAGGGTTCTGCGAGTCCCCGCAAGTCTGGGTGGTCGGCGCGGGCGGGGTGTTTGCGCGGCGGGCAGGGCTCGAAGTGCAGGTGTACGTTGGGGCGCTGCTACGGCTGGATGCCATCGGTGATAGACTCGGGCGCCGTGAGCCGGAAGGAGCCCAGCGAGACCGTCGACGAGATACCGCCGCACACGCGCGCTGTCGCGCTGCGCATTGCCCGCGTGTTGCACAGTCGAGCGGCGCGCGGCGAACACGGGGTCTTGTACATCCGCAGCACCGAAGATGCCCCGCGAAGGATCGCGCTGCGCGACGGAGAAGTGCAGGCCATTGATGCCGGTCGTGATGCGCCCGCGACGCCGACGGCACAGCTTCGCTTTCTTTTGCGCTTGCGCGGACAGGTCGAGTTTTCGCCCGGCGAGACGCTGAGTGCTCGCTTTGCTGTGACGTCGTTTCGGCCGGATGCCAGCATTCGTCAGCACATCGACGCGCAGCAGCTTGCACATGAGCCGCTGCGTCAGCGCTTGGGCAGCCAGCACATCGCTGTCTTTTTGCCGCCCCATGCCTCGTCCCTGCACGGGGAAGAGCAGGCCGTGGTCGCATTCCTGCGGGACGCGCACACCATCCCCGAGCTTCTCGATGAAGGAGCCAAGACCCAGCGCTGGTCTCCGCTGCGTGCGCTGCGCTTGCTGGTGGTGTTGGATGCGCTGGGCAGCCTGATGATCGGTGGATCCAGCGGCGAAGAAGCAGAGGCCCTGGATCTTTTGCTTCTTGCGCCGACCGCATCGCTCGACGAGATCAAGCAAGCGTATCGCCGCTTGGCGCGTGCTCATCACCCGGACCGTCATCCGCAGGCCGATGCGGTGACGCTGCGTGCGCACAGCACACGGTTTGCCCAGCTTACGTTTGCCTATCGCCTGCTTCTGCGAGCCCGTTCCTAGCGCGTCGTGTTGAACAGAACCAGCAGGCTTGAGCGGGTGTCTTCGTGCTGGCTGACAACGATGTCTGGCCGGCCATCTCCGTCGATATCAGCGATGCGCAGGGCGCTTGGAGTGGCCGGCAGGACGTGGCGGATATCGGTCTGAAAATACGCGGGATTGCTCGATAGCAAGATGGTCAAGCTGGGCGCTTCATTCATGCCGTCGCCGCGATTGGCCGAGACCAGGTCCGCGAAGCCATCGCCATCGACGTCGCCACTGGCCAGGGCAACGGGCTGTGTGCCCACCGCTGTCTGCGACAGGGCCGTAAGCACGCCGCTGCCATTGTTCGTCAAGATCACCAGCTTGCCGCTCGGCAGCGAGGCCGCCACATCGGGATGAGTGTCGCGGTTGAAGTGGCCCGCCACGACGGCCAACGGCGCTTCACTAAGAGCGATCGGCTGCGGCACGTTTAGCTGCTTGGTCGCGGCCTCGCAGCGCAGCACCGTCAAAGAAGCCGCACCGGCATTGGCCACCGCCAGATCCGGGCAGCCGTCGTTGTTTAGATCCGCGACG
>CAZKOY010000331.1:0-3064 GCA_964554495.1 uncultured Myxococcales bacterium
TCGCAGACGATCCACTACATCGACTGGGAACACCCGGAAAACAACACGTTCCGCGCCATCAATCAGTTCCGGGTCGATACGCCGGGCCGGGCCAAGGACTTCATCACCCCCGACATCGTCCTGTTCGTAAACGGCATCCCGCTGGTCGTCATCGAGTGCAAGAGCCCCAGCGTCAGCGAGCCCATGGCCGAGGCGATCGATCAGCTTCGCCGCTACAGCAACCAGCGCAAGGCGGCGGGCGAAGTCGAGGACAACGAGGGCAACGAGCGGCTGTTTGTGACCAACCAGATCCTGGTTGCGACATCGTTCGATGAAGCGCGGGTCGGGACCATCGGCGCCGATGTCGAACACTACGCCCCCTGGCGCGACCCCGCACCGCGGACGCTGGCTGACGTCCGCAAAGAGCTGGGCAAGGCCGCCAGCGACCCGCTGTCGCCGCAAGAGACGCTGGTGGCGGGCGTGCTGCGGCCGGCGCACCTGCTGGATGTGATCCGCCACTTCACGACGTATCAAGTGGTGTCGGGTCGCACGGTCAAGATCGTGTGCCGCTATCCGCAGTATCGCGCCGTGCATGCGGCGGTGGCGCGGCTACAAACTGGAAAGACGCGGCGCAGCGACGGTGAGCACGACCGACGCGGCGGCCTGATCTGGCACACGCAGGGATCGGGCAAGAGCCTGAGCATGGTCTTTCTGGTGCGCAAGCTGCGCTCGATTCCGGCGCTGCGGAAGTTCAAAGTCGTGCTTGTCACCGACCGCACCGACTTGCAAAAGCAGCTCAGCAAGACCGCCACCGCCACCAATGAAACCGTCGAAGTCGGCACAAACATCAAGAAGGTGGAAGAACTGCTGCGACGCAAGGGGCCGGGGCTGGTCTTTGCGATGATCCAGAAGTATCGCGATCTGGACGCGGACGGCGATGGGCCCAGCGTCGCACCCCGCGCCAGTCGAATCGAGCCGCTGAACGAAGACGAGTCGATCGTGGTGCTGGTCGACGAAGCGCACCGCTCGCATGCGAGCCAGATGCACGCCCACCTGCTGGCGGCGCTGCCCAACTGCGCGTGCATCGGCTTTACCGGCACGCCGATCATCATGGGGGCCAAGAAGCGCACGCACGACATCTTTGGCGAGTTCCTGGACCGCTACACGATCAAAGAATCCGAGGCGGACGGCGCAACGGTGCCGATCCTGTACGAAGGACGCAGCGCCGAGGGGGCCGTGGCGGAAGGCGGCGATCTGGACCAGCTTTTCGATCGCTGGTTCAAAGACCGTCCCGAAGACGAGCGCGAGGCCATTCGCAAAAAGTACGCGACCAAGGGCGCGGTGCTGGGCGAAGCAGAGGAGCTGATCGCGGCCAAGGCCGACGACATGATGCGCCACTATGTCGAGCACATCCTGCCGAATCACCTAAAGGCCCAGGTGGTCGCCTATTCGCGCCTGGCGGCTATTCGCTATCAAGCGGCGCTGGTCGCAGCCCGCGACAAGCTGGTCAAAGAGGCCGAGGCGCTGGACGATGCGCAGCGGGCGCTGGATGACGAAGCGCTGGCCGACGAGACGCGCAAGGTCCGCGCAGCAGTGCGGGCGGCGCGACACCTGGATCTGCTGAAGACGCTGGAGTTCGCGACGGTCATCTCGCCCAAGCACAACGACCCGGATGAGTACGCCGAATGGAGCGACGCCAGCGAGATCGACACGTACATCGAGCGATTTAAGAAGCGTCTGGTCCACTCCGACCCGACCAAGCAGGACCGGCTGGCGTTTCTGTGCGTGAAGTCGATGCTGCTGACCGGATTCGATGCGCCGGTCGAAGGCGTGATGTACCTGGATCGCTCGATTCGCGAGGCGGAGCTATTGCAGGCCATCGCGCGCGTGAACCGCACCGATACGCCGCAAAAGACGGCCGGCATCGTCGTCGATTACTACGGCGTGGCGAACCACCTGACGGAAGCGCTGGCCGCGTACAGCGCAGAAGACATCGAAGGCGCGCTGAAGAGCCTGAAGGATGAGATCCCCAAGCTGCGCGACCGCTGTCAGCGCACGATTGAGATCTTCAAGTCGCGCGGCATCGAGATCGACGATGACGAGGGCTGCATCCAGCTGCTGAAGGACGAAAAGCTGCGGGCAGAGTTTACCGTCAAGCTGAAGCAGTTCTTGGCCAGCTTGGACGTCGTGCTGCCGCGGCCGGAAGGCTTGCCGTTTGCGCGGCCTGCCAAGACGCTGGCGATGATCTACGCCCGCGCGCGGACCCGATACCGCGAAGGCATGCCGGTGCTGGCCAAGTCGATCGGGGCCAAGGTTCGCGAGCTGATCGACGAGCACGTCGTGTCGCTGGGCATCAATCCGAAGATTGCCCCGATCTCGATCACCGATGCCCAGTTTGGTGCGCACGTCGCGGGGCAGAAGAGCCCGCGCGCCATGGCGTCCGAGATGGAGCACGCCGCGCGGCACCACATCAAAAAGCACATGGCCGAAGATCCGGTTCACTTCCAGAAGCTCAGCGAGCGGCTGGAAAAGATCTTGGAAGAGTTCGGCCAGAACTGGGAACAGCTGAGCCTGGCGCTGAAGCCGTTTGTCGAGGAAGTCAGGGCCGGTCGCAAGGTGGACGACACGACGGGCGTAAGCCCGATCGAAGCACCGTTTTTCGATCTGCTGAAGCAAGAGATCGAGCACGACCACACGATGTCCGGGCGCGAGCGGCAGCAGCTTGTGGGGCAGGTGCGCGAAGTCGTGCAGGTGATTCGTCGCGAGAGCAAGCTAGTCGGATTCTGGAAGAGCGCCACGCGGCAAGAGGAGCTGCGCGGGCAGGTCTTCACGTTTCTGACCGACCTGGAGCTGGTCGAGTTCGCGCGGGCTGACGAAGTCGCCGACGCCATCATGGAGCTGGCCAAAGCCAACCAGTCGAAGCTCGCGGGGGCGGACGGAGCCAGCAAGTGACCACGCTGCGCGTCGATGATCTGACGTTCGATGTCCGGCACAGCGACCGGCGCCGTACGATGCAGATCACCGTCGACCGCGGCGGCGAGCTGATTCTTTCCGTGCCCACGGACTGCCCGCCCCAGACGATGGA
>CAZKOY010000332.1:0-3048 GCA_964554495.1 uncultured Myxococcales bacterium
AGGAAGGCGCGCGCAGCCAAAGACTCGCCCGAAGCCACGGCAAGAACTAATCCGGTCTGGGAAGCCTATTCTGCGGCGTTTTTGCAGCGCCACGGGACCGAGCCCACGCGCAACATGCGGGTCAACATCGACTTAGGGCGCTTGATTGACCGGATCGGCGCCGCGGATGCTCCGGCTGTCGCTGCGTTCTACGTGCGGCATCCGGCTGCGTTTTACGTGGGACAACTGCACCCGGTCTGGGCGCTGCTCAAGGACGCGGAAAAGCTCCACGCCGAATGGAGGCGGGGACAGGTTCAAACGATGACCGAGGCAAGGCAGAGGGAGCAGACATCGAGCAACGCGGCATTCCGCGAACTGGAGCGACGCCGACTCGCACGGGCTGCGGCGGCAACGGAGACGGTTCCCTTGCGCGTGGAGGATGACGATGAAAATCGAGGACGGTAGCGACGAGTTGATCGGCGCGATCGGTGTGACCGCGGAAGCCTGCGGGACGCCTCTCAGTGATGCCGTGCTGGCGGTCATGGTCGCGGATCTGCGGCAGTATCCAGAAACGTCGGTGATGTCAGCGCTGGCAAAGTGCCGTCTCGGGCTCAAGGGACGCCTAACCCTCGCCGACATCATCGAGCGCATCGACGACGGGCGACCGGGCGCAGAGGCGGCGTGGGCTGCGGTCAGCGATTCGACCGAGGCCAAAACGCTGGTGCTGACCGAAGAGATGCAGGAAGCCCTGGCGGCGGCGGCTCCGCTGATGCCGGACGACTTGGTCGCGGCTCGCATGGCGTTTGTCGAGACCTACCGCCGGCTGATTCTGACGGCTCGCGCGGAGGGCCGGGCGGTCAAGTGGCGCGTGAGTCTGGGACAGGACCCAGCCGGGCGACTACCTGCGCTGCGGGACGCGGTCGAGAAGCGGCGAATCACCCCAGCGGACGCGCGGGCGCTGCTGCCGGCGCATGAGGCCGAGACGCTCATGATGCCCGAAGCGGACGCGCGGCGGATGTTGGCACAGGGCGAACGTCGGGCTGCTCAGGCGCTGAAAGCACTCCCAGCCGCAGCGAAGGCGATGCAGCAGGGCATGCCGGATGACGAGATCGCGCGGCGGTTCGCGGATCTGGCGAAGTCACTGGAGCCGAAACGCGAGCGCTCGCCGTCGGTTGACTGGCAAGCGGCGGAACAGCAGCTGCGAGAGAGACACGGAGAGACAAGATGAAGACGAGACCATATGCCTTTAATCGCAAGCCGTTGGTTTGCACGGGGACGATCAATGAACCGCATCAGACAGAGATTGCCGCGACGCTGGGGCTGATCAATGCATCGCTTGATGATGCGCTGCGCTACGGCGGAAACATCACGCGAGAAGCCATCGGAGCGATGCGACTGCGGCACGACCGCAAGCACATCGTTGTCGATACCAAGGTTCACATGCTGATGGCTGGCATGTCCCCCGCGATTCCGGGCTGGCACACAGACGGCGCCCCGCGCGATGCAACCGGCAATCCGCAGGGGAGCGGACCTCCTGACCAGTTCGCGCAGTGCGGAGATCTGCGACCGCCCAGGTATCACTTGCTGGTCACAGGCACGGGATGCCTGACAAAGTTCGTCGGGGTGCCGTTGACGCTGGAGATTCCCGAGGAACCCACGCCGCACCTATATGCCCACGTTTCGCGGGCAGTTCGACAGGCTAGCCCGCCGACCATCATCATACCTTCATGTGCCGTCGTCGAGTTCGATTGGCACGACCTACACACAGGCGTTACCGCTGCGCATGCCGAGTGGCGCTATCTGATTCGCGTGACCGAGACGGATTACCTGCCGCCCTGCACAGACCTGCGCCGGGTGATTCGGACACAGCAGAACGTCTACATTCCAGCGGACTTCGGATGGTGACGAGATGAAAACGAGCGAGATACTGATCAAGGCACGGGACGAAGTGGCGAATGATGAGTTGCTGCACCCAGCAGAGGCAATCAGTGCGACCGCGACGACAAGTGAGCAAGTCATCGCCGCGCTGGCAGAACTTCAGCGCGCGTGTGGGACCTCGGTATCGCGCGCACTGCAGCGATTCAGCGTTGAGCTGCTGGATACCGCCATCGCCACGGCGCAGGCGCGCGGAGACTAGGAGAAGACCATGTGGATAATCCAGAACACGCAAACGGAACTCGTGAAGCAGCCAGGACGCCTGACGCCGGCCGTGTGCTGTTACTTGGGCATTGCCGGCAACTGGACCGTGACGCAACCCGCGATGCGGTTCACGACGCGGTCGGACGCTGAGGACGTAATCAAGGATAGCGGCTTGAATGTCGGGCGAAATGAAGACCGCGAGCGTAACCTGCTCAACGTCATCGAAGCGGTCGAGGTTTCGCCATGAGCCAAAGCAACCAGCCGCCGTTCAAGCGCGGGGAGTGGGTACATACCTCTGCCGGTATGGAACAAGTAGTACGATGCTATTTCGTAGGCGTGTCAGACATGGGCTGTTATTGGGTCCGCACCAAGAATGCAGACGACTACGCCTCGGTTACGCGCCTTGCCACCGCCCGCGAACTCCGTGCCGAGTCCAAGCGCCTCGCCAAGCGCGCGGCGGAACTGAGCGCGGCGGCGGACGCGGTCGAGGAGAAGAAAAAGAGAAAATAGTTCTTGACGCGATTCCGAACCTGTGGCACAACCTCGGAATGCACAAGGAACCACGGATTCGGATTTCGTACTGCCTGCCGCAGCGACAGATTGACGCGATCGAACTGGCTGCGGGGCAGTATCGCTCGCGGTCGTCGCTGTTAGCTGAGTTGCTTGACAAGGCGATTGCGCAGGGCTGGCTCAACGCGGCGCCGCAGACGAAGAAGAAGGGAGCACGCTAATGCGCAGAGAAACGCTACCGCTGGAACTAGGCGAAGAATTGGAAGTTGTGCACGACGAGACCGACAATAGTGTTGGTCTGGCGTTAACCTGCGACGGTGACAGCGGGAGAATTTGGTTTGCGTCAGCAGACATGGACCACTTCATCGCCATACTCCAGCGAATGCAGGCGCGGCAGAGGGGGCAGGGATGAGTGCAAGA
>CAZKOY010000333.1:0-3027 GCA_964554495.1 uncultured Myxococcales bacterium
ACCAGGCCCTTGCCCTTGCGGACCTTGACCAGAAAGCCGCCCTCGCCGGTTTGGTAGGCAAAGATGCCGTTGATCGGCGCGTCTTTGGAAAAGGCTGCCACCTTGCCATTGGCCAGCGCTTTTTTCAGGCGCGACAGTGCCAGGTCACGGCGATCCGGGGGCATATCCAGAGCCGCAGCCAAGCGCTTGGCGTCGCTGGCCAGATCGTCGTACGTGCGGTCGGCCTTGCTGCTTGCGGCTTTCTTGCCGCTGTCTTCCGCTTCGGCTCGTGCTGGCACCGCGGCGATACCCAGCCAGCCCACAAACATCAGCGCCGAGCCCATTGCCGAGCCAGCACCACCCAGAATCGTTCGCTGCATGCCGCATGCGTTAGCGCAGCCTTCGTCCCCTGACAAGCGAGTTTTGCCGGTGGGGCTTACCCAGGAACTGCAGGCTTGGCAGCGCCCAGGGACTAAAACGGCGCGGCGCCTTTGATATACGGTACGATTTGCTTTTCTTGTACGTTCCTAGACGTAAATTGAAGCGGAGAGAGATGCGTGCCATCGAAGCGCAGCCAGCAGATCGAGCCGCCGCTATGCGGAACGGATAGCTCTAGCCGCAGCGACGAGATTCCGCGGGGACTGGCTTCTTCAATATGGATCTCGCCAAGGCCGATCGGCACGCGCTGTCCCGGCCGAAGGGGCAGGTGCGACGGACGCGTTAGCTCATAGACAAAGCCACCCAGAAGCAGTCCGGGGGGCTGGCTGCGCAGGCGCAGGGTCTTTTCGCTCAGCGCCTCGATGGTGATGTCGGACGATGCCAGCGTGATCTGACGCCACTCTTTTCGACGCAGCTGTTCATGCAGCAAAAAGGGCGCGAACATCGCGACGGTGAAGTCATCGCTGCCGAGCAGATAGTAGTGATCGGCGGTGTCGCAGGGAGCAAGGAATGAATTGGGAATGCGCAGCTCTGCCTCGGCGATCTGGCGCAAGCTCAGGCTCTGCGCCACGCGGAACACAGGATTGACGACGAACAGCAAGCCAGCGAGCAAGACGAGCAGGCCGCGCAAGAGCCGCGGTGCCGCGGGCTCACTGGCTGTTGGTGGATGCAAAAGAATCGCAAACAGCAGGGAAAGGCCCAGCCCCGGCACCAGCAGCAAGCGCCCGCCCAGCACGGCCGTCGTCATTGGAATCGCGGCGAGAAGCGCTCCCAGGCTCAAGAAGCGCAGCCGTCGAGCCACCTCGGGATCGCGGCCGACGCGAGACACGGCGCCAATCGCGACGAGCACGGCCAAGCCGAGTCCGCCGAGAAGCCAGTACAGCGGTCGATAGGTCGGCGCGTGCCACAGCGTGCTGGGAAGGCCGAACAGTGCCTCGCTGAGCAGCGCCAACAGGCGCGAAGGAAGCTCGCGCAGAAACGGTCCGGGCTGGCGCAGCGGATCGAGATACAGACCGACGTTTCTCATCCCGTACCCAGCGCGTCCGTACCAGATCACATAGGCAAGGGCGCCGCTGGCGGCCAGCCCAAGCCACGCCGCCCGTCGCTGCGGCGCGTCTTGGGTCAGAAAAAACTCATACGCGGCGACGAAGGCAAAGGCGGAAAGCGCGCTCTCGCCAGCCAAAAGCGAGAAGGCCAGCCCAAGCAGGCCCAGCGTCGTGCGCAGCGGGCGCGAATCCGCTCGCCCACCGACGTACAAGAGCACGCTGAAGGTGGCCAGCGTCGCCGAGATCAGGGAATGTCGCGCGGCCAGCCATGCCACGCCGCTGATGCCAAAGCTGCTCACGCCATAGATCACAAGGGCCAGCCTGGCCTGCACCGGGGGAAGCAGTCGTCGCGCCACCGCATACACGGCTCCGCACAGCAGCAGGAACCAAAGCAGGGCATGCCCATGCGCCAGCGTCGGGGGGCGCATCAACAGGGTGTGATCGATGGCCAAAGACAGGCTCGACAGCGGACGAAAGAAGCAGACGCTGTGATCGGGGGCCTGCCACCACGGGGGCGCGACGGCGGCCGGACGGGAATGCGGCCCGCCTACGAAGCAGTACAGCTCGTCGGGGCTGCGACGCTGCGCCGAGGGCAGTTCATGAAGCAGCGTCTGATGGATGAAGTCGTCATGCTGAACGCCGGTATATAGCGCCGGCAGCGACAGAAGGACGATCAGCAAAAAGGCAGCCCACGTGGCGCGACGGCTGCCAAGCCAAGCAAGGAGGCGTGCGGGGATCATCGCAGTCTCGCAGTGTACGCCGGTCCGCTGCCTTCGCGGCCTCTTGCTTGTACGTGCCCTGCCTCCTTCGCCCGGCTGCTAGTAATAGTCGTCGTCGGTGCGGCCGTGGCGCGGGCGGGGCGGGGTGCTCAGGGTGGGTTCACTCTGCAGCCCTTGCTCGGCATCGCCTTCCGACAGCGCATAGACCTTGATCTCGCCCTCGTCGCGTCGGCCGGGACAGACCCGCTGCAGGATCGACCAGATGTTGCGGCGCACATCCTCCATGGCATTGGCCGAGAGCGCCGCATCGAGGATCTTGCCGATATACGTCTCGTCTCCGCCACGGGAGGCCGTGCGCAGGATGGTCAGATAACGCCCGTCCGTCGACTCGAAAAACACGCGGTCACGCTGCGGGCACTTTTCTAGCTGTTCCCGCATTCGGCCGTCGATTCGGACCCCCGCAAACAGCTTTCGCGAACTATCAACTCGCATCTTGGCACGAGGCAAGCTATCACCTGCGCTGTAACCAGGTCAACGTCGCCGGTCTGCGACGTCGGCCACGGTCTTTTGCCCCATGCCGCGCGCTCTGCACAAAAACCCCCCTGCGCTTCGCTCGCTTGACCGCGACGGACCTTCCGGCTGGGTCGTATACATGCTGCGCTGCGCAGACGACACCCTGTACAGCGGCTGCACCAACCACCTGACGCGACGACTGCGTCAACACGCGGCCGGGCGCGTCAAATACACCCGCGGCCGTCGGCCCATTGCGCTTGCGTACTGCGAGCCCGTCGTGGACCGCAGCGCAGCCCTGCGTCGCGAAGCAGCCCTAAAGCGCCTGACGCGCC
>CAZKOY010000334.1:0-2975 GCA_964554495.1 uncultured Myxococcales bacterium
TGCTGCGGCGTCGAGCGAATCACGTCGGATAGCGCAGCTAGTTCGGCGCGGCGCTGCGCAAGCTGATCGCGCAGTACCCAGATCTCGGCGCGCAGACGAGACCGAAGGCCGTCGAGCAGAGCCATGTCGCGCATCTCAGTCGCCTTCACCCGCGGCTCGGCTGGCGTCGTTGCGGACGATGGCTGCGCGCTTGATGCGGTCGAGGCCGTCGCGCGGAATGACGCGGATCGACACATCCTGTGGGGCCTCGGCCTGCTCGGGCTCCCTGGCCAGTCCTGCGGCAAATGTGACCCGGTGGCCATCGACCGTCACGGCTCCGTCCTGGGATGCGATCCAGTCATCCTGAAAGCGAAGACGCAACCGGACGTCGAGCACCGTCGTGGAGTCGGCGAAGGCGCGTAGAATCGCAGCACGGGTCTGGTCTGTGGTCGCCGTACCCTCGATTACCCGGCTGATCTGGGTGGGACGTAGCTCGGCGCGAGCGGCCAAGTCCCCCTGCGTGCGCCCCAGCGACCGCAGCGCCTGCTGCACGGCTCGGCCAAATGCGACCGGCTTGCTAGGCCACAGCGCGTCGATCAGTCGCTGCCGCACATCGGGCGATGGACAGTGGCCGGCCTCGGCGTCGCGGAGGTCACGATCCGTGACGTGTGCCTGCTTAGCGACGTCGGCGCGGGTGCGACCGATGGCTTCGCGTGCCGCGAGGAACGCCTGTCCAAACGACACGGGGTGGGCGGGCCAGGTCACAGGAATGCAGTGCAGGGTGCGCATGGTTAGGCGGCCTCTCTTGTCTGATCAGTGGATCGCTCTCGGTCAGCGACGAGACGCAGAAAGATGGGAAAGCTGACTTCCGTGTCATCGGTCCCTGCCAGCTCTGCCGCTTCGCGCATGGCGAAGTCGCCGGTGCCGTCGCGTTCGCAGTGCTCGCAGTCGCAGGTCATGGCGTGCCTGGGCATGGCTGTCCCTATCGCTGAAGAGTCGTTCGGCTCACGCACCTCGCCCCTGCCACTTCACCCTTGGCCCGGGTGGGTGGTCGTGCAAAGGTTGCGCTGCAAAAAAGGCAAGCGGTCCGCGCCGTTGCCCAACAATGCACAGATTGTATAGGGATACACAAATTGTCAACCCAGGACATCCTCTCGCCCAGACAATGCCGAGCCGCGCGCGGGCTTTTGGGGTGGAGCCAGGATCAGCTTGCCGACGCTGCCAACGTGGCCCGGGCCACGATCGCCAACTTCGAAACTGGCAAGACCCAGCCGGTCGGCAACAACCTCTCGGCCATCCGCGCCGCCTTCGAAGCGGCTGGCGTGGCCTTCATCCCGGAAAACGGCGGCGGCGACGGCGTTCGCATGGCCAAGCCCGACCGCAACCGATCCGCGTCGACCTAAGCAGTCGTCTCGGCCAACCCCTCGGCAGCCCCCCAGCCAACACCACGAACCACCATGATCACCGGCGAGCTTCGCAGTCAAATCGACCGAATTTGGGATGCCTTCTGGGCGGGGGGGATTTCAAACCCGCTGGAGGTCATGGAGCAGATCACGTACCTGCTGTTTCTGCGGCGGCTCGATGACCTGCATACCCTGGAAGAGAACAAGGCGAACCGGCTGAAGCAGCCCCTCGCGCGGCGCATCTTCCCGACGGGATTTACGCCCAAGGGGCGGCCGTACGAAGATCTGCGCTGGTCGCGCTTTAAGAACTTCGAGCCGCGCTCGATGTTCGGTGTTGTCGACGATCACGTCTTTCCGTTTCTGCGCACGCTGGGCGGTGACGGGTCGACGTATGCGCACCACATGAAGGACGCGCGCTTCACCATTCCGACGCCCGCGCTATTGGGCAAGGTGGTGGACCTGATCGACCACGTGCCCATGGAAGATCGCGACACCAAGGGCGACCTGTACGAGTACATGCTGGGCAAGATCGCCAGCGCCGGGCAGAACGGTCAGTTCCGCACGCCGCGCCACATCATCCGCCTGATGGTCGAGCTAACGGCGCCGACGCCCAAGGATGTCATCTGCGATCCGGCTTCCGGCACCTGCGGCTTTCTGGTGGCGGCGGGCGAATACCTGCGCCAGCACCACCCGCAGATCTTCCGCGACACCAAGCTGCGCGATCACTTCCACCACCAGATGTTTCACGGCTTCGACTTCGATAGCACCATGCTGCGCATCGGCAGCATGAACATGCTGCTGCACGGCGTCGAAAACCCCGACATCACCTACCGCGATTCGCTGGCGCAGGATCACGCCGGCGAAGAAGAAAAGTACACGCTGGTCCTGGCCAATCCGCCCTTCGCGGGGTCGCTGGACTACGAGAGCTGTTCCAAGGATCTGCTGAAGGTCGTCAAGACCAAGAAGACCGAGCTTCTGTTTCTGGCGCTGTTCCTGCGCCTGCTCAAGCCCGGCGGACGCGCGGCCGTCATCGTGCCCGATGGCGTGCTGTTCGGATCCAGCAAGGCGCACAAAGAGCTTCGCCAGATCCTCGTCGAGGATCAAAAGCTCGACGCCGTGATCTCGCTGCCCAGCGGCGCGTTCAAGCCGTACGCCGGCGTGTCGACCGCGATTCTGCTGTTCACCAAGACGAACTCGGGCGGAACCGACCACGTCTGGTTCTACGACGTCGATCAAGACGGCTGGAGCCTGGACGACAAGCGCCAGCCGCTTCTGCCCGAAGAAAAGCTGGGCCCGGTGCCGCAGGCCGCGCTGACCGCCGAAGAGCACGCCAAGAACAACCTGCCCGACGTCCTGACCCGCTGGACAGAGCGTGACTCCCTTGAACGCTCTCGCCCGCGCACCGCGCAGTCCTTCTGCGTCCCCAAGTCAGACATCGCCGCCCAAGGCTACGACCTCAGCCTGAACCGCTACAAAGAAGTCGTACACGAAGAAGTGCAACACCGTACCCCCCAGGAAATCCTGGCCACCCTGGCCAAGCTGGAAGCAGAGATTCAGGAGGGGATGAGGGAGTTGGGGGGGATGTTGGGATGA
>CAZKOY010000335.1:0-2962 GCA_964554495.1 uncultured Myxococcales bacterium
AAGGGAACACCGACATAGCATACGACGTGCCTCATGCATACACGTACACAGCATGAGAACAACACACGCATAGCGGTCGGTTACATCCGGGTAAGCACTCTTGAACAAGCGTCGGAGGGGGTAAGTCTTGACGCACAACGGGATAAGCTAAAACTATACTGCAAGCTGCACGGGATCACTCTTCTTGATATCAAGGCAGACGAGGGAATCTCGGGGAGTACGCTAGAGCGGCCCGGACTTCAGGCGGCCCTGCGCATGCTGGAGCGCGGGCGCGCCGATACGATCGTCGTGGCGAAGCTGGATCGGCTGACGCGATCGGTGCGCGATCTATGCTTCCTGGTTGAACAGTATTTCGCGCGGGATCGCTTTCACCTGCTGTCTGTCTGCGGCATGGTGAACACGCATAGCGCTGCGGGCAGAATGCAGATGTTGACGCTTGCGAATTACGCACAGTTTGAACGAGAGATTATCTCGGAGCGAACACGGGAAGCGATGCATCATATGCGAGCGCAGGGGATTGCGCTTGGGACTCCAGCATATGGGCTACGATATTCCAATCAATTGGATGATAAAGGGCGACGGACGATGGTCGAAGTCCCCGAGGAACAAGCCGTCGTCCGACGGGTCATCGCCCTGCACGCGGACGGATTGGGACACCGCGCCATCGCTGAGAAACTGACGGCAGAGGGCATCCCCGCCCGTCGGGGTGGCGTGTGGCATGGCCGCGTGATCGGGGTCATCCTACAACGTGCTGGCCAGCACACGCCGCGCTCGTACAAGCGTCCCGAAAAGCGCGTGTTCGTCTGCGACCAGGACGAAGCCGCCGACCATGCACGAGTGCTGCATGCGCGGGGTCTGAGCCTGCGGAAGATTGGCGCTGCCCTGCGCCGCGATGGCTACGCTCCCCCACGCGGAGGCGAGTGGCATGCGGCGACTGTGCGCGCTCTGCTGACCCATGGCACGGACGCGAGCCGGACAAGCGTTCTCCTGCGGGCCCGCACCTTGCGCGGTGATGGTCGGAGCTATCGCGAGATCGCCGCGTGTCTTACACGCGAAGGGCTCCTCCCACCTCGTGGGGGGCGCTGGCACCCCGCAACGGTCGCCGATCTGCTGGCCAGCGGCTGACGCCACCCCGCTTTCCAATCACCTGTCCACAGTCCTTCTAGCGCGCTTCTGAAGCACGCCGATCGCCATCCGCGATGGGTGCCGTGCGCGACCTGTCCGCCAACAATTGCCCGAGGTATGATGGCAACGGCTGTCTGTGCCGGGGGGCTTGAGCATGCGACCCAAAGTCTGCGTGGTTTGTGGCGATGCGTTGGCGATCGGGACGCGCGCGGATCATCGCTACTGTGGTGTGAACTGTCGCGTGCGGGCGCACCATCTGCGCCGTGGTGTCGGCACACGCCAAGCGCGCAACGACCGCCGTGCGCGATTGCTAGAGGCGACTGTTGAACGGCTGAAGCAGGAACGTGACACCGCGGTGGCAGAGGTTGAGCGTGTGCGCAGTGCTGCGACCACAACCTCGCGCATGCCAACAGCGAGCAGCGTCCCGCAGAACGGGGGGGCGAAGATCCCTGTGTCTGTGCCGACGGAGGATCGCCTGCGGGAGTCTCTTCGAATCGCCCGGGCGAGCAACAGTGAAAAGGACCGGCTGATCGCTGAGTTGCAAGAGTGCATCCAGTCGCATCGCGACACGATTGCGCTGATGAAGCTTGCCCAGTCGTCCAATCGGCGCGAGCCGTCACCGCGTCAGGATCTCGCCCAGTTGCTGCGCGTGCTGGAACAACAGGTCGATGACCTAAGCGCCGAGAACAACAGGCTGAAGACTAGAAACAGCGCGCTCCAAGCAGCCTTGGAACGCGTACCAGAAGAGACCGGGCAGGCAGTCCAGCGCGCGAAACAGGAAGCAGCAGAAGCCTTCCGAACTGAGCGCAGCCAGAACGCTTTGCTGCGCAAGCAGGCCGACGAACGCGCCCAGAGCGCAGAAGAGACGCTGAGGCGGGATCGCTCTCTGTTGAAGACCGTGGGCACCGTAATCGCCGGCTTAGTGGCAGCCAACGCCCAGGCAATGGAAGCAGAGCAGTTGGCAGCAGAGGGCAAGCGCTCCGCCTCTGACGTGACATCCCCTGAAGAACAGCGCGCGACCTCGGGCAGTCCAGCCAGCGCGGCGTCGACCAGTATCGCCAAGCCGTTGCTGAGCAATCCCGCGGCAGACCGCGCCCCGCCCGCTGATGATCATGCGGCTTGGGACGCGCTTCGACTCGGAGCACTGAGACAGCGATGGCTACCCATCTCTGATATGTGCGTCAGGAGCATGCGCTCGGAATTGCAGGCAGAGTCTGCCTTTGCGCTGAAGCAAGCAGCGCTTGGGCAAGCAACGACTGCGCGGCGACTGGCAAGCGGGGACGATGGCGATCGCCAGATCGAGATCGCCGCCCTGCAGGCCCGCTGGTCGTTTATTGAGCGGCCGCCGCCAGGCTGGCGGAAGCCGATTCGCTGGGAGAAAGGGCGCCATCGTCTGGACACGCAGAGCGAATTGGAGATTCAGAGGCTCTCGGCGGATCGACGCCGAGAGTGGGAACGGAAGCTGCGAGACTGAAGCAGGAAAGCGCCTTACGCGGTCTGTGCCGAGCGGCGTAGATACACGCCAGGGCAACCCTGAACTGCCGCGATGCCCCGCTCCGTCGGTAGTGCGTACAGCGCCATGGCTTCGTCGCGATCGGCGCAGTCGCGAAAGCGCACACCGCCCCCAGACACATCCCAGACGATGAACGCCCACCGCATGCCGTCGGGCTCTCGGCAGTGCGCGACCTCCCAGACATACAGCGCCGGCAGGCCATCCACGCCGCCCGGCCCCGCCACCGTCTTGAACGCCACGATCTGATCCAGGTATCGCGCCGAGTGATATCCCACCGCCAAGCCAAGCCAACGCCGCATCGCGTCGTCGGAGGAATGCGCTGCG
>CAZKOY010000336.1:0-2955 GCA_964554495.1 uncultured Myxococcales bacterium
CGCGACGACTGAAGGATTCCAAGCCGCTGCGCAGAAGTTGTTCGGCTTGGCTGGCCTTGCTGCTGGCTTTTTCGGCTGTGGGATCCGCCTCGCCTTTTTGATCCGCGTCACCGCTGGGCTTGCCGTTCGGTGTCGTTGTGGGCTCGCCGCTTCCTGCATCCATGACCCCGGAAGAAGTCGCTGCATCCGTGGTCTTGCCAGCGGCAGATCCCACGCTCTCTGGTGATGGCTGCCGTGCTGGGCTTGTAGCCTCGGTCGATGGCGCCGTTGCCTCGCGGTCTAGGGGAGCAGAGCCCTCGCGGCTAAGGCTTGCCACCAGGGCTGCAGCGCGAGCGCGAACACCGGGATCGCTGTCGGTCAGCATGCGACGCAGCGTCGCCAACACATCCGGGCTGCGGCCGTTTCTGTACTGTTCTGCTAAGGCACCGATGGCGGCGCGGCGAACGTCGGGTGAGGCATCGCGCGAGGCCTGACGCAGTGCAGGAAGAGCGACGTCGATGGGCACGCGGCCGAGTGCTTCGATCTGCGCCAAGCGCTGCTCGCTCTCCGCTGCAGACTTCGGAGCCTCCGTCGCGCTCAAGGACTCAGCAAGAGCCTTCTGTCCGTCGGCAGCAACGCCCAACTTGCGCAGCAGACCATACGCAATCAGAGAGTCGCGTCCGCCTTTGTCTAGCACTTCACGCAAGACCGGCTCAGCGCGCTTGTCCCCTTGCTCAGCCAAGCGACGCGCTGCGGCAAAGCGTACGATGCTTGCTGAATCGGATAGCGCCTGCAGCAAGATCCCCTCGTCCCCACGAGCCTGCTCGACAACCAGCTTGCGCACTTCGACATCGTCTGAGCGGGACAGCCCGCGCAGCTTTTCGCTCTGTCCTGACTCGCCCAAGTTAAGCAGCGCAGACGCGGCAAGAGCCTGCTCGATCCGTGATCCTTGAGCCGCCAGCACCTTGAGGCGCTTCATCACCGCTGCGCTCGATTCCGGGGTTACGCGCTTGCGCCCGCTCTCGGCGATCTGCCCGAGCGAGCGAATCGTCTCGGCCCGAACCTCGGGATCGGCATCGTCGAGCCCCGACAGCAAGGCGCTCAAGGCCTCGTTTTCTTTGCGTCGCCCCAAGGCCCGCGCGGCACCGCGACGCACCGCCGCATCGTTGTCGCGCAGCATGTCCGCAAGAAGCTGCACGGCCCCCGCACCCTGCACATCGCCAAGAGCCGCAGCCGCCGCCAAGCGAGAAAGCGCGCTCTTGTCTTGCAGCGCGCCTCGCGCCCAAGTGAGCGAGGCTTCCGAGAGCGTCGACGGATCTTGCGCCGCCAGTAGCACGATCGCTGCCGCGCTGCTCTCGCGTACCGGTGCTGGCTCGGCAGCCGCCAGGCGTTCGCCCAGCAGGCGCGCATCGAACAGATCGCCCCCTGCGGCCAGGCCTTCGGCGGCGACTTGACGCGTGCCTGGCTCGCCGGCTTTTTCGCTGACAACCCGCCGACAAAGGCCCACTGCCTGCGCTTCTTCGGGCCCGGCTAGCAGGCGCGCAGCCAGAAGCTGATCGGCCACTGGACCTGGTCGCTTGACCTGCATGCGCAAGAAATCGCGGCCCGTGTCATCCCCCAAATCACCGAGTCGTGCGGCTGCCGTCACGCGCTCGGCCAGCGGGCCTTTTCCGCGCACCAGCGTTGAAAGAGCTTGGCGTGCCTCACTGCGCGCCGTCGGATGCGCGACCTGCGCCAGACAAAACAAGGCACTGATGCGCAGGGCCGATGAAGCCTGTTCCTGCTTGCTCAGCGCAACCAGCACGCTCTGCGAGCGCCCGCTGGCCCCTTCGCAAAGCAGCATCGCCGCCCGAAGCTGGGCCTCGCTGTCTTTGCTATCGATCATGGCATTCAGCGTCGACAGTCCACGCGCATCGCCAAGCTGACGCAGGCTGCTCGCGACACTGGCCCGGACCGAGCTGTCTTGACTTGTGTCGAGCAGCGCAGCCAGCTTGGGAATGGCCGCCGCGTCCCCCAGGTTGCCCAGTGCTTCGGCCGCTGCGCTCTGTGCTTCCGCGTCTTTGCGCTCGACGGCCGCTTGCAGCTCGGCTTCCAGGTCCGCACGCAGGGACACATCGTGCGACTGGCCCAGAGCCGAAAGCGCGGCCACCCGTCGTGCCGTCGCGTCGGGCTGCGTCGCCTTCAAAGCCTCGCGCAGCACAGCAAGAGCCTGCTTGCGCAGCGCCTGTAGCTCCCCTGGCTGCAGCTCGCGTCGCACCTCGCGCGGGCGCAGCATCTGATACGCCGCCAGCCCCGCACCAAGCAGTACGACCGCCATCAGCGAGCCGAACAGCCACAAGGGCACTTGCCGCCCAAAGACGAACAGTGCATTCGACTTGCCCTCGACACCCAGCGTGCTGGCCAGAGCACGCGGCACCGCTGTCTTCTCTCCGCGACGAAGCTGCAGAAGCTCAATCTCGGTGGCGAGCACTGCTTCGACATCCAGCATCGCGCCGTAGCGCGCCGCGACATCTTTTTCCAGCAGGCGTTTGACAATCGCTTCCAGCGTCGGCGAAACCGTCACCCCATGCGTCGACAGAGCCGGCACTGGATCGAAGATGTGGCCCATCAAGATCGCATTCATATTTGGGCCATCAAACGGCGTCTTGCCGCACAGAAGCTGGTACAGGATGCAGCCCAGCGCGTACTGATCGACGCGAAAGTCCAAGGCTTGCCCGCGCACCTGTTCAGGCGCCATATACGGCGGAGTTCCGACGATGCCGCCGGTCACGGTGCGGTTGGCATCCTGCGGATCAACCAGCGTTGCCCCCGACTTGGCAGACCCGGCCACGCCTTTCAGATCGGGCAAGAGCGGCCCCTGATCTTGATTCAGCGACGTCGCGATCCCGAAGTCGACAATCTTCACAAAGTCCTGATTGCTCCCCTGTGCCCCCTGCTTAAGCACAAAGACATTCTCGGGCTTCAGATCGCAGTGAA
>CAZKOY010000337.1:0-2948 GCA_964554495.1 uncultured Myxococcales bacterium
CTGCGGACGGGGACGCAAACAACCCAGAGCCGGCAACGGCTGAGGAATAGCAATGGCAACTCCCTATGAACTGAAAAACTACCTTCAGGCAGACACCCTAGCGGTTGCCGGTCTTGAAGAAGTCGGCGGGCAGTCGATTAGCGCGAGCGTGACTCTGACCACGGGCGGACCATCGGCGGCGAACAGCAACCGTGTAGGCTACGTCGATCCGTCGGGCGGAGTCATCACGATCACGCTGCCTGAAGCCGTCTACACCGGCTATCGGTTCCGTGCGACGAACAAGACCAGCAGCGCAAACACCATTACGCTTGACGGCAACGGCAAGAACATCAACGGCAACCCCACGGCGTCGTTTTCGCGCGCGTACGGGTCGATGATTGTCGAGTACACCGGCAGCGCCTACGTCATCATCGGGGAGGTCTAAGTCATGGCAAAGACTAGTGTGCATGCACAGCCGGTGCGCATTCGCGTCGCTGCGTTGTCTACCAGCAACCTGACGCTATCCGGCGCGCAGACCGTCGATAGCGTCTCCGTGGTTGCCGGCGATCTTGTGGCTGCGCTAGGTCAGAGCAACAGCAAGAACGGCGTCTACATGGTGCAGTCCGGCGCTTGGCTTGCGGTTGATCCTGGCTTTGGCACGGGGCTTGAGGTCTACGCTAGCGCCGGTGGAAGCAATGCCAATAAGATGTACGGCTGCGACACTACGGGCGCTATTGATTGGGGGACGACCTCGACGACGTTCACATTGAAGTCGTCAAGCGGCGCAGTGTTTGATCCCGCCTCGCCGGGGACCCTGGGTGATACAGCTCCGGGCACCGTCAATGCTTCCTCGCTGTACTTGACGGGGTCGTCGGTCGCTGCAGTGGCGACCAAAGTGCAGGTCGTAGAGACGACCAGCTACACGGGCGCCGTGTTTGTTGGCGCAGGCGGTCAACAGCGCACGCTAGAGGCAGACGCCGTGTCGGCGACCATGAACGTGCGCAATCGCGTAATTGCCAAGCAGATCGCTAACAGCGGCACCTATGATATCGCTATTGGCAGCAAGGGCGGACGCATTCAAGTGACCGCGGTGGGCGCCACGGGTTCCTCGTATGCAACGGCGTCCTTTGCCGACAACGGCGTGACCACGTTCAACGGCGCAACTTACACCGGCTACAGCACGACGCTGGCGACGCCCGCAAGCATCAACATCGCCGCGAGTGGCGGCAATGTGCGGATCGAAAACCTCAGCGGTAGTTCGGTTAACTTCCTGATTGTGGTCGATCAACTCATCGCCGTCTAGCATATGCCTGCGATCCGTCTCAGCGATGGCGAACTAACCGAGCCATACGACGGCAGTTGTGGTGTAGGCAAGTGGGACCGGTTCATGACGCCCGGTCCCAAGACGCAAAACGGGGTGGACTTCGATTTCAACGAAGCGAACCTCAAGCAGATCGTTCACAACTTTGCGCGCGTCTACAGCATGCGCCGGCTGCCCCTTGATTATCGGCACCTTGCCGCAGTCGGGGCAGAAGCCGTGCAGACGCCAGAGCAGAACCTTGCTTACTACAACGCACTGGCTGTCATCTGGCAGGGGCGCGTTGTCGAGTTCTGGAGCCAAGACCCGCGCGCGCTACCGCCTGACCCCGTAGACCTTATCGCAGCCTTGCGCGCCAAGTTTCCGCGGATCGAGTCTGCGGACGGGCTGTGGGGATTCAAGTGCGAAGTGACTCCGTTGGGTATGCAAGCACTGCCCAACATGGAGCAACTGTCGCCGCTGTTCAGTAAAGAAGACACCGACGAGCAAGAACGACCGATCGGCTACAACCTGCTGAACGTGTCCGCGGTCGGTGTCGCGTTTCAAAACGGCACGCTAATCAACCTGGGGCGGCGCACTGTCGCAGCCCATGCATTGAGGAAAGACATGATCCCTGATCACCTGAAAGAGAAACTCAAGAAGCACGGCATGGGCGAGGACGGCGACGGTTCCGCGGTCGAATCCATGCGCAAGGCGTTTGCCGCGTACATGGCAGAGACGGACGACCCCAAGGAGATCCGCTCCGAGATGGCGCGCGCGATGGGCGATCTGAAGATCGAACACGACGCCATGAGCAAGATGGCAGACGGCGACGCCAAGAAGGACGACGACGAGGTCTCGTCCTCGGATAAGTCGGCGAGCATGGCGAAGAAGATCAATCAGGACGCCTCGCTGGATCCCGCCGTGCAGAAACTCGTCGATAGCCTGACCGGGCAAGTCGGCGCGATGGGCAAGAAGCTGTCCGCCTACGAGGAGCGCGAGTATGTCGCATTTGCCAAGGACCGCGGCGTCGGCGAAGCGGATGCCAAGGAGTATCTCGCTCTCAGTGGCAACAGCATCGAGCGCGCTCGTGCGCTGGTGAGCAAGTTCCCGGAAAGGACCACCATGTCGCGCATGACCCAAGCGGGCGCCCCGGTCGGAAAGAATCCGGTCGCGCTGTCGGATAGCGAAGTCGCGCCGACTGTGCGCGCCGGCAATCAGTCGGCGATCCTGCACGGTTTCGCGCTTAGCAAGAAGGCGAGCGAGATGGCCAAGGATCAGCCGGGCAAGACCGCATTTGACAAACTGGCTGCTGCTCAGTGCGCCGTCGCGCGGCAGAGCCCGGACCTCTACAAGTAGGAGCATCGACCCATGGCTACCGGTTCTTCTCAGACTGCCGCGACTCTGATCAGCGGCTTCCTTACGCGCAGCCTTACGCCCGATCCGGCGACTGCGATCCCCGGCGGATACGTGGTGGTCAACATCAGCACGTCTGATGATCACTACGTCTCGCTACCCACGCACGCCTCTGCGCTGAACGGCGGTCGCGCATTCGCCGGCATTTCGCAGGGATTCAACACCACGACCGCGACCGGCGGCACTCAGGTCCCAGACAACGGGCTACCCTGCGCGGTTGATGGCATCGCCAAGGCCGCCCTGAAGGCGAACACCG
>CAZKOY010000338.1:0-2943 GCA_964554495.1 uncultured Myxococcales bacterium
TTGTTCACCAGATACAGGCCGGGCTGCGTCGGGTTGAACGGGATGTTGGCGACGGCCGGCGTCGGTCCCTTGGGCCAGGCAGAAAACAGCCGACGCAGCGTAGCTTCCATGGCGGCGGCGTCGAAGTCACCCGTAATGCCAAGCATGAACTGGTTGGGCTGCACGTGGGCGCGGTGCCAGGCCTGAAGATCCTCGCGGCTGACGGCGGCGAGCGTGGCGTACTCGGGCTGGCGAGCGTGCGGGTGGCTGGCGCCCAGGGCCAGCTTTTCCGACTCGCGCTCGGCGATGTCCATGGGATCGTCGTTGCGCCGCGAGATGCCGGTGAAGGCCTGTCGCTTGGCCAGGTCCAGCTTGTCCTGGGCGAACTGCGGCGTGCGCAGCATCTCGACGACGATGCCGAGCACGTCGTTGAAGTCGTTCTTGTGGCAGTTCATGCGCAGCTTGACGCTGTCGACGTCGTCGTTCCACACAAGCTGGGCGGCGCGGGCCGCCAGGAAGTCGTCGACTTGGTCGCCGGTCTTGCCCTGGATCCCGCCCGAGCGCAGCGTCGCCGCGTACAGGCCGGCCAGGCCGATCTTGTCCGCCGGTTCGTCGCGGCTGCCGCCCTGGATGTCGCCGAGCACGGTGATCAGCGGTAGCTCAGGATTGGGCTGCAGGAAAATCACCAGGCCGTTTTCAAGCTGGATGCGCGTCGGCTGCTGCGGCTTAAAGTCGCGCAGCGGCGCGGCTTTGATCTTTTTCCAGTCGGTCTGCACCGGTACCGCGTGTGCCGTCGAGCCAAGCAGGCTGGCAGCCAAGACACCAATGGCCAGCAGGCTGGACAGACCGCCCCGCGCTGCCGCGGCGATCGCGGTCGAAGAAGAAGTGATGCGGTTCATGGCGTGCCTCCTTTCTGCGCGGCGGGCGCGGCGGGCTTGCTGGGCGCCGTGCTCTCGATCCAGGCCGCGGTGCGGTTGCTGTCGACGAAGACCTGCGATGCGACGCGGCGAATGTCTTCCTTGCTGACGCGCTCGATCTCTTCGACGTTGCGGAAGACCTGCCGCCAGTCGCCGTAGCGCTGCTGCGCCTTGGCAAAGGCGATGGCCAGGCCCTGGTTGTTTTCCAGGCTGCGCAAGAGGTTCACCTTGGCGCGTGTCTTCACCATCTTGAGCTCTTCGTCGCTGACGGGCTCGTTCTTGAGGCGCTCGATCTCGCGATGAATGGCGGTGCGAAGCTCGGGCGCGCTGTGGCCCGGCGTCGGGATGGCGAAGAACAAAAACAGGCTGGGATATTTCGAACCGGGGAAGGTCGGTGCCCCCTGCGCAGCGGCGGCGAGCTTTTGATCGCGCACCAGCGAGCGATACAAGCGCGAGGTCGGGCCCGACGACATCAGGTCCGCAATGGCGTTGTACACGGCGTTGTCGGGGTGGTGATAGTCGGGGCGGTGATAGACCTCGGCGTAAAGTGGCTGCGCCTTGGCGCGCATGGTCACGCTGCGCTCGACAAACTGCGGTGGCTCATCGCTGCCCAGCGGTGCAGGCTTGGCCGCCTTGGGCAGGCGACCAAAGTACGACTCAAGCACCGGCATCACCTGCGCCGCTTTCACATCGCCGACCAAGCCGACGACCATGTTGGCGGGGACGTAGTACGCCTCCCAAAACTTGAGGGCGTCGCTTGCCGACCAGGTCTGCAGATCGCTAGGCCAGCCGACGACGGGCCGACCATAGGGGTGCGCGGTATAGGCCGCGGCCAGCGCCTGCTCGATCAGGCGGCCGATGGGGTTCGAATCGGTGCGCATGCGCCGCTCTTCGTTGACGACGTCGCGCTCTTGATAGAACTGCCGCATCACCGGGCGCTTCATGCGTTCAGATTCCAGGTATGCCCATAGCTCGACGCGGTTTGACGGCAGCGAATAGAAGTATCCGGTCTCGTCGCTGTTGGTGAAGGCATTGAGACCCGTGCCGCCGACGCGATCGACGATCTCGCCGAACTCGTTCTGCACGACAAACTTTTCGGCGGCCTCCATGGCAGCGCGCCAGTCTTTTTCAAGCTGGGCCAGCTTGGCGGCGTCACGACCATAGGGCTTGCGGCGCTCGGCGTCATAGGCCTGATAGGCCTTTTCCACCTTGTCGACGGCGAGCTTTTCCAGGGCAAAGTTGTTGGTGCCGATGCGGTCCGTGCCCTTAAACGCCATGTGCTCGAACATGTGCGCCATGCCGGTCTGTCCCACCCCTTCTTGCGCACCGCCGACATCGACGTGCGTGAAGTAGGAAAAGACTGGGGCCTCAGGCCGCTCGACGATGACCAGCGTAAGGCCGTTGGCAAGCACTTTGACGGTGGTGCGCTTTTCAAACGACGCGATGTCCTGCGCCTGCGCAGACGTCGCCGCCAAAAAACCGCCGAGCAGGCTGCCTGAAAGAAGCAGCGAGCCCAGCCAACCGAGGCTCCGTCGCGAACGTGTCCTGGGGAATCGATGGTCCATAGACTCTCCTTCTGCAAAAGCGGCGGCAGTGTATGCCTTCCGACCGGCCCCTGGCACCCCCAAAAGTGTTGCGGGCCGCCGGCTTGCGCGGCGCGTGCGAAACGGCATACCAAAAACACCCCGCGGCGACGCAGCAATTTCCGATAGCGCGCCGTACGGGCGCGATATGATCGGCGCGTGCGTGCTGTTGGGATCGAGCGAGGGATCGTGCCTTGGCGGCGGCTGTGCCTGTGGACTCTGCTGTGTGCGTCCGTTTTGAACAGCGAGGAAGCGGACGCGCGCAGCAAAAAGAAGCCGCGCGACGGCCAGCCAGAGCAGCCGACGACGGCGGGCGGCATGCCATCGCCGCTCGTCGATCCGATGGAGGCCGAGCACTCATCGCCCCCCACAGGCACGGGGACCACGGGCAGCGGCAGCGCAGGAAGCAGCGGCGGATCGACGGGCAGCGGATCCAGCGCGACGAGCGGATCGGGAGGGGGCTC
>CAZKOY010000339.1:0-215 GCA_964554495.1 uncultured Myxococcales bacterium
GGGGCGCGGGTCATCGAGCAGGCGGCGGCCGTCGGGCGGTGCTTCTGCGGAACGCGGCCGCCGAGGTCGGTCAGGCCGCCGCTCGGGGTGGTGTTGCAGGCGGCCAGCCAGGGAATCAGGATCATCGCGACAAGGGGAAGAGTTTTCATGGGTCCAGCTTACTCAAGGCCCGTGCCACCGCGGCAAAGTCTTCGCCTTCACGGGCTTGCCGCGCC
>CAZKOY010000339.1:225-2924 GCA_964554495.1 uncultured Myxococcales bacterium
TCGTATGCTGACAGCGATGTCAGCGTCGATACTGTCAGCCGACCGTCAGCTCGCTGATGACAAACGCAATCTGGTTGACGCCGCGCACGAGCTGCCGGGTGCACACAATTGGGTTAGGGTAGCCGGGAATCGTGTGGGTCAGGGTGATCTGCCACAGCCCGGGGCGCAGGCTCAATCCGGCGATCGAGCTCGTTGAGCCGCCCGGGGTATAGTAACAGTCGGTGGGCGAGCCTCCGGTGTTGGTCAGCAGCTCCTGGTTGGAGAACTCGGTCGTCGCCCCCGCGGTGCCGCTGTCGAGCTGAATCGGCTTTACATCCCACGACGCCGAGATCGGCTGCGCGCCGGCATTTGAGCAGTCCAGCCCCGATGGGACCGAGACCGCCGGACTGATGGCGGCGGCGGTGGGCGGCGGCTGCGGCGTATTTTGGCCGAACAGCGAGCCGCAGCCGAGCGGGGACAGAAAGAGCGCGCAGAGCCAGGAGATCTTGCCCATCATCGAGGTGCCTCTTTTGAACGAGTGAGCCGTAGTCATAGCAGAGCGGTCCGCAGGTCGCGAAGCCCCGGGTCGGCCCGCGCCGCTGCGGCGCACGGCGGCACCCATTGTTGCGGTCGGAGCAACAGCCTGGTGCAGGACCCAGCCCTAGCACCAAACGCCCGGCTCCCGCGTCGCGGGATCGTTGAGCCCTGCCGATTTTGGACGAGCGATTTTTTTGTCCAAAGCCAGCAGCAGCTTGCGATTCTGTAGCCAGGGGATGCGCACGGGGTCGGCGTTGGCGCGGCGAATCAGCGCCTCCCACAGCGAGCGCAAGCGTTTGACGCGCAGCACGACCAGCAGGCGGTCGGTGCCCAGCAGGTACAGCTCCGCCGGGATGCAGAGCCAGTAGCGACGCAGAGTCCGCGGGTGGGCATGCAGGAAGCGGTTGCCCAGACGACGGCCCAGGCGCTCCAAGGCGTCGGTGGCCAGGCCGCAAAGCCAAGCGTACAACGGCAGGGCGTTTTGCAGGAAGCCGGGCTTGGTGGGATTGCGGCTGCGCTTGTTGTAGCCCGAGGGGGCGGTGTCGACGAAGGCGTCGTGAAGCAAGATTCGATACCGCTGCTCGTGGTGTTGGCGCTGCCGGTAGCGTTCCACCAGCTTGTAGGGGGGAGTGGTGTCGTCGCCGAAGACCCACAAGGCATGCCAGCGCTCCTTGCCTCGGCGAGCCGCCTCTCGAACGATAATGGTGCGCACCGGATAGCTGCGGCCGGGCCGCTGGCGGGTGTCGCGAAGCTGGGTGACCGTCTGAGCCACGTGGATCACTTTGGGCGGCGCTGCGCTGTAGGGACCCGGCTCCTCAAGCCGCTGCCAGGCCGAGGCGGGCAGCTTTTCCCACTGGCGTCGATAAGCGGGGCGACGCGGAGTACGCACGATGGTGATCTGGTCGGGAACCTCGACGAGCCGCAGCAGGGAGTCGGTATTTTGAGCCGCGCCGGCGTCGAGCAGCAGGTATACGGTGGCACCTCGCACGCGGGGTCGCAGACGGTCGCGGAGCTTGTGGGCCAGAAGGCACAGCTTGCCGTTGCCGCGGGTGACGATCAGGGACAGCAGCGAGCGCATCCCGAGGTGGAAGCTGAAGAACAGCTTCTCCACCGGCATGAACTTGTTGCGGATGGTGTGGTAGCCCTTCTTGATCCGAAACTTGCGAGTAAAACGCGGGACGCAGTGCTCATCGACGCTGATGGTGTGCTCGGGGTGCCGAGGCACCGTGGGCTCACTGTCGCGCAGCAGAGCCTGCACGGCGCGGGTGGGAACCTGACGCAGCCACGAGCCGAGCTGCTCCCGCGACAGGACCTTGCGACCGCCGGTCAGAATCGCCAGGCCGGGGTCTTGCAGCGTCGAAAAGTGAAAGATGCGCTGGATACCCAGCACGGCCTTGAAGAAAAGCGAAAGGCAGAGGCGGCTGGCGCGGTCGGCACCGAGGCAGCCCAGAAATCGTCGAGCCAAGCGGTCCAGCCGAACCGCCTGGCGCATCAGGACAAAGGCGCCGCCGAAGGCAGAGTGACCGCAAAAAGGGGGCGGGCAGATACCCGCTCCTTATTCAACTCACCGAGGCTGTAGCGCAGAAAGAAGCGCCGCAGTGCGTGGCGCTTGACCGACACCCCAAGCTGCTTGCGTACGAACTGGAGCACCTGGCTGAGCTGAGCCTGGGGATGGTCGACCAGGAAGCGCGCCACCGCGCCCACATGCTCGGGGCGGAGCTTGGGCTGCTTGCCCGGCGGGGTAGAGCGGAGCGAGCGCAGAAGGTCGGCCGGCGGAGTCTTTTTCAGCGTCGAGAGCGCCCGAGGGCAAAGCTGCAAAGCGGCGGCGACCGCCTGGAGCTTGAGGCCCAGGCCGCAGTGGCATAGCAGGAATCCCACGACCCGACGCAGCTCGGGCACGGGCTGCAGCAGCGCCAGCAGGTTCAGCGCGGCGTACAGGAGCCAGCGCTGCCCTTCGTCCAGAGCATCCACAGCCAGGTCGCTGCGCGTCTTCAAGTCCCGCAGCGCCTGGTCGCGCTGCGTTTGCCGCCGTCGAGTCGAGTCCGCCCGCGTCATGGGGAGCGTTGTTTAGACTCGCGGATCTGGGCTCGCAAGCGAGCGCAAGCGTGTAGCCGCAGAATCGCCCACCTAAAATGACATCACTCAAATCACCCGGATCGGGGTGTCCGAGCGTTTGGTGCTAG
>CAZKOY010000340.1:0-2910 GCA_964554495.1 uncultured Myxococcales bacterium
CATGCTGGCAACCGCCCCCTTGCGCAGCCTGATGGAGCGGCGGGCGCGCTGACAGGTGTTTATACATTAAGAAAGGGGTGTTAGATTCCACTGCAACCAGGCGGACGAAATGGCGAAGAGAGCGAGTGCAGCAATGGAAGATAGGCACGAGGGGCAAGTGCGGCGCCTGAGTTTCTAGCTGGGCTACGTAGCAAAGAAAACGCCTATTCCTATTATGGCACTCAGCCGGCCGTGTGGAGCACGATCTGTCGATGACAGGCCATACCACCGGGCAGCGAAGAACTGAACTGATTCAGTGGGTATCGCAGTATTTCCTTGACGGGGAATAGTCGAAGTTGCCGCCGAAAAAAGCGGGTGCGGGTTACTCAAGCGGCTTGAATTGCGTGCCAACAAGCATCAGTTGATTTCGCTGGCACACATAGGTCAAGTACTGGCGACCCGGCGCATCCAACCGTCGATATGCATCATTGACGCGCTTCAGATCCTTCAACACGCATGCCGCACTGCCAATGATTCGCCAAGCGCGCATAGGACTTGCCTTCTGCACGGTTAGAGCCAACTCTATCGCCGTCTGATAGTTGCTATTGACATACGCTATCTGTGCCTCGCTTAGACGGTTATCGACGTCGACCGTGGGCACACTGGCCTCCCCGTGGGCCGACGCCTGTTTCATCACGCTGGAAGAGTCGCCCTGTAAGCGCTCGCCAGAGTGCGTGACGGTGTCCTTGATGGGCGGCTTGCTTGGCTGGGATGCGCGCCCCCTTGGCCCCTCTGAGCTCAGGATTTCGTTGAGTTCATTCGCTAGAGATGCTGTCCGTGTCGGCTTGGTCGTGCGTCTGAACGCGCTAGTGGCTGTGGTGCCATTGATTCCCAGAATGTCCGTGCTGTCATCCAGAACAGATGGAGCCACGCGCTTGCTTGGCAGGGAGGACTTCGGCACGCGGGATAGCGACACTGCTTTGGCCTTTGGCTGCTGGATAGGTTCGCTTACGGTCGGAGGGGAACTCGGTGAGCCGGTGAGAGGTGTTCTCGATGACGCAGGCGGTGCGGGATTCGTCATCGGCAAGGCGATTGCTGCGGGCGCATTTGGCTGGGTCGCCGGTAGCGTGTCCAGCTTCGGTTCAGGCGTAGGGTTCAGAGTCGAAGCCCGGCTCAACGACAGAGCGTGAAGCGATCCCTTCGTGGGCTGCCGGATGTGAGCAACGTAGTAATAACCTGCGGCAAGTGAGCCTATCGCCAGCGCACCTAGCGCGCCGCTGGATACGATTCGACGCAGGGATGCTCGGGTCGGGGGCGGCAGCGCGAAGCCGACTAGGCTTTGGCTTTGCTGCGAAGGGGAAACGCTCCCAGATTCACTGCCTGAGGCTAGAGGTTGTACGGCCAAGCCGGATAGACTTGTGTTCGCCAAGACTGGCATGGTGGCTGCCTCTGCCAGGATGGGTGCCGCATGCGCGCTTCCGGCGCAAGGGCCAGAGTTGTTCTCGGTCCTGCGCAAGGCAGTTTGCAGCGCATCGCAGAATTCGGCAGCGCTGGCGTAGCGTTCGGCAGATATGGGGGCTGTAGCGCGCTGCACGATGTTCAGCAGCGCCGGCTCTGCCTGCGGACAGGCGTGCAGCAGACTGTCGCGGTTGCTACTTCGCGGCAGTGGTCGACCCAGCAACACAAACAGCAGGCTCATTCCCAGCGAATAGACGTCGCTGCGAGCGTCGGCTGCACTGGCATCGTCCAGCACTTCCGGCGCCACATATAGGATCGTGCCGACAAAAGCCCCCGTTGCGGTGCCCCCTGTCGAGTCATCAACCAGCACGAGGTCAAAGTCGGTCAGGCGCGCCGCGCCCTTGTTGTTGAGCAGGATGTTTTGCGGTTTGACATCGCGGTGAACCAGACCGCGCGCATGCGCGTATTGCAGCGCATCGCCCGCCTGTAGAATCGCGTGCAGCGCCTGCACCTGTGTGATGCGTCTTCTCGTCTGTGCATGCTCTAGATCACCGCCAGCCAGGTATTCCATGACGTAGTAGTGGAAATCGTCATGGTCGGCTGGCTCTTCAAGTACGCGGGCGATGTGGGGGTGGTCCAACTGCAGCATCGTGCGGGCGCCGCGCTCAAAGCGCTCGACGCTGCGCGGATCCTCTCGTCGACCATGCAGAACTTTGACAGCGACAAACCGCTGTCGGTTTCGGTCTAGGGCTTGCCATACGTCGCCGTAACCGCCTCGGCCGATCAGCTCGCAGAGGATGTAGCGATCCGCAAGAATCTCGCCCGCGTTGAGCTGTGGACCGCGACGGATTTCTCGCTTCAACTCGACGATCTGCTTGTTCAGCGCATCGATCGCCCCAGCATCTAGTGTCGTGCGCTCGCTGCGCAGACGATCGCGCTCCAGCAAACATCTTTCCAGACGGTGACTCAGTGCATCGATTTCACACTCTCGCGCATTGCGAGGGTCGGCCTGCGCCTGAGCAAGCTGCTGCTCAAACTCCCGTTGATCCGCGGCAAGCTCGCGCAGCGCGGCCAGCACATCATGGGTCGGCGCCATGCGCAAAAGTAGGTTGGTCTGACTCACCCGATCCATACCGCTGCTGAAGCGCCCGTGGACATACGGTGCAAAGTCGATGCACAGGCGATCAAAGTCGGCTGGTGTTGGTGCAAGCTGCAGGAGCAGCCGACGCAGCATGCTGCGCGACACGCTTTGCCTTGCTTCCGCCATCGTCCAGCCAAGCGGCATGGCCCTTCATATCACGTCGCCACGCACTCGATACAGACATGGCACGTAAGAGGCTCGATCGGCACTGAGCGCAGGTTGCATATGAACGCCGTTGTTGGACACGAAAGTGGAAGCGGTTTAGCGCGACACGATGGGAACCCGCTTGAAGCGGCCCCACGCGACGAAGGCAGCCAGGCCACCCAGCACGA
>CAZKOY010000341.1:0-2880 GCA_964554495.1 uncultured Myxococcales bacterium
CCGAGGTTGAGCAGTACCTGACCCATCCCATCGAGATGGCGATGAACGGCCTGCCTGGCGTCACCGAGATCCGCAGCGTCAGCCGCACCGCCGTATCGGCTGTCACCGTCATCTTCGACGACGATCGCGATGTCTGGTTCTGCCGTCAGCTTGTCAACGAGCGCCTGAAAAATGCCGAAGCCGACATCGACCCGATGTACGGCAGGCCCGAGCTTGCCCCCGTGTCGACGGGCCTCGGCGAGATCTATGAGTTCTATCTGGAATCGACCGATGGCAAGCACAGCCCGATGGAGCTTCGCACCCTGCTCGACTGGGAAGTCGCGCGTCGCCTGCGATCCGTGCCCGGCGTCATCGAGGTCAACGCCATGGGCGGCGAAGCCAAGGAATACCAGGTCGTCATCGAGCCCAAGCGCTTGGCCGAATACCGTCTGACGCTGGGCAAGATCTACAGCGTCCTGCGATCGAGCAGCGCCAACATCGGCGGCGGCTACATCGAAAAGAATCGCGAGTCGTACGTCATCCGCGGCGAGGCGCAGTATCGCGACCTGCGCGACATCGGCAACACCGTCGTCACCACGGACAAAGATGGCACGCCCGTGCTGCTCAAGCAGCTTGGCAGCGTCAAGCTGGGACCGGCCCTGCGCTTCGGCGTCGTTACCAAGCACGGCAAGGGCGAAATCGTCGCTGGCACGGTGATGATGCTGATCGGTCAGAACTCGCGTCAGGTCGTACACAACGTCAAAAAAAAGCTCGATGAAATTGGCCGCGATCTGCCAGCCGGCGTGCGCATCTCGACGTACTACGACCGCGCCGAGTTCATCGATCGCATGCTCAAGACCGTGTTCGTGAACTTAAGCGAGGGCGCGGCGCTGGTCGTGCTGGTCTTGTTCCTGACGCTGGGCACGCTGCGCGGCAGCGTGATCGCAGCGCTGGCGATCCCGCTTTCGATGGGCGTCGCCGTCATCGGCATGGTGCGGCTGGGCGTGGTCGGAAACCTGATGTCGCTCGGCGCCATCGACTTTGGTCTGCTGGTCGACGGATCGATCGTCATGCTGGAAGCGGCCATCGTCGCCCTGGCGGCCCTGCCGAAAAATGCCCGCGAACAGGTGCCAGCGGCCATCGCCAAGTCCATGGGGCAAAGCGCCCGCGCCGTCACGTTTGCCGTCGCCATCATCCTGCTTGTGTACCTGCCGCTGATGGCGCTTGAAGGCGTCGAAGGCCGCATGTTCAAGCCGATGGCGCTGACGGTTGCGCTGGCCTTGTTCGGCGCGCTGTTGTTCACACTGACCGTGTTTCCCGCGCTCGCCTCGATGGTGCTGCGGCCGGGCGGGGCCGGACACAAAGACGGGCACAGCGGCGGACACAAAGACGGCATCTGGGGTCGCCTGCAGCGGCTCTATCAGCGCCACCTTGAGAGCGTGCTTGCGCATCCCAAGCGCGTGCTCTTGGCCAGCGCTCTTCTGTTCGGCGCCACCGGCCTGGCATCGCTGGGTCTGGGTGCCGAATTCGTGCCGCGCCTCGACGAGGGAGAGCTGTCGCTCGACATCAAGCGCCTGCCGTCGATCTCGATCAGCGAAGCGCAGCGCCTGGGCACGCAGGTCGAGGACGTGCTGGCCCGCTTTCCCGAGGTGAAGTCGGTCGTCACGCGCACCGGCCGCGCCGAGGTCGCCACCGATCCGGTCGGCCCCGACGAGACCGAGGTCATGGTCAAGCTCGCCGACAAAGACACCTGGACCAGCGCCCACGACCTAGACGGCTTAGGCGAAAAGATCAAAGAGGCCGTTGAAAAAGAAGTGCCAGCGACATTTGTGTCGGTGTCGCAGCCGATCGAAGACCGCGTCAATCAGCTCTTGTCGGGCTCGCGCGCCGACGTGGTGGTCAAGGTGTTCGGTCAAGATCTGGCGACGTCGAAGGCGCTTGGCGATCGCATCGGCGCGATCCTGCGAACGGTGCCAGGCACAGGCGATCTGCGCGTGCAGCGCGTGCTGGGCTTGCCGCTGCTCAACGTCAAGGTCGATCGCAAGCGGGTGTCGCGCTATGCCATTCCCGCCACCGAGATCCTGGATACCGTGCAGGCCTCGCGCGTGGGGCTGGTCGCCGGGCAGGTGTTTGAAGGACCGCGGCGCTTCCCGCTGAAGCTCCTCTTGCCGCCGGCCCAGCTAACGCCAGAGTCCTTCGGCGAAGTGCTGGTCGGCAGCGAAGACGGTCACTTGGTGCCCTTGGCGCAGGTGGCCGAGATCCAAGAAAGCGAAGGCCCCGCCGTCATCAACCGCGAGTCGCTGGAGCGCCGCGTGCTGGTCGAAGCCAACATCCGCGGTCGCGATCTGGTGAGCTACGTCAACGAAGCCCGCAGCCGCGTCGAAGCCGAGGTGCAGGTACCGCACGGCTATCACTTGGAGTGGGGCGGCCAGTTCGAAAACTTCACGCGTGCCAAGAACCGCCTGCTCGTCGTCGTGCCGATCGCGCTGGTCATCATCTTCGGCATGCTGTTTCTGATGTTTGGCGAGCTGGGCTATGCCGCCGCGGTGTTTGCCTGCGTGCCGCTCGGCATCGTCGGAGGCATCTTTGCGCTGCGCCTGCGCGGCCTGCCGTTTTCGATCCCGGCCGCCGTCGGCTTCATCGCGCTGTGCGGCGTTGCGGTGCTAAACGGCGTGGTCATGGCGTCTGAGCTTCGTCGCCACCTGGCGCAGGGCGAGTCGCTGAGCCAAGCGCTGCGCGCCGCCACGACATCCAGCCTGCGCCCGATCTTGACGACGGCGCTGGTCGCCGCGATCGGCTTTTTGCCCATGGCGATCTCGACCCGCGCAGGCGCCGAAGTGCAGCGTCCGCTGGCCACCGTCGTCATCGGCGGCATCTTGTCCTCGACGCTGCTCATGCTGA
>CAZKOY010000342.1:0-2842 GCA_964554495.1 uncultured Myxococcales bacterium
ACTCTTTGTACTGGTCCTCGGTCAGCGAGACGGGATTCTCAAGCAGCTCGCTCAAGCGCCCCTGCAGCGGGCGCAGCTGATTTTCTTTGGCGATGTGGACGATGGACTTGATGGCCAGGCGCGGCAGCAAAAGCGCCGCGAATGCTGACACATAGGCCGAAGCCAGCAAAAGAGCTCCGACGCGATTCAAAAAGATCGGCCGGTCTTCGACCAGAAGCACGAAGCCGACGATGATGCCGGTGCTGACCAAGCTGACCAGGCCCACAAGCTGGCTGGTGCCGCGCAGCGATCGTCGCAACGCCACGGTGTCGATGGGGCTTGGGCGGTACAGCGCGTACCGACAGCGCGGCAGAAGGCGCGACTCCATGGCCAGCAGCACCACGGCATAGACGATCTCACCGACCTGATAAAGAAGCAGCATCGTCATCATCGCCGTGCCCCAGGTCATCGGGCGCTCTTGGTAATAGACCTCGATGTAGTACAGGTACACGTGGATGGCCAAGCTGAAGCCCGCCGCCGTTGGGACAGAGCGGCGCAGGCGAAACCAACGCAGCTCAAAGTCCATCAGTCGCTTGATGCCCTCTTCATCGACGATGTTGCGGTGCAGGGACAGAAATGCGTCGATGGCTCGGGCAAGCGGGCGCTGGGCCCAAATCGTCAGGACGGAAAACCCCAGCAGCACGGCCAGCCACTCTTTGATTGGGTTCTCGTTCCATTCGCCGAGCCACGTGCTGACCAGCGACGGGATGCTGGCGAAGAGCAGCGCCACCAGCAGCACCGAAAGCGCCGGCCCGGCGCCGCGCTGCGGATCGACTCGCACGCGGCGCAAAAGACCGAAAACGACGTGATACAGAAGCACATAGTTTTCGACGTTCTGATGATGCTGACAGTATTCGTCGATGCGCGCCGTCACCTCGGGTGTCGCGTGCGCAGTCGAAGCGACGGGCAGCGCTTCGGTGGTGTGCTCAGCATCGGCCCGTCCCACGGCTCGGTCCCCCGCCGACGCGGGCGATTCATCCATCGGGTCCACCCTTGCATCGTATCGCGATTGCGGGCCGCGCGTCTGTTCGCGTCCTGCGCTTCGACCCTGGCGCAGGCTCCAAGAGGGCTGTTGCCAGATCTGGTCTGGGTGTGCGAAACGCTTGCCCCATGAAGCCTCCTCCGATCCTGCGCAGCATTCGCTTTGCGCTGGTGGGCTGCGGTCGTATTGCCCCCAGCCACTTTGAAGCCCTGGCCCGCCACGCCGAGCACGCTCAGATCGTGGCGGTCTGCGATACCGATCCCAAGGCCCTGGCCGCTGCCCAAGCTCGCACGGGCGCACCGGGCTATTCGTCGCTGGATCAGCTGCTTTCAGGCAGTGACTGCGACGTGGTCGTGCTGGCCACGCCAAGTGGTCTGCACGCGTCGCAGGCGATTCGCGTCGCCGAGGCTGGGCGGCATGTCGTCACCGAGAAGCCCATGGCCACCCGCTGGCAAGATGGCCTGCGTATGGTCGAGGCCTGCGATCGGGCGTGTCGGTATCTGTTCGTCGTCAAGCAGAACCGCTTGAACCCGACGGTGCAGCGCTTGAAGCAGGCGCTGGCCAGCAAGCGCTTTGGCCGCACGTACATGGCCGTCTGCAACGTCCTTTGGACACGGCCCCAGGATTACTACGACAGCGCCGCCTGGCGCGGGACCTGGGAATTCGATGGCGGCGCGTTCATGAACCAGGCCAGTCACTATGTTGATTTGCTCGACTGGCTGCTTGGTCCCGTCGAGAGTGTCCACGCCATGACCGCCACGCTGGCCCGCAACATCGAAGTCGAAGACAGCGGTGTCGTGTCGATTCGCTGGCGCAACGGCGCGCTGGGCTCGATGAACGTGACCATGCTGACCTACCCCAAGAACCTTGAAGGCTCGCTGACCGTCTTGGGCGAGCGGGGGACGGTGCGCTTGGGCGGCGTGGCCCTGAACCGCGTCGACCACTGGGAGTTCGCCGAGCCCGTCCCAGAAGATGCGCAGGTGCAGGCGGCGAGCTATCAGACAAGCTCGGTCTATGGCCTGGGCCATGGTCTGTACTATGGCAACGTCATCCAGACCCTGCGCGGCGAAGCAAACCCACTGACCGACGGGCGCGAGGGACTGCGCTCGCTGGAGCTACTCATCGCCATCTATCTGTCCGCCCGCGATGGCAAGCGCGTCAGCCTGCCGCTTTCGCTGTAACCCACGGCATTCCTGCGCCGTGCCTTCCCGCAGGATCGTGTGCGGGTCCGCTTTCGTGAACGGCGCCCGACGCTAGCTCGCCTTGCTTTGCACACGGATTGACGTCGGTGGTCGCCTTGGGTTTTGATGGTGCCCAATGACCACGCGTCTCTTGACGTTGCTTACGGGTCTGTTGGGGCTCTGCAGCCTAAGCTGTGAACACCCTCGGGCGACTGCGACCGGCCTGCCTGTCTTGTATGTTCCGCCCGACGCACCGACGGAAGAACCGCCCCCTGCGCCGCTGATTGGCCAGCCTGCCGAGGCGCCGTCTGCACCCAGCAAGCCGGCTTTGCCCCCGGTGGCCGAGTCCAGCGAAGGCAAGCTGGGCAGCGGCGCGTCCAGCGGCCCCGACAAGCCGTCCAGCCCGGCAGCCATCGTCCAGCCCAGCAGCAAGCTGGCCTCGGGCGCCAGCACCACCGAGATCGCCTGCGATGGCGAGGTGCCAAGCGGCATGGTGTGCATTCCCGGCGGTCCCTTCTGGCGCGGCGCTGACGACGGCAAGCCCGACGAAAAGCCGCGCAATCGCGCTGTGGTGTCGCCGTTTTTCATGGACACCTACGAGGTCACCAACGAGCAGTACTTCCGCTGCGTCGAGGCCGGC
>CAZKOY010000343.1:0-2829 GCA_964554495.1 uncultured Myxococcales bacterium
CATGGACGCCTATCTGTGGCGCCCCGAGCTGAACCGCTTCGCCCGCATGATCAACGTGTATTTTGAATTACCAAAAAAACAAGCGATAATGCCCACTTCCGAGGGAGGTGGGGGGCCGCTGACTTGGGATGGAAACCGGGCTCGACGGGTGCCTACACGGCGTCGCGGGATCCCTATGGGATCACCTACTGCGACCGCGATGGCGGCATAGCTCCGTGGAGTCAGCCAGCAAGTCAGGAGGCGAAACGAGCGATGGGCGAAGTCATCAAGCGGGTGAAGAACGGCAAGTTCCTGGGCTACTACCTGCGCTTCTATGAGGCGGGCCGGCGGCGCGTGCTGGCTAGCAAGCAGCCGACCTATGCCGAGGCGCGGCGCATGCTGCAGGCCATCGAAGGGCGCATCGCGCGTGGCTTGGCTGGCCTCGATGAGCCGAAGCAGCACGCCGACATGACCGTTGGTGAGCTGTGTCAGCGCTATCTGAGCGAGTTTTCAAGTCCACGCATCAAGGACCCCGAGCGCTACGTGTGCGCCGCGCGCTATGGCCTCGTGCGCATCCTGCCCTTCGTCGAGAAGATTCCGCTGTCGAAGCTGCGGCGGGCCGATTTGGAGCGGGCGCGCAATCAGCTCTCGCGACGCTATCGCGGCAACACCGTGCGCGCTTCGCTGCGTCCGCTGTCGACCGCGCTGACCTGGGCCATGAAGCAGGGCTTCATCGAGCACAACCCCGCGCACAAGCTGGAGCTTCCCCCGCGCGAGCGCTCGCTGGAACACCTGTCCGCTGACGAAGCGGCGCGCTTGCTGCGCCAGGCGGAACGGCAAGCGCGCGAGAGTGCCAGCCCGACGTGGTGGTCGCGCTGGGTGGCGATCACCATCGCGCTGCGCCTGGGTCTGCGCCGCGGCGAGATCTTTGGCCTGCGCTGGTCTGACGTCGACCTCGCGGGTGGCTACGTCACGGTTGCTCGCTCCTACCGCTTGGCGCCGAAGTCCGGCAAGCCGCGCCTGCTTCCCCTACCCAAAGAGCTCGCCGTCCTGCTGGGCGAGTGGCGTCCGCGCTGCCCCAAGACAGCCGACGGCGTCATCTGCCCGCTGCACCACAACGACGACTGGCGCATGTCCAGCCCGCGCGCCACCCATGGCCTCGAAGAGCTTCTGCGCGCCGCCGACTGCCGACCGCTCGCCCGCGGCTTTCACGCGCTACGCCACACCTTCGCCACCCACTTCGTCCGCTCCGGCGGATCGCTGCTCGCGCTACAGCGCCTGCTGGGCCACAGCGACATCAGCACATCCATGATCTATGCCCACGCCAGCCCCGACTTCATCTCGACCGAGCTAGCCAAGCTGCGCTTCTAGCGACGAGCCCTCTCGACTACCGCTTCTCGCGACTCACAGGCAGCCGATGCACGGCGTCCACCGGCAGGTTGTTCTGCTTCATCTCATACGGAATCGCGTCGCTGAAACGCCCAAGATCACCCAAGTCGTGATGTGGGTGCAGCCGACCGACGAAGCGGATCTCATAAATCGTCGCCAGCGGCACCGTCGGCGGCTCAAACGGGTCCAGCGGGAAGAACGCATCCGCAGTCCGCCGCCGAAAGAAACTTAGCCGCGTCCGAGTCCTTCCCCGCCGATCCTTCCCTTCCGAAATCACCGGCAGCCACAGGAAGTAGCTCCCCGTCCACAGCCCCAGCTGATAGCCAACGGCATTTTCCGGCGCATGCGCCCGCACCTTGGCCTCGAACTCGCGAATCCAAAAAGCAAACCGCGTAGGGATGCTGCTTTCGTAGCTGTTTCGTTCCTGGTTTCTCTGCCTACGCTCTGCGGCAATCACAACCCCTCTGCACTCATCACTACAGAACACTGCATCGGCACGCTTCTTGGCACTTAACGGCTTTTGGCATCTTCTGCAGATTCGATATTGATACATTTCGCACACTCCAATTGACCATGAATACATCATGTCCTATGAGCAGACGCAATGCAATCGATGAATAATTCGTCAATAATTGTGCGGATATAGCGCACAGCGAGCCAGTCGCCAGCCAGGACCTGTCCCCTGACCCAGCCAGAGCCCTGCGAAGACCTCGGCGTGCGCGAGCCGATACAAAGCGATGTGCTAGCCGAGACGCAGCCGTGCAGAATTCGTGAGATGGAGCCAGTGAAAACGGGGGCTTAGCGGTTGGGAGTGTTCTGGCTGCGGCATGGGTGGCACAAATGGCAAGCATGGATATGAGCATGAGCTCATGCAAGAGGAGCTACAGAAGTTATGTAGAGCAGAGCATCACCAAATACTCATCATTCATTCATTCTTCAATAATAGACATTAGGAAATACGGGATAAAGGCACCGGTTACCTTATTTAGACGTTATGATATACGCAGAAATTGATCGTGTAGATGTTAACGCGTTTGGACAGCGTCAGCATGGGTCTGCAAAACATCGGCGCGGCCATACGAAAATCGCTGAGCGACAAGATCGTCGGTGCATGCGCGGTGGGCGGCTCCGCTCAAGCTTGCAGTTTTGGTAGCGGTGAAGGTTTTCAGACCAGAGGCGGCACATCTTCGGAGGGTTGGCCGTCGGCGGGCAGGACGATGTCTTCGAGGCTTGGGGGGAGTAGAGCGGCTGTCGGCAGACGAACGGCGGTGTGGCCTCGAGGGAGAGACTACTTGCCTGGCGGCCCCTGCTGCCCAACCAGCGACAGCGTGAACGAGGCGCCCATGTACTTGAAGTGGGGGCGGACCTTGATGCCGACGGAGTACCAGCCGGGGCGGCCGGCCACTTCTTCGACTTTGATCTCGGCGGAGCGCAGGGGGCGCTGGGCGCGGATGCCGGGCA
>CAZKOY010000344.1:0-2824 GCA_964554495.1 uncultured Myxococcales bacterium
TTGGCCAGCGTTGCGCGTTGTTCGGTGATGACGGCGGACGTGTCGCGTAGCTCGTCGATGGAGTCGCCCCAGCGATAGCGCAGCGCGCGGAATAGGTGGCTGAGGCCGAGGGCGGATAGGAGCTTCGCCGACTCGTTCAGGTCGATGCGCCAGCCGGGCGGGAGGTAGATTTGTTTTTCGGCGCGCAGATCGGATTCGGTGGCGTGCAGAGACAGCGTGTTGATCAGGTACGTCGCCATGCCCAGCGCGCCGGGCAGCGTCTGCAGCAGATCGACGTTGCGATACCAGAAGCTGGCGTCGCCGTCGGCCTTGCGCGACGCCTCGGCCATCCAGCGGATGAACAGGTTCAGCGACTCGTGAAACGTCGTTCCTAACGTCATCGCGATCACGTCGGTCTGCGCCCGCTCGCCGATGGATGTACTTCGCTGCAGCGCGTCGCTTAGCTCGGCCTGATGCTGCTGCGCGGTGTCTAGTTGTCGCTGTAGCTGGCCGACATTCTTTGGTTGCACGGGCTTGGCAGCGACGGCGGGGGCGGCATTTACCGCGGTCCCTGCCTGCAAGCGTGCTGCGGCCCGACGTTCAAGCGCACGAGTCCGTCGTGGCATGGTCTTCCCCCTAACTTGCTGAAACTGAGATTCCGATGTCTTCGTCGATTCCTTCGACCGCGCTCGCCGAATCTCAGGACGGCGTCGCGGTGGGCGGTGCCCCGGGCGGGCGGATCGCGTTCCCAAGCTCACGCACAAACCTCAGCAGTCGCCGAGGCTGCGTGACGGTCAACACGAATCCCATTTCGCCCAGCCCTAGCACACGCCGCTTTAGCTCCTTCAGTGCCCAGTCTCGCGACCACTCCTCCGGCCGCGGTGGCTCGGGCGAGGGCTGAGCGTTCACCATCAAGCCCGACAACATCTCGATCAGTGCGGCCGGATCGATCGCCTCGCCTTCGCTGTCTGCGGGCCAGGCTGCGTCACCGCCAGCGTCAGAAACGGCGTCTTTGTTTTGAAGCTGACCCGTAAGCGCGGCCAGGACTTGCTGCACGCCAGGCAATGCAGCCATGGGCGTTTCTGCAGCCCCCTCGTTGTCTTCGTTAACCGCTGGCTTGGTAGCGTCCGTTTCTGTCTTCTCTGGCTCCACACCTTGATCGGGCGATTCCGAAAAACCAAAGAATGTCGCGAGGAAATCGGAATCTGCGACCTCTGGAGGATCTGGCGATGAGACGACCGGCGAGACCTCAAGAGCAGGCTTGAGCGGCGCATGCGATGGCGATAAGAGGCGCGGTGCAGGGGCAGAAAGTGCCGTCGCTGGCTGAGGCTGGGCCGCCGGCAACGCAGCTGTTTGGCGAGGATGTATCAGCGCCTGCGCCACACTTGCGCCCTGCGTTACGACCTCGCGCACCACACCGGCCCAGTCATGGCTCGATTGCGCTTTGTCGACCAAGTGTTCCATCAGCTTGATCCGCTGCTCTCCGGCGGCGCTGCTGCTCTGCGTCTGTTCCTGCATAACGGTCAGTACGCCCTTCACCAGATCGAGCATCGCGCGCTCGCGCTCGATGACCTGAGCGTTGTACTGCTCACTTAGGGCAGCGATGGCTCGACTGTGGCGTTCGTTGGTCTCAGCGACGGTCTGCGAGAGCCGCTGCAGCGATAGCGCGGTGTTCTCGACCGACTGCGTCAGCGCCGACTCGCGCCGGTTGCGTAGCTCGCGCCGCTCGATGCGGAGGTGGATCAGATCCTCCTCCCAGTGGGAGTCCTCGGCGGAAGAAATCGGAGTCTTAAGAGCACGCGTCATGGGCCTGCTTCGCTCCTGTGCGGATGCTGCGGCACGGTCGATCGGGCAAGGCCAAGGCGAGATCAGGATAGCGTTTCGGCACCACAGAGCGTCAAGCGGGAACTCCTAGCATTCGGTACGGATTGGGTTTCTACCAGAACACGCCACGCCAGGCCGAAGTCCCCGCAAGATCCGGCCTTTTGGGCAAGATTTTGCCTCGGAATTGGGCACTTCTCCCCCAGGTTTGAATCGGTACGAAACACAACGCTTTGGCCTAGGTTTGATCGCGTTGCGTACGGTTTTCCGCCCGATTTTCCCGATTCCCATGAGATTCCGAATAGTTAAGCCCAGGTCTGAATCGGAACGAATTTCGGACTCCCAAGTTATCGCAGGTCACGTTCCGTTCTCGTACCGATTCAAATCTGGATGTGAAACAATGGCCGCATGCCCGCATTCCGATGTCTGTACTGCGGCACCCTCCTTAAGAGGACTCGCACGCGGCGCGCGACTTACTGCCGCGGCGCCTGCCGAGCCGCGATGGCCCGTCGGCGCCACGGCGAGATCGCCACGCTCCCCGCCTCCGTCGCCCACTTCTTCGAGCTGATGCTCGATCACGCCCCCGCTCCCGCGATTGGCTATCAGCTGCTCTTCGATGACGGCCGGCACCTGTACCGCTATCCATCGGCCCGGCGCTCCTGGATTCCGGCCGATGGCCAGCCCTGCAACCGCAGCGCGTTCCGGCTGTATCCCTTTGAGATTCCGATCGTTCCGCGCCGCTCGCTGTACGCCGTGCAGCTGGTCACGCGCTTCTATCGCCTGCCCACGCCCAACGCCTTGCTGCAGGGGGTGTGGCTTGACCCCGTGCGCCCCTGTCTCGTCGAGGAAGGAGATCTGATCGCATGAACCCGCTCGACATCCGCGCCCTACGCCTTGGCCTGAAGTACACCCAAGCCCGGCTCGGCCTGTGGGTCGGCGTCCACGCCTCCAGCGTCGGCCGCTGGGAACGAGGCCGCCATCGCCCGCGCGCCCGCCACATCGATCGCCTGCGCGAACTGCAGCA
>CAZKOY010000345.1:0-2812 GCA_964554495.1 uncultured Myxococcales bacterium
ACCGCCGCCACCGCGCCCAGGCTCAGCGCCCACTCGGTCTTTTGTCGGCGCTTGGCTGCCATCAAGAATTCCTCGGCCAGCGGGCCGAAGTCTTCGGGTTTTCTCTGCTGGTACTCGCGCAGCAAGTCGAGGTCCGGCGGACGCCACAGCCGCCCACTGGGTCGTCCGGCTTGGTGCCACAGCTTCGCGGCATCGAGCGCGCGGTCATAAAGCCCACGATCTTTTCGGCCCTGCTCGATCCAAGTGCGCAGCGCCGCCCAGTGATCGAACAGCGCCTCGTGCGTGACCTCGGCCAGGGGCTCGGCCCCATCGCCGCTCAGCGTCACCAGGCGCGCCTGGTCGGAGGCGAACTTGCGCAGCACGTCGAGCACATGCGCTTCCGTCTCGCCCCGCCCGCACAGCTCAGAAATCAGAGCCCGCCGCCGCGTGTCGCGCGTGCCTTCGCCGAGCCGCACCAAGCGCACCAGCGCCCGCTGCGCCGTCGCTTGCTCGCGCGGATCGAGCTGGTTGAAGATCGCCTGCGCCTTGCCCGCCAGCGCACCACCGACGCCGCCCATTTTCCGCAGCGTCTCGCCGGGCTCTTGGCCTGCCTGCATGCCCTCCCAAATATTCGTCAGCGAAAACTCCAGCAGTGGCAGCGTGCCTTCGCTGCCCCAGGCTTGATCGAGCAGTAGCTCGACCGTCGCGTCGTCGATCGGCTGGCCGGCTTGCGCGGTGGGCTCGGCGATGGCCTGGCGCAGCTCGTCGCGGTTCATCGCGGTCACGATGACTTCCTGCGCGCCAATCAAGCGATTGAGCTCGACGTGATGGCGGTGCGTCTCACCCAGAAAGTCGCTGCGCAGCGTCAGCACGATCGACACATGGCGACTGCGGGCCGCAGCCGCGTAAAGCAGGACACTGACGAAGGCCTCGCGCTCGTCTGGGTCGCTGCACAGCGTATAGACCTCTTCAAACTGATCGACCAGCACGACAAACGGCGACCGCTCGACGCCGGGCCGATTCGCCGCCCACTGACTGAGCCCATCGAATTCACCGCGCCCATTGGGCGTGCGCAGAAAGTCGGCCAGGTCCCGCTGCGCCGATAGCTCGGCCGCCGTCGCTGGATTGTGGCCCGGCGGCAAGAGCGAAAGCGCCAGCGCGCCGACCGGATGTTCCCCCGGCTTGAACGCGACGGACTTTGGCGGATCCGGCCCCGGAATCGGCGCGGTCTGAAGCTCGGCCAAAAGCCCCGCTCGCGCCACCGACGACTTGCCCGAGCCCGACGGCCCCAGCACCGCCAAAAGACGCGTCGAGCCCGCCTGTTCATAAAGCGCCTTAAAGCGCTGCCAAAGTCGCTCGGTCAGCTCATCGCGGCCGAAGAACAGGTCGGTCTCGTCGACTTGGAACGCCGACAGTCCACGATACGGATTGCTCGTGGCCTGGCCTGCTGCCGACCGAGGCGACAAGAGCAGCCGCTTGTGCCGCGCAGCGCGTCGCGGATTCCTTTTCGAAAGGGCCGCGACCAGCGCTTCGCCGTCGACGATCTGCAGAAGCAGGGTGTCGCGATCGACACGGGTCTGACCGCTGGCAAAGCGCGCCGCCACGTCGGGGAAGCAGTCGACGCAGAACGCTTCCAAGTCCGACGCCGTCGGCAAGACAGCGCCCAGAAGCTTCCGCAGTGAAGATCTATCGAAACGCAGTGAATTCGGCATATGTCCGTCTGTGGGAGGACAGTACGACGAGCCGCGCGAAAAGCTGACGCAGTTTGTGGGCTCGGCTGCGTCTTCGATATGTGAATATCAAGCATATTCAAATTATAAGTATATTGCCGGTGCGATGTCTGTAATTTATCGTGTTGTGATTTGTCTGATATTCGATTCCTTATAATTAAATATCGCGAATTCGGCATAAAACCATGTCTGCATTTCGGGCAAGAAGACTAAGTCACTGGCTTAAAGTCCCGCCTTGGCCAAACATCTCGCGACCTCGCTGCAGAGCGTTCGTACCATCCGCGACATTACCGCGCGTGAGGTCAACCGAGAGAAGGGATGGCCTGATCGTATTGTCATAGATAAATAATTCATCCATATTGTTTGGACATAGTGATGGAAATAGAGATATTAACAGTGCGATAAATTACGAACTATCGAATATGATTTGATATATAAATCAACGATTAAAGCGGCAACGATGAATCTGCGTTGGCTGAGCGCAGTCGCGGACCGGGGCGGCAGCAGGGCGTGCATCGCGGATACGGAAAAGAGCTTTTGACAATGTCTCAAACGATCTACGATAGGTCCCTATGAGGAGTATTGGCATGCGACATGGTGAGATCCTGCCTGTGGTATTTTCGCTGAGTATGACCGCTTGCTTTGGCATGTTTGGGAACTCAAGCGGCGACGAAGCGACCCCAGGGCGAAGCCGCTATCCCATCAAGCCACTGCCGCGGGTCGCGATGGAAAACCCCGCGCTGCTCGATTCCGCCGTTCGGGGGCTAAACCGGTCAGAGAAGGACCTTCAGCTCTTCCACGCCCACATCGCGAGCCAGCCGCGGTACATGCGCCACCAGTTCTCCGGGCAGCTCATGGCCCGATGTTACGACTTCGCCCTCGTCTACCACACCCGCACGACGCCGCCGGCCTGCGAGTGGCGCCTCTTTCGACTCTGCCAAGAACACCTGGGCAACGGCACGTTTGCCGAAGAGCTGACCATCCCCCAAATTGCATTCACCGTCAACAACGGGGGAATCGAGTGCAACAGCCCCGAGTTGCCGCCAGGGGTTGCTCCGACCCAGCCTCCTCCCGCGGCGACGCCACCCGCGGCGACGCCACCC
>CAZKOY010000346.1:0-2797 GCA_964554495.1 uncultured Myxococcales bacterium
GTCGCGGTGGATGATGCCTCGCTCGTGGGCGCACTGTAGGGCGTGTAGCAGGCCCATGAAGATCTCGATGCGTACGTCGATCGTATAGCGCGCACAGGTCTCTTGGTCACCGGCCGCGAGCTTTTCCAAAATGGCTTCCAGCGTCTCGCCCTCGATGTGCTTCATGACGAAGAAAAGCTGGCCTTGCTCGTCGATGCCGACGTCGTGAATGGGGACGATGTTGGGGTGTTCAAGCTGACCGATGGTGCGGATCTCTTCGATAAAGCGGGCGATGCCGTCGGGGCTTTGGCTGGGTGAGAGGCAGCGCTTGACGGCGACGGTGCGGCCGATGTCGTTGTCTTTGACCAGCGTCACTTCGCCCATGGCCCCGGCTCCCAGGCGACGGATGCGCTGATAGCGCGTTTCGCTGCAGGGCCGCAGGGCGATGGAGCCGTCGGCCTGTTCGACTTTGGGCAGCACGGTGGTGTTGCGCAGGTTGGCGGCTTGGCTGCTGGTGCCAAGCAGCGCCAGGCTCGGGCCCCCGACATGCACCGCCAAAGGCCCAGGGCTGTCGTTTCGATTCGAGCGCTGTGAGGGAGCGAGCCCAGCCTGCAGTGTCGCCTGTGTCTCTAGCGTGGTCATGCACCGACCTCCGACCGTTCGATCTAGGTACGGGCCGGCTGTGCGAATGGTTCCGTGGGCGCTCTTGGCGAGGGCGCTGCGACGGGAAAGAAGCGAGGCGCAGGGTCTGCGGCAGGCGAGGGGAGGTCTGAAATTGGCTGCGATCCGCGGCTTACTTCATGTCGCAGATCAGGATCGGTGGGTGATGCAGCATGGTGATTTGCGCCGAGCGGCCCATGCGGGCGCGACCCATCGAGATGGCTTCGGCCAGCGTGTCGGCGCGCTTCCAACCAAGCAGATCAGGGACCGTGCGGTTCTCGCTTCCGACGACGATGACGTCGCTGCAGTGCTCGCGTCCGGCCTGGCCCCAGTACCACATGTAAAACGGGTGCGCGCCGTGATAGGCGTTGCCGCGGCGATACATCTCGATGTACGTCGGGTTGTACGCGAACTCTTCCTGGTATTTTTTTTCCAGCGTGTATGCGTCGCGCGTCTCGGGCAGCAGGCGGTTGAAGAACTCGATGTAGCTGGGGTGATGCACCGGATCGAACGCGTCATGGCAGGGGTGCGTGCAGATCAAGACGCCGCCTTTTTTCAACAGCGGCTTGTTCCGGTACATGTGGAAGAAATAGCCAAGCGCCATCACCTGCACGAGCAGCGGGTTGAGCGCCTTGCTGTTCACGTTGTACGGCGAGATGTACGGGATTCCGGTGATCAGGATATCGGCCTGTCCCTCGACGGGAATGCTGTACTGCTCATAGCTCTTGGCGAGGATCTTTTCGTGGACCTCTTCCGCTTTGCCAGCGTGTACGGCGATTAGCTCGTACGGCGATGGCGTGCGCATGAACACCTCGCGGCGCAGGGCGCGCGGCGTGCGCTTGAGCGTCCACTTGATGGCCTGAAACTTCAGCGTATCGGCCTCGGTGAACTCGTCTTCGTTCTTCATCAAGAAGTCGAGCGGGCCGGAAAACATGCGGCTGTTCAGCACGGTCTCGATATGAAAGACCTTCATGTGCTGCTCGCAGACGCGACCGATGCGATCGACCGATCGATGCAGCGCCGAGCGCTTGGGATCCATGTACGAGTCGCACTCGACAATGGTCTTGGGCGTGTGGTGTGCCTTTAAGCTCTCGTAACCGCACAGCCCGACGCCAACTGACTTGTGACCGCCGTCCATTGGCACGAGGTTGATGTTGACGTAGATGACCAAGTCGCTTTCGAGCGCGCGGCGGTTGGTCTCGACGACTTCGTTGTGCGCGGTCTTGCCGATCTGCACAAGCTGTTCGGGATCGCAGGCGTCGTGGTTGTACAGACGATCCGGCCAGAATGCGTCGAAGATCTTGTCGCCGACCATGCGCCGCACTTCAAAGTCGTGCATGCGGCGATGCAGCGAGGTGGCGATGATGATGTGAATGTCGTCGACGCCATGGTCGGAAAGCAGCGAAAGCACGATATCGAGGATCGTCTCGCGGATATCCGGCCGCACCATCGGCGGCAGTGGCAGCGAGATGTCATCGACGGCGATCGTTACCTTCATACCCGGCTCAAGCAGCGCGTGCAGCGGCTCCATCGATTCGGGATGGTGCAGCGCATAGCGGATGGCGGCGCGCGGGTTGGGCAGGCCCGCGATGGGCTTGCGCGGATAGATCACGCGTGTCCCGACCGGCAGGTCTTCGCATAGGAAGTCTTCGCCGTGAAACAGGATGCGCGGGGCAGAGTCGGTGTCGATGGTGATGATGTTCTCGTCGGCAGAGCGCGCGAACGAGAGCGCAGAACGGGCAGCAGCCATGGCCGGCACGTATCGCAAACTTTGCGACGGCGCGCAACCGGATTTCAGCCAGTGCGGCCGGTCTATTTCGCGGGGCGCGCTTGCACCGACGCGCTAGATATTCACCAATTGGACGCGTGCGCGATGGGGTAGGTCCGGCCGAATCTCGACGGCGCGGCGGTCTGTAACCCAGCAGGTCTGGTCGTTGAGAAGATCCAGCGTCAGACCGTTTGCCGCCATCTTAGCTTTGACTGTTTCCGACGAAAGGTCGATGGAGGGGATCCAGCTACCGGGGTTGTACAGCGCGCCGTCAAGGTCGCCGTTTACCACCTCGTGCGTATGGCCGAAGACGACGTGCGTGATCCCTGGTTGGGCCAGCCGCTCTCGCGCTGCGCGATGCTCGCGACCGTCGCGGAACAGACCCAGCGT
>CAZKOY010000347.1:0-2690 GCA_964554495.1 uncultured Myxococcales bacterium
AGTCCCCGCCTCCACAACGCTTTACGCGGTTCGCACCACACGAGTCCGCGATTCGGCAACGGGTGTGGCGGCGCCGACTCCGGTGCGCGAGCGCAGTCGACCGGAGCAGGCCGGCGCGCGTGGCCACGTTTGCGGTGAAGCGCGATGGATGTCGCGTCCGACTGCCACGGCAACGCAGGCCGTGCTCAGCCCTGGATCAGCGCCGTGAGGATCTGCGTCCAGTGGCTGAAGATCGAAAAGTGGCCACCGCCGGGCAGAAAGTGCGGCACGGTGTTGGGAATCTGAGCCTGCAGAAAGCGGCCCATCTGCGGCGGTACGATGCTGTCGCCGTCCCAGTACCACAGGTGAATACGCGGTCGGATCTCTTGCAGACGAAAGCCCCAGGGCGATACCAGAATCTGCGCCTCGCGTACCAGGCCACGCACGCCCTGCCGGCTGGCTTCGCGGCGATAGCCCTGGATCTGCGCCGCGATCCGCGGGTCGGATAGCACCGCCTGATCGTCGGGCGAGGCCTGGGCATACACAGCGGCAAAGGCGCGACCGGGATCGCTGCGCACCGCTCGATCGTGCAGCGCAATCGTCGGCCACAGCGCCCAGGTCGGCCAGGCAGCCAGGCGATACGCACTGCGATAGTCGCGGTTGACGCCGGCTAGCGCCTGCTTGGCCGGGCGATCAAACGGCGCCGGTCCCGACACAATGGCGACGCCTGCCAAGCGGTCGGGGATCTGGTGGGCGCAGGCCGCGACATAGGGCCCACCCGCCGAGACGCCAAACAGCGCAAAGCGATCGAGCCCAAGCTGATCGGCAAGCTGCGCGATATCGCCGGGATAGTCGATCAGCCGTCGCCCTGGCTGCGCATCGGATAGGCCATAGCCCGGTCGATCCGGAACGATCAGTCGCACCCCCAGGCTCGCCGTCTGCGCATCCTCGGGGTGGCGCATATAGCGCGAGCCGGGATTGCCATGCAGAAAGATCACGGGCGCTCCGCCCTGCAGGTCGCCCGCCTCGCAGATCCCCATGCGACGGCCGTCGCGCAGGCGCAGGATGCGCTCGCGGACCTGGACCGTTTCGCCGCCTGATGCGTGGCTCATCGTGAGCGTCCATCACCGGCCGCGCTCGCAGCGGGCTCGCTTGTGTGCGGCACCGCGCGCTCGGCCAGCCATGCCGCCACCTTGGGCCAGACCAGCTTGGGCGCCTTGCTGGACGCCGAAAGCCCGATGTGCCCGACGGGAAAGCGCAGCGTCTGACAGTCTTTGCTGCCAATCAGGCGCGGCAAGGGCTCGCTCATCGGCGGCGGAGCGATGCTGTCGTGCTCGGCGATCAGGTTCAGAAGTGGGCAGCGGATGCGGCCTAGATCGATGACGTCGATCCCGACCTCCATGCGGTTCTGGCAGAACAGGTTGTGCTGGTAACAGTCCTTGATGTACTTGCGGTACACCTCGCCGGGGAACGGCACGGGATCGGCGCCCCAGCGCTCCATGGCCAGAAACGTCGTCACGAATTCGGGGTCATGGATGCGGCGGCAGACATCGAGCCAGCGCGTGAAGCGCTGTACGGGCGCGGCGGCGAAAAAGCCGCTCTCTAACACCTGCGTCGGCACGTTGCCATAGGCGTCAACCAGCGAGTCGACATTGAAGTGCTGTTCCTGCGTCCACAGCGTGTATACGCCGCCTTGGCTGAAATCGACGGGCGTCGCCTGCACGACGACGTTGTGCAGGCCCTGCGGATACAGCGAGGCATAGGCCAAGCTCACCGTGCCGCCCATGCAGTATCCGTACAGCGATAGCGAGTCCGCACCGCTTACGCGCAGCGTCCAGCGCACTGCCTGCCGCAGCGTCGTCCCCAGAAGATCCGCCCAGGTCATGTGCTGCTCGGCGGAACCAGCAATGCCCCAGTCGATGGCGTACACGTCAAAGCCGGCGCGCGTCAGGTACTCGATCAGGCTCTTCCCCGGCAGAAAGTCGAGGATGTACCAGCGATTGATCATCGAGTACACGAACAGAATCGGCGTGCGATATCGTCGCTTTGGCGATGGATAGCGAAGCAGGCGCAGCGCACCGCGTGTCCACACCACGTGATGCGGCGTGGGGCTGATTGGCGGCTCGCAGATGCCCGAGGCGCGCTCGATGATCGGCCGCAGATAAGGATAGGGGTTGATCGATCCGTCGCGCAGCGCCGAAGCAACCTCGCGAGCGACGCTGCCCGAGGCGCCGAGCGTCGTGCGCAGCGTGCTGCCTAAGCCGCGCCAGCGACTTGCCGCATCGCCGCCCGGAACCCCTATACGAGAAGAAAACGACGCCATGCGCTAGCCCTTGCCTGCATCGACGCGCGTCGCGCTCGGTTGTGGATCGGGTACGTCGGCCACAGCGCGTTCGTCTTTGCGCGGATCGCGTGTCTGCTGTTCCAAAAGCTCGACGACTAGCTCAAGCTGGCTGCTCAGTGCTTCGACCTGATCGTTCATGCGTCGAAGCTGTTCGCGCAGGCCGTCGACTTCCGATACAGGCGGCAGGCGCAGCGCCCGCAGGATCGACTCGATCGCGCTGTGCCGACGGATACGCAGAAGCGATGCCTGACGCAAAAGCTCGCCCGTCACGCGCAGCCAGCGCGGATTTTCCGCAAGGCGCGCAAATAGCTCGGTCAGCCGCTTTTCCGCCTGCGTGAAGCGCTTTCCTGACTCGGTCTCGGGGCTG
>CAZKOY010000348.1:0-2687 GCA_964554495.1 uncultured Myxococcales bacterium
GCAGCCTGGGCTATTACCTGCCGTTTACGCTGCAGCTTGGCTATGCCCACGGCTTTATGGAGGGCGCCGATCGCAGCGTGTACTTCCTGCTGAACAACCCACTGTAAGTCGGACCATCCTTCGCCGAACCGCGCAAGCACAGCGCAGCAAACCAGCGCGTCGAATTTGCGCAGCCCAGCGCGCTGCATCGCGGCTCTGTAACCTGCTTTCGGCGACGTGGTGCAGGGTGATATTCTCGCCAGTACCGAACGCATGGCTTGCCCAACGCTGCTGCATGTCCGCCCGCGGCTACGCAGACTTCGTGGCGGGTCGTGTTATGGGTCACGTGGGGCCTGCGCAGGGTGGCTGAGCAGCCTGCTTATGCTGTGGATTTTTTCGTCGCTCGTCCCGGCAGCAGGCAGCGCCAAGACCGCGTCAAGAAAGGAAGCAGCGCCCGCCAAAGGCAAAGCCCCGCGGGGCACAAAGACCGATGCCGCATCCGCGCTGCGCGAGCAGGTGCTGGCCGCGCTTGCCAAGCAGAATCACGCGGCTGCCAAGCAGCTACTCGACGGCGGTTATCGCAAAGCGCCGAGCCCTGAGCTTCTGCTTTTGATGGGACGACTCGCCGGCATCGAAGGACGGACGCTCGATGCGTACGATCTGATGCGCCGCTATCTGGCCGATCCAGCGCGCCCCAAAGACGAGACCGCGGATCGCGAAGCGCAGCAGATCGTGGCCCAGACCCCGCCCAAGGCCAGCGAAGTCCGCGTGCTAGGCGAGCCTGGTGCCGTGGTCGTCATCGACGATCGCATCGTCGGTGTGCTGCCGCTGCCAACACCGCTGCTCGTGCCCTTGGGACAGCACGCGCTGGTGCTGGAGTATCCCGAAAAAAAGCTCGACTCTCCGGTCTTAGTACAGCAGGGGCGAATCACCGAAGTGCGCAGCAATCGCGCGACGGGAGCGATGCTGCTCAGTCAGTTGCCGGCGGTGCTGGTGGTGATCGATGCGCCGCAGCTACACGAAGATCTGGTCCGCCGCTTCTTTGCGATCGCCGACGAGGCCGCGCAGGAAGAACAAGTGACCTTGCTGCGCCCCGAGGTCGCGCTGGCCGCTGCGCCCGATCTGAAAAACTGCCTGGGCCAAGTTGCCTGCTGGCGACAGCTTGCGGCGAAGAACCAGACCGACTTTCTGCTGAGCCTGCGCGTTGCGTTCAGCGCTCCACTTGGGGTTGCTTCAGCGTCGGGAAGCGCCGCCACACCGCCGCAGTCCCTTGCGTCGGCCAGCGCCGCCCCAGGCAGCATGCCGAGTACCGCGACAACAACATCGGCGGCCGCGCCGCCCGCTGCATCCGCAGCTGCGACCGCGCCACCCGCTGCATCGCCCCCTGCGACGACGGCATCGGCAAGCGCAAGCACGCCCCCAGCCGCTGTCCCGGTTCAGCTATCCCTGACCCTTTTGCACCATCGCATCGACGATCCGGCTGCGCCGCCGGTCCGCTTGGACTTCGCCTCGCCCGAGGCCTGGCCCAAGACGCTCAAGACGAGCGTGAGCAGCCTGCTTGCGGCAGGACTTTCCCGCCCGCACAGCCTGGTGACCATCGCTTCGGATCCCCATGGCGCCGAGATCGTCCTTTCCGATGCTGCTGTCGGCCGTGCCCCAATCGAACGCGAGATGTGGGCCGGAAGCTACGTCGTTTCGGCCAGCCATCCCGGCTTTCGCAGCGAGCGCCGTACCGTCGAGGTACGCGGCGCCCAGCCCGAGCGCGTCGAGTTCGATCTGGCCCCGCTTTCGTTTGAGCGCCCTGCCCCCAAGTACACCTTCCAACGGCTGAGCCGCCCGCGCTGGCGAATCATCGCAGGAGCAGCCACCGGCACCGCGGGCTTGGTGCTGCTTGGCTTTGGTATCTCGGCACTTGCGGCAAATGGCTCATGCAGCGAGGCCGATCGCATCCCCGCCACGGGAGAGTGCCGTTACGTCCTGCAGACGCTGACGCCAGGAGCCGCGCTGCTCGGGGTGGGAACGGCAGTACTTGCCGTCGGCGGAGTGCTGCTGGCGCTGCCTGGACCACGCAAGCAGGTGCTGGTTTCCGACGACAGCGAGCCAACCCGCCCCGCGCCAAGCGCCGCCGCATCGCCTTGACGTAGACGGCCGAAAACTAGGTCGCCTGTCTAAACAAGAGGTGTCCTATGTCGCGCCGCACTGCTTCGTGGGCCTGTTTGCTTGGGCTCTTCGCCACAAGCTGCGATCTGTGGAGTGCGTATCGCAGCGCCGATCCCAAGAACTGCGTTCTTTCACCTAATATTTGCTCGGCCCGCGAGTTCTGCGGCATCGAGACCGAGCGCTGCCAGTCGAGCGATTCCGATCCGGCCGGTCTGCGCCTGGACAGCATCAGCCCCCCGACCGGACCCAATGCTGGCGATATCGTCGTCAGCTTGATCGGCTCGGGCCTGGCCACAGTGCAGCAGGTCATATTCGATGGCCGCGACGCGATGATCCTGGGCAGCGACGGCAAGACGCTGCAGGTTCGGCTGCCTGCTCATCCCGGCAAGACCGGCTATGTGCCCGTCGTTGTGCGCAGCGCAGCGGGGCAGATCCAGCGCGACACGCTGTTTAGCTATCACAACGGCTCGCTGAGCTTTGGCGCTGGCACCACCGGCAGCATCACCATCCCCTTGCCCAACCCACTGCACTCATTCGATGTGGCGGAC
>CAZKOY010000349.1:0-2648 GCA_964554495.1 uncultured Myxococcales bacterium
TTGGCCCAGCGGAACTGCTGGCTCTTGAAGCTGTTCATTTCGACGGGAAGCTCGGCGGGCGAGACGACGTCAGGCAGGTACACGAACTGCCAGCCGCGAAGCTGGGCGCGGTACGAAAGATCCATGTCTTCCGTCAGCGTGTCGTGCTGCCAGCCGCCTGCATCCTGAATGGCCGAGCGACGCCAGATGCCGGCCGTGCCGTTGAAGTTGAAGAAGCGGCCCGAGCGGTGACGCGCGGTGTGCTCGATCACGAAGTGCCCATCGAGAAGCAGGGCCTGAAGCTCGGTCAAGCGCGAGTAGTCGCGGTTCAGGTGTTCCCAGCGCACCTGCACCATGCCGACTTTGGGATCCGAAAAGAAGTGAATCGTGCGCTCTAGGACATCGGGCTCGGGCAGGAAGTCGGCGTCGAAGACCAGGACGAATTCGCCCTTGGCGGTCTTCAGGCCGTTTTCCAGCGCGCCGGCCTTAAAGCCTGTGCGATCCGTGCGGTGGATATAGCGGATGTCGAGCCCGGTCTCGCGTAGCTCGGCGACCTTTTTCTTGCACAGCTCTTGCGTTTCGTCGGTGCTGTCGTCGAGAACCTGGACTTCAAAGCGATCGCGGGGATAGCGGATGCGCGACACCGCGTCGAGCAGGCGCGGCGCAACGTACATCTCGTTGAACAGCGGAAGCTGCACCGTGACCTTGGGAAGCTCAGGCAGACGGCCCAGCGGCTCGGGCCGGCGGTCACGATAGCGGAAGTACAGGTACACCAGCGTCGAGCGGTGGAACCCATACACAGCCAGCGCGATAAACACCAGCAGGTAGGCCCCGATGAGCAGCTTGTCATACGAGGCAAGCCAGCTCACGACATAGGTGTTCCCAAAGGACTGAAGGGACTGCCAAACGGACTGCAACGTGGTCTGGAAAGTAGACATGGGCGTCGTTCCTGTGAACACCCCACTAAGTGCCCGGAGCCGCAGTCGAAGTTGTCACCAAAATGTAATTTTTCGTAATTCAGTGTCTCTCGGTGCGGCGTCGGAAACCCGAGAGATTTCGCAGGCTTGTCGGCAATTGTCAGCGTCGATCGCGGGCCCAGAGCGCGCGTATCGGGCGCCGCGCCGTCTGCCTGGCTTAGTGGCTGGCTTGCAGCGTGAACATCGCGATACCCGACAGAAAAAAGTCGAGCAGGATGACCACGAACGACGAGGCGACGACGGCACGCGTGGTGGCCCAACCAACACCTTCCGAGCCGCCGGTCGTGCGAAAGCCGCAGAAGCCAGCGACGCCAGGAATCGCCGCGCCGTAACACAGGCACTTGCTGAGGCCCGTTAGAAGATCGCCCAGCGAGACCTTGCTGAAGTCAAAGAAGACCTCGAACGGTACGTGGAAGCTTTGATATGCGGTGAGCGCGCCCATGAAAAGCGCTGCGCTGACGCCGAATACCGACAGCACCGAGGTCATGATCAGCAGGGCCAAGAAGCGCGGCGCCAGCAGGTACTCGATGGGATCGACGCCGCACATGCGCAGGGCATCGACCTGCTCGGTGACCACCATGGATCCGATCTCTGCGGCGATGCCGGCTCCGACGCGGGTGGCCAGCATCATGGCGGTCAGCGAGGGGCCGAATTCATGCACCAGAATCTTGGCGAACTCGGCGCCGACCTGGGACAGATCGCCGGTCACGCGGTTGATCTGCAGACAGGTCTGAAAGACCAAGACCATGCCGATGAAGCCCAGCGTCACCAGCACGAACAGCAGCGAGCGGTTGCCGATGTGATGCAGTTGCCGCCACAGCTCTCCGCGGGACCAGCGACGGCGAAGGCCACCGCGGGCGACGTGGCCGAAGAGCAGAGCAAAGTCGCCGATGGACGTGAGCAACCACACCAGCAGCAGGCCCAGGACGCGCCGAATCGCGAAGGTCGCTTGCCGCCACATCAGCGCAGCACCAAGGTCAAAAGGTAGTCCGAGATCATGATCACCAGCGCGGCTGCGACGACAGCATCGTTGACGGCACGCCCGACACCGACGGCTCCGCCGCGCACCGACAGGCCATAGTGGCTGCTGGTCAGCGCGATGACGAAGGCGAAGCAGACGCCTTTGACCAGGCCGCAGCCGAGATCCCACAGCTTGACGTTGTCGGCGAACGACGCGAAGAACGATGCGGGCTCGACGCCTAGAAGCAGCTTGCCGAGGATCATGCCGCCACCGATGGCGATGGCATCGCCAAGGACCAGCAGGCAGAACATCGCGGCCATCATGGCAAGCACGCGCGGCGCGATCAGAAACGGCACCGGCTCGATGGCCAGCGCACGTAGGCCGTCGATCTGCTCGGTTACCACCATCGTGCCAAGCTCGGCGGCGTTGTTGGCTCCGACGCGTCCCGAAAACATCAGGCCGATGAGGATGGGGCCAACCTCGCGAAATACGGCGTAGCCAGCGCCCCAGCCAAGCAGGCCATAGGCGCTAAAGCGCCGCACAAAAATGCCGGACTGAATGACCATGATGCCGCCGGTAAAAAACGCCGTGAGCGCCACGATCGGCACCGAGACCACGCCCATCTTGTACAGGTTGCGCAGAAGCTCGCGTCCGTCGCAGCGACCGCGCAAAAGAGCCCAGCCGACATACAGGCCAAGCAAGACCATGCCGCCAAGCTGGCGACACAGGTC
>CAZKOY010000350.1:0-2620 GCA_964554495.1 uncultured Myxococcales bacterium
ACTGCCCCAGCGAGATGCTGCGCGCGATGATCGTGCCGTCGATCGGGCTGTACAAGGGCACGATACCGGCGCGCTCTTCGTTGATCTGCTTGATGTCGACTTGGCGCAGTCCCAGGGCGCGCAGGCGCTGCGTCGCGGCGGCAAGCTGGGCCTGTTCTGTGATCGCGGCAGCCTCGGCAAGCTCGCGCTCGCGCAGCGACGACACTTTGCGCTCGGCTAGCTCACGCTCGCGGCGCAGGTTGGCTTGGGCGGCCATCGACGTCGCTCGCGCGGTCAGGTACGCGGCCTGCGCTTGGCCGACTTCAAAGCTCTCTAGCTCGGCGAGGACTTGCCCGGCGCGCACGCGATCGCCGACCTGCCCCTTGATCGACACGATGCGTCCCGCGATAAGCGGCCCGATCTGCGCGTGATAGTTGGGGGCCAGATCGACGGAGCCGACGACTTCGACATCGCGGGCCAGGCGCTGGCGCTGCACCTCGACCACCTCGATCTGGTTTTTGCGCAAGGCATCAGCGGACAAAGACAGCGTTGATTTTCCGTCGCTGGGCGCGGCGGGTTTGCCGGCTTCAGGATGGGATTGCGCAGGTGCGCTCGGGGGACTGCCGCCGCGTGGGATCAGCAAGCCAACGCCGATGCCGATGCCGGCGATGACGACAAACGGCAGGATGCGGACGAGTGGTTTTGGGGCTGCGCTCATGGAACACCTCGCAATGGGGCAGGCGCTGCGGGCGCTGATGGGTTCTGGGTAAACAGCGAATCACCGACGGCACGCTCAAGGCTGATGGCCGACAGCCAAAGCTGTTCCAGCATCAGCAGATAGCGCGTCCGCACTTCCGCCTGCTCGCGCAGGGCGGTGATGACGCGAAACAGATCGAACTTGCCGGCCTGCCAGCCGCGGCGCAGCAGATCGACGTTGCGCTCGGCGGGCGGCACGGCATCGCGCAGAAACGCATCGACTTGGCTGTGCCGCAGGTTCAGCGTTGCGATGGCTTGCCCGACCTCCGCGGCGATGCGGTTTACCAGCAGGCGCTGCTCGGCGATGCGGTTCTGCTCAGCGGCGCGCACCTGCGACAGGCCGCCTTGGTTGCGGTTCCACACCGGCAGCGAAAGCCCGACGGTGCCACCGATGAAGACCTGGCCGTCGAGATCTTTTTGCCAGTCAAACGACAGCACGGGATTGGGCACGATCTCGCGCAGCAGGCGACGGTTCTCGGCAGAGAGCGCGTCCTTTTGCTTGTAGATCGCGCGCAGATCGCCGCGGGCGGCATAGGCGCGCTCGACGAGATCGGCGACCCGCAGCGAATCGGGCAGGCCGCGCGGCAAGCGGGCAAGCTCGTGGCTGCTGAGCAACAGCACCGTCGTCGGCGGGATCGCCGTCAGCATGCGAAGCTCGGCCAGGCGCGACTCGCGCTCGACCTCGATATCGCGGCGCTCACCGATGACACGACCGACCTCGATCTGCGCCAGGTTGCCTTCGATCTCGCCGGATGCACCGAGCTTCATGCGGGTCTGCGCGGACTCCAAGAGCTGGCGCGAAATCGCCTCGCGTTCGAGCGCCACTTGCACGCGCTGCGCTGAAAGCAGGCACTGCACATACAGGCCTTTGACCTGGGCCTCGACGCTACGCCGGGCGTACTCGATCTGGTCGCGCTGCGCCGCGCTCGCCGCTGCCACGGCATCCAAGCGCGCCCAGCGCTGGCCGGCGATCTCAAAGGTCTGCTCGACGTGAAACTGCCACTGCAGCGCCGACAAGACCGAGCCGTCGGGCTGCCGCTCGCTGCGCGGACCGAACAGAAACGTCGCATAGGGATTGCTGGGAAACCACAGCGCGGCGCCTGCGCGACGGGCGTCGATGCTGCGCTGCTCGTTCTGAGCGCGCACCAGATCGGGACCCGCCGACCGCGCCCGCACGAGCGCATCGGCCAGGCTCAGCGAAAGCGGGGCCGAGTCGCTGCGCTCGGTCGCGCCTGGCTGGGCCGTGGCGAGTGCAGCCGAGCCGATGAGCGCGACGCAAGACACAAGCGCCAAGACCGACGGGCAAAGCGGTCGAAACCGAGAGATCGCGAGGATCCCTGAGGGCCGGAAAGCAATCACGGAGACACCTCCTTTCAGCGGTTGATGGATGGGCCGCCATGCGTGGCGTGCAAGCAACGCCTGCATAAGCAGCCTGGGATAAGGACGATCCTTGGGAAGTTAGCGTTTCGATTCCAGCAGCGCTGCTGAAATATGAAGAAAAATTCATATTTGTTCTGCTCGTCGGAAAACCCGCTGCGGATGGCGCGAGCGAGCACAGATCCGAGGAGGCGCAGCGTGCTATACGAGAGACCCAGATGACTGGACAGACATCCGATGACCGAGTGGCAGCCCCAGGTGCAGCACAGGCAGAGGAGACGCCGTCGGCGCTGCCGCGCATCGACCCGGCGAGCGTGTCGCGGCCGCGCTTTGCTTGGGCGGATGTGCCGCGATATTTCCGCGATCCGCTGGGCTATCTTTCGCGTGTGCGTCGAGAAAAGGGCATCTTCGCCCGCCTGCCGCTGGGGCCGGTGACGCCCTTTTTGATCAGCGATCCGGCGCTGATCGAGCACGTGCTGGTCACTGACAACAAGAGCTACAAAAAAGA
>CAZKOY010000351.1:0-2610 GCA_964554495.1 uncultured Myxococcales bacterium
CGCATCTGGCACAACGTCCGCCCGCTGCAGCTTTTGCAGGCGACGACGCCGCTCGAATGGGGCGCGTATGTGTCCAGCGCCGAAAACTTTGGCTTCCAAGGCCCGCCCTCGATCGTCGGCACCCAGGTCAATACCGTCGAAGCCGAGGGCCTGGCAGCCTTCTTGGGATCGCTCTTGGGCGCCCCGCGCGCCACGCACGAGACGCGGCTCGACGGCAGCTACACGGATGCGGGCTTGGCCGGAAAAGAGATCTTTGAAAAGAAGCTGTCCTGCGCCGGCTGCCACACGCCCCCGCTTTATACCAACCGCGCATACGTGCCCCGCGGCAAGTCCGGGGAAGCGGCCGACGTACCGTCGCTGCTTGGCGTCTATCGTCACGGCGTATACATGGTCAACGGCAAGCCGCGCAGCTTGGCTGCAGCCGTCGATGTGGCGCTTGCCTATGTCGGCGCCAGCGTCAGCGCGGACGAGCGCAGCCAGCTGATCAGCTTCCTTGCGCAGCTAACGCCCAAAGGCGCCGCGCCGCTTGGCATCTGGCCAGATATCGACAGCGACCAAGGCGTGCTGCCGGATGTGCAGCCGTGGGCCGCCTTCAGCGAGCCCGTCGACGACAGCGATGGCGACGCCGCAACGCTGGCCCAGGTGCAGGGCAAGCTTGCGCTTTCTGCGGTGGATGGGCCCAAGGTGCCAGGCACGGCGCGCATCGACGGTCAGCGTCTGCGCTTTGTCCCGAATCAGCCGCTGTCGGCGGGAACGCGCTATCGCTTCTGCGTCGAGCCGGGTCTGCGCTTTCGCTCGGGCGGAGTCTTGGATCTAGCGCGCTGCAGCGAGTTTGCCGTCGCCCAACCCGCCGTCGCTGAGCTGCCTGCCGCGATGACGCTTTCGATCCAACTGCCGGCGATGGGGGGACCGCCGCCGCCCCCGATCGTGTTCAACATGGCACAGGACGCAAACCAGCCCGGCAGCCTGCGCGTGCAGCTTTCGTTGGGCGCAAATCAGCAGCAGACGCTGTGGGCCCGCGTCGACGCAGACACCTTCCGCATGCAGCCGTTTGCGCTGCCCTTGCCCGGCCGCGGCGTCGCCGATGCCGCCAACGTCGTCGGCAAAGTGACGATGAGCAGCGAGGTCGGGGGCCGCAAGCAAGCGAGCCGCATCGAAGGCACGCTGCGCCTGGGTGCTCCGGGCATCAACATCCCTGGCATCGCCTTCGTCATCACCCCCAAGTAACACCGTCGCTGCCGGCCGGCCGTGGGCGCGCAGCGCTCGCTGGTTATTTCGCGCAGCGTTCGCTTTTGCCCCACCCGACTGTGTACCCGCCCCAGTGCGAGGCGATGGCGGATCGCAGACAGACTGTATACGCTGCACCGCCATGCAGCCGTCTTTGATTCGGCGCTGGCTTGCCCATCGGCCCGAAAGCGATCGCACTCGCCGACGGAAACAACCGACTGCTCAGCGATTCGGTGTGCTGGCCCTGCACCTGCTTGGATTTTTCGGGCTCAGCGCGTCCCGTATCGCTTGGGCCGAGTCGCCGAAAAGCGGGCTGTCACCGTGTCGCCTTCCCGGCAGCGAGACCGAGCTTTTGTGCGGCACGCTGCGTCGCCCGCTCGCCGCAGACGAGACGGCCAGTCCTTCGCCTCCTGGCTCGCCGCAGATCGACATCCACTTTGCGGTGCTGCCGGCTATCGCGCGCAACAAACGACCCGATCCGGTGTTCTTTTTTGCCGGTGGCCCTGGGCAGTCGGCGCTGCGCTTGGTCGGCCCGATCGGCCAGCTGCTCAAGCGCTTGCAGAACCGCCGCGACATCGTGTTCATCGATCAGCGCGGCACCGGACGCAGCGCGCCTCTGTCCTGTCCCGAGCTAGCGCGCTCGACGCCGCTTTCCCAGTCGCTGCAACACAGCCGCTTTGGTCCGTATCTTGCGCAGTGCTTGGCCGATCTGCAGACGCGTCCGCATGGCGACCTGCGAAAGTACACGACGACCCTGGCCATGCAAGACGCCGACGCCGTGCGCGAAGCGCTGGGGGCCCAGCAGATCAACGTGATCGGCGGATCGTACGGAACGCGCGCCGGTCTGGAATACATGCGGCAGTTTCCTTCGCGCGTGCGCCGCGTGATCCTCGACGGTGTCGTGCCACCTGATGTGCGACTGCCGCAGGCGCTGGGGCTTGATGCCTATGCCGCGCTTTCAAGCTGGATCGGCGCGTGCGAACAGGATGCCGCCTGCAACGCGCGCCATCCTGCGCTCGGTCAAAAGGCACAGGCACTGCTGTCGAGTCTGCCCAAAGAGATCACCGTCACCCATCCGCACACCGGCCACGCCGAGCGCCTGACGCTGCAACCGGATCAGCTGATGGCCTTGCTGCATGGACCGCTGTATGCGCCCGCGTTGGCCTCGGCGCTGCCTTTGGCCTTGGCCCAAGCCAGCGAGGGCCGCTTCGAAGCGCTGTTTGGCCTGAGCAGTGCGCTAGATGGCGGGGACAGCACGCGCCTGGCCTTGGGTATGCACTTCGCTGTGATCTGCGCCGAAGATCTGCCTGATTCAGCGACTGCGAAACCACCGAACTTGGCACCGAACTTGGCACCGAATGCAGCGCCGAATGCAGCGCCGAA
>CAZKOY010000352.1:0-2597 GCA_964554495.1 uncultured Myxococcales bacterium
AGCTCGGGGCGCCACAGATAGGCGTCCATGCCGGCGCGGATTTCCGAGGCGGCTTCGTCGTAGCGACGGGCGTTGTCGGCCTCGCCGAAGCTGCGGGCGAATTCGGCGGCAGCGCGCAGGCCGGCATAGACGGCGGCGCAGGTAAACGCCAGGATGCCGCGGCGCTCTTCCCACAGGTCGTACGAGGGCGCGGGCAGGCGCGTCTGCGGCTCGCGATAGCGGACCATGAAGTCGGCGGCCTTGCGCACCAGGCGTCCGTACAGCGGCTTGATCGCTTCCAGATCGCGGTAGCGCTGAAAGTGCTTCCACAGCGCCCAGACCACCAGCGCCGTCTCGTCTTCCTGAATCGGAAGCTGCGGCTTGTCCCCGACGATCCAAGGGTGCCAGCTCGACGCCAGCGACTTGTCCGGGTTGTACTTGTGCAAAAGGAAGCCGTCTTCGGACAGCACGTCGGCGCAGAAGTGAAAGAAGCGCAGCGAGATCTCGGGATAGCCGCACAGATCAAGCGCGTGCGCGACCAGGGCTCCATCGCGTGGCCACAGATAGCTGTACGTGTCGCGGTTGAACTGCGTCACGTCGCTGTCGTTGGCCGCGATGATCGCGCCGTGGTTGTCGATCTGCGTGCGCAGGATCAAAAGCGAGCGGCGATACAGATCGACCAAGCTCGCGGGCAGCTCGGCAAAGTCGAGCGGCTCTTTGCGCACCCACAGCCGCCAGTACGATCGCGTGCGCTCGATGAACGATGCCGGGCCGCGCTCGACGACTTTCTTGTTCAGCTCGATGGCGCCGTTCCAGCGACCCGCCCATACCGTCGCTGCCACCATCCAAAAGTACGCGGTCTTTTGGAAGCCCGATGGAATCAGCGCGTGCGCCGCGACCACCGAATCGACCGCGCCCTGCGCGATGGGATTGCCGGACAGCACGCCGTCATCTTCGGCATCGCGCCAGGTGCCTTCGCGGCCGGGCTGGCCTTTTTGACCGATGGCAAAGTGCTCGATGCCCGCGCGTCCATCGACCATGACGTTGACCAAGAAATAGCGATCGCCCTTGTAGTGGACGACGGTCTTGTTGCGCGGGTCATACGCGGCGGTGTCGCCGATCTCGGACTCGCTGATGCGGAAGTCCTGGTGGAAGTACAGGCGCACTTCGCAGGCGGCGGGGTTCAAGTTGGTGATGTCGATCTGGCGCAGAAACACCGTCTCGTGAAAGTCGACGGTGTCGCGCAGACACAAGGACACACCTAGCTCGGGATGCGTCAGTTGAACTTGCGTGATCAGCGTGTCCGGTTCGTACAGCGAGTGAATCGACCAGCCGTGCTCGCGCCCGACCCAGCGGAACTTGCTGCCGACCATGATGCCGAAGCGAAAGGCGTGACCGCCGGCATGGTTTTCCTTGCCGACATACGGAAAGTAGACATCGCGAATGCGATGGTCCGCATCGAAGTTGATGAGCAAGTGGCCGTTGCCTATCGGCAAGTCGCGGGGCATCGAGATAACCTCCAGAAGCTGGTCCGGGTCAGGTCATCTTATCAGGCGCTTGCCGTCGGGTCGCCTGCCGCGTTTCCGACGAGACGCTGATCTAGCTGCGGGCGATGGTGCCCCAGGTGACGCCGAGCAGCGTGATCGCGGCGCCCAGAAGCCCGAGCGCGCTTGGGTGCTCGGCGAACAGCAGCGCACCCAGAAGCAGCGTCGCGATCGGCGTAAGCTGCAAGATCAGCGCGGCGGTCACAGCGCGGACATCGCGCAGCGCATGCGTCATGGCCACTTGGGCAATCGCCGAGCACAGCGCCATGCCGACTACCCACAGCAGATCGATCTTCGTCGGGGGAACCCAGGTCAGGCAGCCGGGCACGGCCATGGTCAGGCTGCCGACGCAGCAAAAGGCCAGATAGATCTCCCAAGAGCCTTCGGTCTGTCGCATCGAGCGCACGGTCGTCACGGCGGCTCCGGCTAGAACCGCCGACAGAAGCCCGACAAGCGCCCAGCCGATGCTGTGGGCTGACAGCGCCGCGCCCGCCGCGCCCTGGGCATTGCCCAGAACCACCAGCGCGACGCCGCCCGCCGTGACCAGCAGCGAAAGCAGCGTGCGGGTGTGCAGTGACTCGCGCAGAAACAGAAAGGAAAACAGCGCGACAAACAGCGGCGAGCTTGAGTTCAGCAGCGTCGCGATTCCGACGGGCAAGTGGGCAATCGCCAAGAAATACGTCAGCACGGCAAAGCTGCCGAACAGGCCGCGCAGAAGCAGCGCGCCATAGTTCTGCGGCCGCATGCGATAGCCGCGCGCGAGCGGCAGCGCCACAACGACGATGCCGACGACGAAGCGCAGCCAGGCGATCTGCGGACCAGCCAGGTGCTGCGACGCCCCTTTGGCGCATAACGCCATCAGCGAAAACAGCAGCGCCGCCAGCGAAAGAAGCAGCGCTCCGTGGCGGGGGTGGATCGCAATGGGCTGGTGTACGCGGGGGACGGCGTCGAGCGGGCCCGAGCTAAGCGATGCGTCGCCGGGCAGAGGGGCCTGCGATGCGTCTCGGGTCACTAGGCAGGCTCAACGGATTTATCGTTCTTTGTATCGGCTTTTGTATCGGCTTTTGTATCGGC
>CAZKOY010000353.1:0-2580 GCA_964554495.1 uncultured Myxococcales bacterium
GCAGCGAGGCGCGGCCCACCACCACGGCCTACGTCGGCCTGCATTCCGGCGAGGTGTTTTACGGCAACATCGGCAGCGTCGATCGACTCGACTTTACGGTCGTAGGCCCGGTGGTCAACGAAGCCAGCCGCATTGCCTCGATGTGTCGGTCGGTCGATCGGCCGGTGCTGGTGTCGGGGGTCTTTGCCGCCTCGCTGCCTCCTGAGGACCGTCAGACCTTGGTCTCGGTCGGCCGCTACGCCCTGCGCGGCGTAGGCCGGGCTGAGGAGCTATTCACGATTGATCCAGAGCTTTTGTGAACCTGTCGGAGAGTGCCAAGTTCGGGCCAGCACGCAGCCCCCCAACTCGGCCGATCTCTGCGATGCTGCAGCCTCGCTTTAGAAGGAAGAACCGATGCGCGACCACCGCTCCGTCACTTGGCCTCTGTTGCTGCTCTGCGGTCTTGTGGGCTGCCAGTCTCCTGGCTCGGCTCAGTCGGGTGTAAACGACGATGGTGGCACCCCAGATCCGGGGCCACCGGCCGATGCGGCTGCGGCAGTGGAGGTGTCCGTGATGGCGCTGAACCTGCACTGCCTCAAGCTGGAGGGGACGCCGTTTACCAGCAATCAGGCCCGGATGGGGGCCGTTGCGGATGCAGTAGCTGCCGAAGGAATCGCTGCGCTCGCACTGCAAGAGGTCTGCAAGAACACGCGCGAGGACGCGATGGCGCTGCTGTCTGCGGAGCTTCGGCGGGCGACCGGAGCGGAGTGGACTGGCGGATGGACCAAGGTCCACGATGCCTGGGTTGGGACTCCCGATCAGGCGGAGGAAGGCATCGCCGTTCTGGCGCGGGGGGCGACGACCAATCAGCAAGAGATTGTCTACACCGCGCAGGCTGGGCTCTTGCGGAAGTCCCTGGGGATGACGCTGTCGAGTCTCTATGACCTGCGGCTGTTCACCGTGCACTTGGAAGTCTCGGATGCAACGGCGCGGGCCCGGCAGGGCCGAGAGACGGCTCCCTTTGCGGTGACCAAGGCCGACCCGAACCTGGACATCGTAGTCGCTGGTGACTTCAATGATGTCGAGGGCTCTGCCGCCTATGGCGCGATGACGACGTATGACTTCACGGATTTTTCCAAGGGACAGCCTGTGACGCGCATCGATCACGTCTTTGTGCATCGCGGGGCAGCTTGGGAGCTGGTGTCGAATCAGCTCATCCTAGACGGCGGCAAGTATCCACACGTGACCGACCATCCCGGGGGCGTGGTGGCCAAGATGCGCAGGCGGACCGCACCGGCTGTGGTGCGAACTCGCTTTGCGGTGTCCCAAGATGTGGGCGCGGGGAATCAGCTTTACTTGCGGGGCGGAACGGCGCCGCTGAACTGGAACTGGGGCTGGAAGGCGGTCAACGTAGCGCCACCCGCCGAGTGGAAGCTCGTCCTGACGGGGTATGCGCAGTCGGACGCGTTTGAGTACAAGTGGCTGCGCAACGATCAAGACTGGCAGCTGGGCGCCAACGAGACCGGGGCAGGTGGACGAGACAACCCCGCGCAACCCCGCTTCTGATCCGTAGCCTCACCGGACACGCCGGCTTATCGACCTGCGTTCTCTCTCAACGTCTACGCCGGGACAAACGTCAGCCCCACGCTTGGGCTCGGACGTGGGCACCCGCTCAGTAGGGATTGCGCGTCAGGTCGCTGTTCTTCCAAAAGGGGTCGGCGATGTCGGCAGCACGAAGCTAGATCTGCCGCGGTGTCTCCAGTAGCTCGGACTTCGCACGATCGAGATCACCGGCTGCGTGGCAGGCCTCGCTGACTGCTAGCCGGAGCGCTACTTCGGCGTGGCCCAGGCAACGGAAGTCCTGGATGAGAGCGAGCGCATCATCTGCCGCGGTGCGGGCTTCGGCGTACTTCGGTTGCTGCAGGAGCGACTGAATCGGACATAAACGATGGATCGACGGCCTGCGAATCCAGCCTGGTGCCCGATCGCGATTCGCAGGGTTGGTCGGCATGCGACAATAGCCAGCGACGGCAAAGCAGACGCTGCCAGGGCTCGCAGAGGAGCGGCTTGCGGTCGCGCAAACCGAGCCTGGAGCCGCCTTTGCACAAACAGATCCGGCACCGCTGTCACCTCTGTCTCCTGCAGTGGATCCGTTGGCTGCGACTCGCCGTGCCGAGGGTCTATCGATCCCGACAGAGCCACCCACTGGAGGAAGCTACCCAGTCGTGAACTGGGATCGCTACGAGTTCCTAAGGCTGCTGGGCCAAGGAGGAATGGGCGAGGTATACAAGGCGCGCGACCGTCGGCTGCGTCGGATTGTTGCCCTCAAGTTCATCCGTGGCAGCGACGAGCAAATGACACAGCGTTTCATGCAGGAAGCGCGTGCGCAGGCCCGGATTGATCATCCACATGTCTGCAAGGTCTTCGAGGTTGGCGAGGTCGCTAGCAAGTCCTACATTGCGATGCAGTTCGTTGACGGGCCATCGCTAGAGCAGGCCAAGCCCCTGCTTTCGCTGCTCGACAAGGTGGGGCTAGTCAAGCAGGTCGCCGAAGCTCTTCACTGCGCCCACGAGCTGGGCATCATTCACCGAGACATTAAGC
>CAZKOY010000354.1:0-2569 GCA_964554495.1 uncultured Myxococcales bacterium
AGCTGTTTGCTTGCACGCGCTACCCGGCCGAGCTGGCCAAGGCGCCGCAGCAGATCGGCCCGTATCTGTACTCCTCGCCGTGGCCGGTCGACAGCGTCACCAACGCGAACCAGGGCGCCCAGGCGAACTTCATCGACAAGAACGGCACCGCCGATGTCCGCCCGCGTCGCCTGAAGGACTTCTCGACCAACTCGGCGAACCGCGTCTCGCCGACCTCGATCGCCTTCAAGGAATTCACGGACTTCAAGGTCGAGTGCCAGAACTGCCACAGCACGCTGAATCACCGCGCGCCGCTGTTCGCGGTGTTCGATCAGGTCGGCTTCCGCAACGACCAGAACCTGATCATGGTCACCTCGACGGCGACCTTCTCGCCCTTCGCGCAGATCCAGGAGTACCTGTATCAGTGCAATCCGAAGACCACCGACACCACTCAGAACCCGGTCTGCGCGCAGGCCCTGGCGTGGCGTAGCGAAGGCAAGCGCTTCGACTTCGGTGGCACGGCCACCCCGATGGACTACCCCGGCTTCGGCGCCGAGATGGCGGCGGATCCGGCGGTTGCGATGTGCTTCATGAAGCGTGCTTGGAACTACGCCTACTCGCGCGACGACGTGGTGAACGAGCTGGCCCTGGTCCCCGATCACGTGGTGCAGGACCTGACCGATTACTTCGTGCAGAACAACTACAACTACAAGAAGGCGCTGCTGAAGATCTACACCAGCGCCAACTTCATCCGGTTCTAACCCGCGCAGGAGGCAGACCATGTTGAAGCGAGTGTTCCTTCTTGGCGCCGCCGCACTGCTCGGGCAGGCCGCCTGTCTTGGTACCTACGATAAAAACGTTCCTTCGAGCGTCGTCGACAACGACAAGATCTCGGATGAGCAGCCGGCCGTTCGGCCGGTTTCCCCCGAGGACAGCACCAGCCTGTGGATGCAGTATGGTGACCCGGCGATCCTCGCCGCCCGCGCAGCGGAAGAGGGTCCTCTGGACGTCTCCAGCCGTATGCACGGCTGCCACAAGTTCAAGTACCACGTCCTGGGCCAGGTCATGCTGGATCTCGGTGTGAACATGAGTGCCCCGACGGGCTCTGCGGCTGGAGTGACCAGCCTGGTCCCGCTGGAGCTAGCCCTCAAGGGCGTTGCCGACCCCACGGTCGTCTGCAACAACATCATCTCGACCAACCAGCAGCAGGCGATGGAGCAGGCGGCCAAGGTCGCGCAGTCCGCCCGCTACCTGTACTGCGCTGCCCGCTTGACTCTGGGCATGCCGCCGTATGCCGCGCGCCTTTCGGAATCGACGCAGCTGACCACCGCGGGTGCGACCAAGGAGTTTGACACTCTGGCGGCCGCAGCGATTGAGATCGCCAACACCAACCTCACCGGCGCGACGCGCTGCAAGGATGCAGCGGGGACCAAGGCGGTGCTGTTTGATACCGTTGGCTCGACGGTGACCTGCAACGTGAACGGTATGGCCTGCTTGCAGGGCTACATGCCGTCCCCCGAGCAGATCAACCTGTGCAACCGCCTGCTGGTCAGCGGTGAGCAGAGCAGCGCAACCACGGTCTCGCTGCCGACCGGCAACGTGACGGTGTCGGCGATCTCGGTGGTCGACGCCGGCAAGCGCCTAGCGGCGGCAGCGGTGTTGGCTAACGCTCTTCTGTGTGAGTAGGACGCAACCGGAGCTTAGGAAAAAGGAGTCTACGATGTCTAAGAATGAACTTCGGGGAGCGTCGCGACGACAGTTCTTGCGCGGCGCCACCGCTATCGGTGCTGCCCTGGGCTGGGGCCCGGCCCGTCTGCTTGACTTCATTGAGCGCGGTGGTGGCACCGCGGCCGCCGACTGCACGACCAAGGGTATCCAGAACTTGGTGGTGTTCGTTGGCGCGGGTGGTGCACACGGCTATCCGCACTTCCTGTTTCCGCATCCAGATTCGTTTGCCGATACCGGCCGCTACATGGACACGCGCCCGGGCGCGACGACCGGCACGAGCCGCGCGGCAATCCACTTCCTGCAGGACGCCAACAACGGCGGCATGCTCAGCAACCCGGCGATGTTCCCTGGCTCGACGTGGAACAGCACCGCGCTGCCCAACCGCTGGAAGCGCTACTACGGCGTGGACAACCAGGCCTTCGGTGGCGTGCGCTCGTTCGATTCGCAGTCGCGAGCGCTGGACACTGCGTTCTACAAGCAGGACAGCGTGCCTAGCAACACGGCGATGGGCTCGGACAAGAAGTTCATGGTCGTCACGCCGCACACGCCATGGATCGAAAAGTACGGCCTGAAGAAGGCGATCACCGCCATCGACGGCGCCGGCATCAACCCGTTCCACATCGAAGGCGCGCACAGCTCCTACGTCAACTATGACAAGAGCTGGACGATGATGGCGGCGGCGGCCACCATCCAGCTGACCCGTCCCTCGATCACGCCGGTCATCTTGGTCGGCTCGATGGAGAAGGTCCTGGGCGGCGGTGGCACCCGCGACTTCTACAACCCCGGCAACGTCCTGCCCGGCGCCCCCGAGCCCGCCATCGTCTCCGGCGCGGACGCCATGGTCGACCTGTTCAACAGCAAC
>CAZKOY010000355.1:0-2525 GCA_964554495.1 uncultured Myxococcales bacterium
ACAGCAGCGCGTCTTCGATGGCATTGCGACGTCTCTTGAGCTGTGACTTGCGGACGGTTTTCCACAAAAGCGGAGTCGAGCGCCCGTGCGAAGTCACGACGGACAGAACCAACGTACTTTGGTCATCGGCGTCATAGTCGGTCCAGTCGAGCGCTAAGACGACCTCGGTTCGTTCGGCCACAATGAAAGGCACCCACGACGCGAACAGATGATGGACGTCGAGGCCGCGGTTTGAAAACAAGCGGTCGACCTGCTTGATGGCGTGCTTGCAGTTGCTGCCGCTCGCCAGCGCCAACCCCTGCCCGATGGCAGACACGGCCAGCGACGCGGCTTGCAGCACACCCAAAGTCGCGTTGGCCACCGATTCCACGCGCTTGTGATGCAGCGCCTCACCGAACACATCCGTAGCAAATTCGGAAACGCGAGCGGGGGACAAAATAGTGCCGCCGCTCGAAGCGGCGGTAGGCGGGGGGCGTAAATCGTTTGTCGGTCGTTTGAATTTCAGCGACCAAGCGACGCTGCAATTTAGCCAAAACCGCGATCAGATGAAGGCACTGATTAGTCGCATAAATGATCTCACGGCGCCGGCCCGGGACGAGCCGCGGCAATTTCCAAGCAAGAAATAGGAAGCTCCCGCAGCGGCGCCGCACATGGCTTGGGCAGTGACCTTGCCCTGCCGCTCGGTGATGGGATGGCGGCACTGCGTCGGGGGCAGCAAGCCCCCTGCCCTGGCGGACCACAACGCAGCAAGCGTGTGCATGCGTGATCAGCCGCGCCACGACCGGGCTGTCCCGCCACCTAGGCGATTCCGATTTCGCCGCCGATAAAGGACAAAGCCGATGAGCCCACCCAACAGGCCCAAACTGGGGGCAGGCGTCGAGCGCGGGCCCATCCCGATCACGGAAGCTGGACGGCAGCCTCGGCCCCCGTAGGGCACGCACTCATCCCCGATGCCATCTTCGTCCAGGTCAACCTGGCTTTTGTTCCAGACCTTCGGGCAGTTGTCACAGGCATCGCCCACCCCATCGGGGCAGCCCGTCCCCTCATCCTCCGCAGCGGGGCACAAAAAGGCATCGGAATCGGTCTGTGCGGGGTTTGCGATGTGCGGACAGTTGTCGCAGGCATCCGGAATCCCATCGCGATCACCATCCGCCGGATCGCTCGACGCGGGGCAGGGATCACACACGTCCCCCAGGCCGTCAGAGTCCGAATCGGTCTGATCAGGGTTGGGACTCCCTTCGCAGTTATCGCAGCGATCGGGAACGGTATCGCGGTCGCTATCGGTCTCCCGCGGGTCCGAATAGCCCTGCGGCAAGCGGGCTCTCACACCCGGTAAGCACAGGTTGCAGGCATCGCCGATCCCTAGGTCTGTCGAGCGCTTCTGATCTGGGTTGTAGACGGCAGGGCAGTTGTCGCAGGCATCGCCGATGCCATCAGGACAAGGCCCACCGGATGGACAGAGCAACGCGTCCCGATCCTCCTGGAGAGGATTGGCCAGCCCGCGGCAGTTGTCACAGTGATCGAGCTTGCCATCTTTATCGCTGTCTACCTGACGGGCATCAACATAGCCCGGCAGATTCTCCCTCACGCCGGGCAGACACAAGTTGCATGCATCCCCAATCCCCGTCCCGGTAGAGTCTTTCTGGTCCGGGTTGTTGACCGCTGGGCAGTTATCGCAGGCATCGCCGCGCAGATCGCGGTCGCGATCCGACGCCAGCGTGGGGCCGCAGGTGGCTTGCACGCCATAGCCGGGCGCAACGTAGTCATCGCAGTCACGCAAAGGGCCTATGTACACTTCGATGGGACAGCCGTTTCCATTTATAAAATAGTCTACGCATTTGCGTTCTTGATCCCGGGCAATCCCATTGCAGTTTAGGTCAGCCTGAGCTAGAGCTTGGCTCGGATGTGCCGCAAACGCAGCGATCAGCACATAGCTTGCGACCAAGATTCTTTTTGCCCCCTCATAATGCCTCATTGGATCTCCAATTTCTGATGCAGATACCAGTCAATGCACTCTTTTGCGCGATAGGCGCAGCCCGCCGGCAGCGTGTACGGCGTGGACAGACGTCGCCCTAATGTATCAAAAACGACGACAGCAGCACAGAGGAGTCCGTATCAATTACTGCCCTTTGTTTGCCCTATTTCTGTCAGGCTGCCGCCTCGCGCAACGACATTACTTGATTTTCTGCCGACATTAGCTGCCGCGCACCGAGCGTCACCGACTCGCCAGAGTGGCCAAAAATGCAGCAGCCACCTGCCGGCCCGCGCTAGCGAGCGCGCCCGCCGCCACGATACGCGAAGGAGACAAAAGCGCGGACGTTGGGCGTGCCCACTCCGGGATACAGAGCGGAACCGGCGCCGACGGTGAGCGAGAAGGGGCCAGGCTCGCCGCGCGCAGCGAGGAGGAATTCGCTGGGAAAGTCGTCGGCGGCGAAGAAGCGGGTCAGGGCGCGACCGCGGAGCTCGGCGATAAGATAGAACGGAGTCTCGTCGAGCTGAGCGCCGAGTAGGCGCACCTGAGCACC
>CAZKOY010000356.1:0-2481 GCA_964554495.1 uncultured Myxococcales bacterium
GTTCCCACTGCGAACAAATCAAGGCCGCGACGAGGAACGGTTCCCCGACGCAGCGCTTCGATGACATCCTTGCGCAAAAGCACGCTCGGCGCGGTCATTCGGTCACTCCAAATTGCGAGACGAGCCTCGCCTTCTGTAGCACGACGCGGCGACCTGCGACGTCGTGTTCCACGATGGCAAAGCCGTCCGCGTTCAAGACACCCATCCGCGCGACAGCGCCCCCGACCTGGTGAGAACGGACACCGGCCAAACGGGCAAAGTCCGCAGCAGTCATCGTGCCGCCGGCGTCCACCAGAATTCCAAGCCAGGTCAGCACGCGCTCAATGTCGGGCTTCGGTATCCCGACGACCTGCTGCAAGAAAAGCTTGGAGCTACGAAGACGTGCCACCAGGGCCGGCTCACAAGTCGCTTGCGGTGCTGGCGTCGTCGATTTCGCTGTCTCGACAGCGATGAGCTGGAGTTGCTTCGCGGGCGGCGTGGGCTGCACGGCGACGGCTGAAGCCGCTGGACGAACGACCTTGAGCGCCCACCAGTCGGGTTCCGGCAGAACTCGACACGACAGCTCGACATCCTCACCCGCGACTCGGTCCAGCCACTCAGGAGCGATCAGGAACGCAGGGGCGACGGCCTCGGCCAACGACAGCCCACCATGTTCTCCATAGTGCGGCGCGCGGTTGGCGACCGACGTATCCCAAAGCGCCGCGATACCTGCCGCGCCACGTGGCTTCCACGACGTCCTTGGAAGGATCACTTCGTCAGCGTGAGGTTGCTCACCATCGCTCAGCGCACGCCATCGCGCACCTCCGTTGCGCCCAGGTGGAAGACGGCTAGGCACCACTCGCATAGCGTCCCCAGCAACGTGGCCATGGTCGGCGACAAGCAATACAGCGCGCTCTGCACCATCAGCCGCGCTTAGCAGTGCTTCCAGGGGCAAGATCGGCGTTCGGCTGTAGTCGACCGCAACCTGCAGGCTGCCTTTGAGCTGCTCATCGATGGCATTGACCACGACAGCGACGATTCGGTTATCGCTGGCAATCGCCTGTTTGACTTCGTCGATCAGCTCATGCCCTGCGTGGATGTCGCGGCGGAAGAACACCGTCAGCGGCTCGTCCCCCACCAGTTCGCGAATGTGTGCGTTCGCAGCCCAGCGCGCGTCGTCGCGATCGGTGCCCTGGTCTCCGAAGCGCGGATCGGCCACCCCAGCGAACAGCGCGGATCGACTCACCTCGGTTAGCGTCGGTGCAGCAGCCAGCACGGGAGGGATCGGCAGCTGACCATTCCAGCCTGGCACACGCCACGCGATCGGGCTCCATCGACGCTGATCACGCAGGCGTTGCAGCACTTGCACAGCAGCGGTGTGGCTCATCCCATCCATCAGCACCAGCAGCAGTCGCCGGTGGCCGTGGGCGCCTCCCTTTAGAAACGGGGCCACGACGCGCTTCGTGACGTGCTCGATGGGAATCACTTCACTTGACGGCTTTCCTGCATCCACCCAAGCAACATAGGACTTGGCGAAGCGCTGGTCGTCGGCGCAGGCGACCAAGTCCACGGCATCTGAGAGGCGCCGAACGGCCGCCATCAGCTCGTCACCTGCGCCGCGCATCCCGCGCACACTCTGACGCGCCCAATCGAGGAAGCCTCCCTCTTCGGTGTAGCGTCGGGCCAGGTCAATGGCCGGCTGCCACGACGTGCCATGCTCGGCAAGCGGAGGGCGCACGCGTCGAGCAAGCAGCCACGCCGAAAGCCGCGCCGCCATCGTACGCGCCTCGACCCGCTCCGACCCTCCTGCTCGATCCAGACGATGTGTGCGCAGACGCTCAAACGCTGTCAGCAGCGCCTCAAGCGCCTCGGGGCTAGGAGCATCGACGAACGCGGTCAGGGATGCAGCAAGAGCCGATTCGCGCGCCTTGTGACCGGCAGGCAACCAATCGCTAGCCATCGCGAGGATTGCAGCACCGGCCGCAACCGCCTGCTGCTCCGCTGCTTCAAGAAGACGACGATCATCTGCGTTGTCGACCGATAGCAGGGACTCAAGCAGCGCCGACGCCGTCCCAGCCGCATAGGCCGCTCGGACCTCGTTTGCGAGGCCCGGCGCAACGCTCGCGATCTGCCCGTTCACCAGGCCACGCAGGTACGCATCTTCGGTCCCTTCGACCGCGACCAGCAGCAAGAGGGATTGAAGCACGCGCTCCACCAGCCCAAGCTCCCATGCCCGAAAACCCAAGACACCAACGGCACCCAAGGCTTTCTCAAAGCGGTCGATCATCTCGCGACGGACCGCTCGCAAGAGGTCGTCGGTCTCACAACCGCGGGCGAACGCAGGCCCAGCGTCCGAGCTGCGCACCCAACGAAACCACTCTGTGGCGCTTTCAACGTCGCGCTCTGAGATGCCAAACCGCGCCTCCATCACGCGCAGCCAAAGATCCCCCTCTGTCAGCAACAGGCCGGTGATCTTGCGCAACCCTTTGAGGCTGCCCGATA
>CAZKOY010000357.1:0-2463 GCA_964554495.1 uncultured Myxococcales bacterium
TGAGCAACAACCGGGACGATCGCGGCGGGCGTCGCCGTCGCCCGCGCTAGGACGCTTTCAACTTTTTCGCAGAGGAGCCGCTATGCAGAACCAACAGTTGAATGGTGCATTGACGGGCATGCTCGTGGCCGCGGCCGCGAGCTGGGCGAAGTATGACGATGAGACCCAGCGCCGCTTGCGCAACCTTCGCAGCGATGCTGAAGCTGCGCTCGATGAGATCCGCATCTTGCAGAGTCGCGGCGAGATGATTCGTCAGCGGATTCCAGTCGTGCAGGACTTTCAGGTCGGCCTAGCGCTGGCGAGTCCCGCGCTGATCACGCCGCAGGTCACGCCCACCGTGATGCAGGCCATTCGTCCCAACCTGACGAACCTTACGCCGTCGGCGATTGCCGATCTTCAGTGGCCTCCGGTCGTCGGCTCGTATGACCCGAACGGCATGACCAGCCAGCCCGGCGACATGACGGTGCTGAGCTTGGCGCTGTGCTTTGAAGAAGTGCGCGCCTTCGTCCTGGGCCTGACGCAGTCGCAGCCGCCGATGTCGGCCACCAAAGAGCAGATCTACAACGCTGCGCATGGCCTGGTGCAAGCGCTCGATCGCATCGGTGTCGCGGGTCCGTTGACTGCCGCGCAGTACGCCACGACTTGGCTGATGCTGTTCCAGGGGACCGCGGCCGGCCCCAGCGGTCCGGTGGCACCCGCGATCGATCCGCATGCTTCAGCGGCGCTGCCTCCTGTGGCGACCTCGCTGCATGCCACCGCGGCGATCACCCCGCTCGGCAAGCCCGAGATCCCCGCCTATCCCTACGAACACAAGAACACCGACCGCGCGAGCAAGTGGCGCATCGTGGTGACCGGCACGCTGCCGGGGCTGACCAGCATCGCGACGTTTCGATTCGGATCGCTGTTTACGTCCAGCGGCAGGCCGTACCAGCCGAGCATCAGCGTCAGCGATGGCCGCATGAAGGTGACCAACCTGCAGCCGGATCGCTTCTCGATCGAAGCGAGCGTGCCACTTCAGAACGAGACGATCGACCTCAGCATCGTCGCCTCTGGCGGCGACTAGCAGGGCCGGGCCGCGCGCTTGCGATGGACGCGATGTTCATGCGAGCGCGCGGTCTGTGTCGGGTCCGCGATGTGATGGAGCGGTGAGCATGAAGCGAAGCGAGCAGAGAGCCAGGCTGGTCGAGCTGGCCACGCTGATCTGGCGCGCATTCGGCGCAGCGCTGCCAAGCCTGCCGCACAACACGCAGGCTGTGCTGCGGCGTCCCGTCGTCGATGGAGATCTGCGCTGGGTTCTGTCGTTGATGATGGCGGCCGCGCTGGGAATCAATCGCTCGCAGCAGGCCGACATAACGGATCTGATCCGCGCTCGGGGGCTGGATTCCGACGTGCAGCGCGTGCTGATGGCAGAGATGGGCGCGGGCTATGTCGTTGCGAAACTGGATGCGCTGCTGCCTCGCTTCGCTGAGCTGCCACGTGCGCTGATCAGCGCGAAGCAGGAGGACATCGCAGCGGCTCTGGTGCTTGCGGTGAATGCCTGGCCGGATACCGCACGGCCTTTGAATGACTGGCTGGAGAGCGCCGAAGTACTTCAGTCCGCGTGGGCGCTGGTGCGTCGCTTTCCCGATCCGAATGCCGGTCGCCCGTCGCTGTGGGGCGAGGCACCTGACACACCGATCGTGACGCCGCCGCAGCGCGGCGAGCGATTTGATCAGGCGGACTACAGCGCGCGGCGCAAGAAGCGATAGCGCAAGAAAGGACTGATCGATGACGGGCGCGAAAGCAGAAGAGGCAAGGACCAAGCCACTCATCGAGCGGGCGAACACGGTGCCGCAGCTGGACTTGGCCTTTGGGTACTACTGGGAGGTCGAGGGGCAAACGCCCACGTGGCACACGTTCGTGGGGCATCCCGACATCTTTCGGCAAGCGCTGGCGGATGCGCTGCGCAGCAAACACATGACGCGGCTGTACTTTGCCGCCGACGGAATCTGGGTCGAGCTGCCGATTCCCCAGATCCGGTGACGGCCAAGTGACGGAAGCCGGGGGGCGTGATGAACAAGCTACTGAGTGCGATCAAGTCTGCGGTTCAGGGCGAGCCGTGGTCGAGTGCAAGCCTGCTGAACATCACCACGCTGGACCAAGATCTGGCGCTGGCAGGCAGTGAGATCGATGCCGCACATCGGCTGGTGGCGCTGGTGTTGAAAGCGCGGCGTGACGCCAATGTCTTCGGCAAGGATCTGGTGGCAGGCACGGTGCTGCTGGCTGTGCTTGAGCGAGCACGACAGCACCAAGGCGCGGCCAGAAAGAGACTCGAAGAAGTCGCGCGGGCGTTCGTGTCACTTGCGAACGACACGGCGAAGGAGAGACACAGCCAGCAGCTTGTCGGCAGGCTGAAAGCCCTGCGCGCCCGACTTGGCGAGCTGGACGAGGTCTTGCGTGCGTTCCCCTCGTCGAAGGCGGACG
>CAZKOY010000358.1:0-2461 GCA_964554495.1 uncultured Myxococcales bacterium
CCTCATCCGCCCGCCAGCGTTCTTCGCCGTCCTCTTCGCGCACCAGATAGTCCAGCGCGCGTGGGTTGCGTAGCTGCCGCGCCCGAATCGCCGCCAGACGAAAATCCACGATCGACCCAGGCACCCAGACGAAACGCAGGCCCAACTCCACGCGCTCGATCTCGACGTGCTCGCCGAGCAGAAACGGTGCATCGATCCGCACAAGCTGCTCGTTGCGGTCGAGCATCGCCCCGATCGACTCCAGGTTCTCAGTAAGCTGTCGCGATCGCGGCGGCTCTGGCACCGATACCGACTGCTGCTGCACCTCTTGCAGCCAGGCCCGGCTCGCCTGCAAGAGTTCCAGGTAGGACTCGCGCGCGCGGCAGTGCTGGCCCCTTGCCAGTGCCCGCTGCAACCGCTCCTTGCTCTGCATCATTTGCTGTCGGGCGGTCACGAGCGCCCCCGCTGCCGGGAGTCGTCACCGCCACCCGGTGAGTAGAACTCGTCGATGAGCGAGCGAGGAGTGGCCCCAGGTGGGCTGGCACTCTGCGGGGTCGCAACCCCTTGCACCCGTGGCAGGGCGCGACCCAGCGCCATCGGCAACGCGGTCCCCTGCACCAACAGAACTGGGGAGCCTGCGACGCTTGGCGCGGCTGCCGGTGGATCTGCGCCTGCGCAGCACTCTGCGGTCTTTTTGTCCGTCAGCGACGCGCCGCCGTCGTCGCTTGGCCGAAAGGGAGCTTGCCTTCCATCGCCAGCAATCCCAGCGCCGCACGCAGCTCATCCATGCTGCGGAAGCCATGCCTGCGCGCAAAGTCGCGCTCGCGGGCCTGCCCGCGGCCTCTTCGACGACGACGGCGACGTTTGCGGGACGGCGGCGGGCTCGCTGCCGATGCGTCCGCGGTGGCGGGCGCGGTGGCCGAAGCCGACGACACCCCCGCTTGAGGAGCCGCGGTGGCCTGAGCCGATGAAGCGGCTTGCCACAGCTCACGAAAGATCGCGATGATCTGCGTCAAGACTGGGGAGTAATCCACGGGGCTGGGCGTGGCGTGCTTGCGCAGATCCGCGATGACCCCACGCAGGCTCTGCATTTCCTGCACCGCCGAGGTCAGCAGATCAAGCTGTGCCTGCTCGGCGGCATGCTGTCTCGCGAGCCACGCCGATCGTCCTTCCATCGAAAGGTACAGGGTCTCCGGATCGCCGAATCCCAAGGGCTCCACGATCTCGACCCGCACACATTCTTTGCAGTCCAGGTCTTCGGCGTCGGGGGCCGACGTGCGGTGGTAGCGAACTTCCCAGAGCCCCACCATCACCTCCTGCGGAAACTGAAACGGCTCCCGCAGCGTCAGTCGCCGCCCCGCATCGGGAACGTGCTGCTCGGCACCGTCGCAGCTCACCAACGAATAGGCGTCTGCCTCGGGCGGGGCTTTCTTCTGCACGGTGCTTCTGAACGCAGCGAATACCCGCGCCGCTTCCCACTGCGCGGTGTCCTGCGCCAATACCCGCGCGACAGGCATGTACTCCCGCGTGGCCACCTCGTCCTGTCCGGCCCGATCGCGACAGTAACGCAAGCGATAGAGCCCCGGATTCGCAGTCGGATGCTCAAATGGCTCGACGCGGAATGCACCACGCACGGGGGCGCGGGTGCTCAGCCCGTGGCGGGTCCCGCCCTCCAAAAAGTAGTACAGGGCACCCGGCGGGCAATGTCGCAAAACCTTCCTCACAAACTGAGACTGTGTGGTCGTCATGTGCCCCCTCAAATCGTCGTCTTCCAGTTCGGCTCCAGCTCCGCCGGATCGATCTTCTTCACCTGGGTCTGGTTCATTTCGTCCATGGTGAAGTCGGTCTCTTTCTCGATGGCCGCGCGGACGAGCGACATCTGCTGCGCGATGGGCAGCCGCTTGTACGCGCGATACAGCGCCACCGCGTCATCGAGCGGCAGCGGCGTCCCTGCGACTGCGCTCAGCCAGTCGAGGTCGGCCTTCTTCCAGTCCTCTTTGCTGTAGTCCTGCTCTGCCTCATCGAGCAGCTTCAGGAAGCGCATGCGCTCCAGCTTCGCCAGGTTCTTGTAGGTCAGGTACACGCGCATCAGCCGCGCTGCATCCCTGGGCAGTCGCGTCCCTGCCACCTGGGGCACGCGCTGGCCGCGCACCGGGTTGTGCGATGCAATCGGGGGCTCGCGCGCGGGCGGGATGATGAGCTTGAGCCCCGGCCTGATCCGGTTCGGATCTTTGATGCGGCTGCGATTCGCTTCAACCAGTCGCGGCCACTGCGCGGCATCGCCCAGCCACTTCGCCGCGATTCGTTCCAGCGTGTCGCCGGGCTGCACGATGTAGTCATAGGGCTCGTTGTCCTCGCTGAGCACGGCCTTGACCGGCTGCACCGCGGGTCTGCCGTCAAAGTCGGATCGGTCAAATCGATCTGCACGGTCGGCCATCACTTCCCCCTTTTCTTCGGCGCGCTGAGCTTCGCGAGGATGTCG
>CAZKOY010000359.1:0-2451 GCA_964554495.1 uncultured Myxococcales bacterium
TCTGCGACAGCGTGAAGCCCGATGTGCAGGCGCTGGGGCGCGAGCTGATCACGCGCCACTTCAATGCGGAAAACGGGCCAGAGTATCTGCTAAAGCTCAGCCAGCATCCCTCGACGGACTTGCAGCTGTTCGCGACCAACTATCTGGATTCGTTTGCGGCTGGGAATATCGAGCGCTTGCGCGCCCTGCAGCACTATTTCGTGAGCGTGCTTTCGCGCGTCAACCAAGCGCGCGTGGCCAAGCGTCGCGTCCATGACTTCTTGCGGGCGGAAGCACAGAAGAGCGAAGCCGCCGCGCAGGTCGTCAGCGAGATCCTTGGCCGCGTCTCTGCCACCGTTGCCATCGGCGATCGAGCGCGATCGATCGAGACGCTGCTCGCCATCAGCGCGCAGTATCCCGGCACCGCGGTGCCTATCACCAAGCGGCCCGCGCCTCTGCGAAAAGACGTGCAGTTGGCCGCGCGCAAGCCCGCGAATACGGAGGGCCGAGGTGCAGTTTAACTACGCCTATAAAGGCAAGTCGGCCGTCGACAACAGTCGCCTGGACACGACCGCGATGTCGTTTGCGCCGGATGTGAAGCGCGAGCCGACCTATTTTTCGGGCGAGCTGAAAAAGAGCATCGAGTTTCGCGAGGCAATCAGCGCGCTTCACGATGTCGTCGTGTCCGATCTTCGCTTCCATCCCAAGGACAAGAGCGAATACAAAGCGTGGGCGGCACAGCAGGAACAGCTGAACTGGCAAGAGGTGGCAGGTCGCCGCAAAGAAGTGGCCGATCGCATCAGCGTGCTGCGCAGCGAGCTAGACGATCTGCAGCGCAAAAGCAGCAAGCGCATGGCGCCATTCCAGCAGGCCAAGCGGCGTTACTTTGACTATCTGTACGAAAAAGATCGCGACGCCTGGTTTGTTCTCGACCCGGTGATCACGGTTCATCCCGACGAGATCTTCTTTGAGTGCTTCAGCCAAGACGAGTCGAGCTATGGCCGCTTGGGCGCTAGCTATGAGGTGTTCCAAGGCATCGGCGAGTTCGCGTGTGGAACCACCAACATCGACTACTCGCAGGCGCTGTATGACGAGTTTCAGAAAGTCCGCACGTACAAGAGCACCAAGCTGCAGGTCGACCCATCAGGCTTTGATGTAAAGACCGCGGGCGAAGCCGACTTTCGCGAGGTGAAGATCGATCTGCCCGATACCTGGGTTCGCGGCTTCCTGCAGGTGAACTCGGCGATGTCGCTGCCTGCGACGACGTTTACGCTGCACCCGATGGACGTTCACAACCTGTGCTTCGTCCTGCGGCGGCACAAAGAAAAAGTGGGCCCGCGCAGCATGCGTTACCTGCTGTCGCCTGGGCAGCCCGTGCGGGTTGTGTTCGATCCGTGGAAGCTGGAAATCGTCTGCCCGCGTTCGATCTATGAAGGCAAGAGCGCATGCGAGATCCGCGTCTGGGGTCGGCGTCGCATCCATATCTTGGAGCGCTTGATTCCCATCGCGCGTCGCTTCACCGTTCATCTTTTGGGCAGCGGTCTGCCGTCGTTTTACGTCGCGGATCTGGGTGACATGTCGTTCACGCTGGGGCTCTCGGGCTGGACGGCAAACGACTGGGCGGCCTCGGGAAACTTTGATCTCATGGCGCCGCGCGCCGATGTCGATGAGCTGACCAAGCGCCGCGTGTTTTCGGGCCTGCGCGAGACCTGGCTGGACAAGCCCGACGCGCTGGCCAGCCGACTTGGACTCGATCGCGCCGTGGTGCTGGGCGCTCTTTCGGCGTACACGCAAGCGGGGCGCGCGATCTTTGACTTGAACAAAGGCGTGTATCGCGTGCGCGAGCTTTCACGTGAGCCGCTGCCCATGGACAGGCTGCGGTTCGGCAATCCACGCGAAGAGAGCGCCACGCGCCTGGTCGTACAAGCCAAGGCCGTGCGCATCGTGCAGGCCGCGGTGGATGCACGGGGTGTGTTGACGCTGCGCGGTCAGATCAAAGACAAAGAAAAACGCTTCGATTCGTCGTTGATTATCGACGCAGATGAGCGCATGATTCGTGGGGACTGCGCGTGCAACTTCTATCAGCAGAACAAGCTGTATAAAGGTCCGTGCGAGCACATGCTGGCCTTGCGCATGCAACATCGGCGCAGTGCTGGCAGCGCATCGTGATTCCAGTTTCCAGGGGGGATGAGCGAGAGACTCTTCTTGCAACCGGGCGGTGGATCGCCGTCCATGCAGCATGGCTGTTCATGCATCACTGGTCTGCTCTTTACTGTGCGGCCCTGGGCCTGATGTCCAAATTGCAGTTTGGTTTTCGGAAAACCAATGTTCGACATCAGGCCCGTGCCGCTCGAGTTGAGACAGCCCAGTCCCAAGAGGTCTTCGAAGTCAGCTCTCTCGCTCTCCCCTCTGGTTTCTTTTTCCTTCGCTAGTGGACTTCGCCATGGCTGAACCGCCTCGGACGCGCCAAGA
>CAZKOY010000360.1:0-2448 GCA_964554495.1 uncultured Myxococcales bacterium
CACGGCATGCTGCTGCACGCGACCTAGATCGATCGGGCCAACGCAGGCAGGCTTCTGCTTCATGTCGAGCGCGCAGACATAGAGCCATTCCTGATAGTGGCCAACCCAGCGCGCATCGGGCTTGCCACTGAGCACGGTCGCCGGCTGCGTGATCACGCGCAGCAGCACAGCGGGCGAGCGCGCGTTCCCCATTGACTGCACCGTGATCTCGCGCGGAGTGCAGCCGTTGTCTGACCGCAGGCCAAGACTGTAGAAGCCACTTCCGGTCTGCACGAGCAGGTGGCAGTCGTTCACGGTGTCGTTGTGCGGGCGAATCGAAACGACGCGCACGGACTGCATGGGGGGAGGCGGACTTGTCAGCGTCTCTTGCAGCGCGAAGTAGTCGTTTCCCGTCGAGAACGGTGCAGGGCAGAGCGCGGTCGCCTCTTTACAGGCTCGCTTGCAGAACGCATCCAGCGAAGCGAACGGTCCCTGAATTGGCGCGACGGAAAGCGGCACCGCAGCGGGTGTGCTGGGGTCAAGTGCTGCGAGTCGTCCCGTGACCTCTGCCGATTTTCGCAGCGTCAGCGAGCGCCGGTACGCAGCCACCGCTGCATTGCGATCATCGGTGGCTTCCGCGATGCGGCCCAGGTTGTATAGGCTGGCCGCGAGCAGTGCGCGGTCCTTGGTCGTGGCCAGCGCGCTCTCGGTCGCTGTGCGAGCCCGAGCCAAGTCGCCCGCCTGCAGAGCGGCCCAGCCCAGCTCAGACAGCGCGACCGGATCATTGGGGCGAGCGCGCAACGCCGCTTCAAACTGCGTCACCGCATCGACGAACGCGCTCTCGCTCACGGCTTGGCGACCGCGCCGCAGCGCCACCTGATAGTCGGACATGGAAAGATTCGGCGCAGCGGCCAGCGATGTGATCCATCCCAGGCCGACGATGGCGCAGATCAAAGAACGTAGTGAACGCATCACCGTACCCTGTTCCATGTCGGAGCGAAGTACTCGGCATACATGGGCCGTCGATTCATGGTGTCCATGCTGCGTATCACAGCTAGCCGACCTCGTGTTTCGACTCAGGATCCGCATCGGGCCGAGCTGGCTCGTCTTCGTCATCGCTGCGCCGTGGCACGGGTGGCAAGTTCATGTCTGCCGAGAAATAGGGCACTGTGTGCGGCGGCAGATCCGCCTGCGGCTTCCGACGGCGCGCGGCATCGACATCGCGAGCGGACTTCTGATACCGGCTCTCGCGCTTCTTCGCATCGGAGAGATGCCGCGTCCACGCAGTCTTGCTGCGCTCGGCCGCCTTGGCTGAAGCCGCGTCGCCATGGGCCAGCGCCTGTGTTCGCTGGGCTTCGGCTTGCTGGATCCGCTGCTCGCCCTGGGTCACCGCCTCGCGTCGCCCGCCTTCCCCCCAGAAGCCAAGGATGTGCTTATCGTCGCCTGTGCCTTCGTAGGACTTCACGCCGCTCTGCTGAAACAGCCGCTCAAACTCGGCCGCGACTCGCGCTTGCACCGCGGCATCGACCGTCGCTGCATCGGCATTCGCCCCAACTACGGCCTGCACTGCGGCGTGCAGATATTCTTTGGCCACTTCAGGCAGGTTCTTGTAGCTGCTGTAGTACAGCGCCTGGCCGCGCTCGGTCAGCCACTGCGACGGCTTAAGCGGCGTCTTGTCTGTCCTCGTCGTCGTCGCGGTATCCAGAAACTCGCGCACTTCATGACGCAGATATTCGCGCTGTAGGCGCTGGATCTGTGGGTCCATCCCGGCCTGCGCGAACAGGTTGGTAAAGCCCAGGTTGCGGTCCTTCGACGAGCGAAACAGGCGCAGCATGTCCTCGGGCGTGTTCTTGTACGCTTGCCCCTGATACTGGAACGTCGGCACCTTGCCTTGCACATCAAGACCCGCGCTGCCCCAGTAGCGGTCGAACAGATCGGGACGTCGCGCCTTGATGAACGAGAGCACCTTTTGTAGCTCGGCACCACTCGCCACGATCCACTGCCCCTGGCCCCAGGTAAACACGCCGGCATCGGACGCCTCGACCGTCGCGAACCCACCCTCAGCGCTGGCGAGCGCGCTGACGATGCGATCCTCGGGCGTGCTGCTGTGCTGCGTGATGCGCTCGTCGGTCTCCAGTGTGAATCGGCGGTTGTCCGGCGAACGATCAACGGGCCGCGCGGCAGGCGCTTGCTTGACCAAGAGTTCTTCGGCCTTGCACCTGCTGATCACGACCTGGACCATTCCATCCCCCGTTGCTGTGACTTCCTGGACTGCATCCAGATTCACCCGCTCGGGATCGTATTTGATGTGAATGATCCGGTGCGTACCCGAAGCGACATCCTCGATGTAGATCGGCAAGTGATGCAGCGCTGCAGCGTCATTCGCCACGGGGGAAAACTTGGCGACCGAGATGCGCGTCGCCTCTTTCCCCTCGCCAAGCTGGTAGCCCACGTCATAGGCCCCCTTGG
>CAZKOY010000361.1:0-2439 GCA_964554495.1 uncultured Myxococcales bacterium
CGCGTCGCGCGATACAGAGCCAGGGTGCCGAACACCGTCATTTCGCGATGGGTCTCAACTGCATCGCCAAAGCCCGCATCGCGCATCAGGGGAATCAATCGCCCGGCGACGTTGTCGGCGGTGGTCGTAAACCCATCCAAGAGCTGCACTCCCAGGAAGGCCACGCGCATCAGGGCATTCTGCGCCTGCCCCCAATCGGCAATGTGCAGAGTCCCCCCCGGCTTCAGCAGCCGGTATGCCTGCTCCAGCGTGCGTCGCTTGTTCTCAGTCGTCAGGTGATGCAACACCAAGCTGGACACGATGCGGTCGAAAGACTCCGGCGGAAACGGAGGCGAGAACGACATGCCTTCGATAAGCGTGATCTCGACACCACCTTGCTTGGCCTTTTCCCGCGCAATGTGAAGCACCGCCGGATCTCCGTCGAGTCCAACCACGTCCGAGGCGGGCGCGGCTTGCTTAGCCAACAACGTCAGCGTCGCCGTACCGCAGCCCAGATCCAAGACGCGCTGACCCGGCTGGATGCTGGCTTGCTCCACCAATCTGCGCTTGAACTTTTCTTCCTTGAGGGCCGCACGCATCAGCGGGTCGTACAGGCGCGTCAGAAACGAAAAGCGCAGGGCGGGGATGTACGTTGATCTAGTGTCCATGGGGGGCTCCTTCCGCGGCTTCAGGGAGAACGTGCGCTGGCTGAACGGGTAGGCTGCGCTGCTTCCACAGCAGATACACCGCCGGGTAAATGAGAAGCTCCAGTGCGAAAGATGTCACCAGACCGCCGATCATCGGGGCAGCGATGCGCTTCATCACATCCGACCCAGCGCCGCTTGCCCAAAGAATCGGCAGCAGGCCCATGAAGGCCGCGCAGACCGTCATGGCCTTCGGACGCACGCGCTTGACGGCCCCGTGGATGATCGCTTCAACCAGATCGGCGCGAGTCTGTAGCGCGCCTTTTTCACGCGCTTCGTCGTGCGCGATGTCGAGGAACATCAGCATGAAGACGCCGGTCTCGGCATCCAGTCCCAAGAGTGCGATCACGCCAACCCAGACGGCGATCGACACGTTGTAGCCCAGCGCGTACAGCATCCAGATCGCACCGATGGCAGAAAACGGGACGGCCAGGAGAACGATCAGGGCCTTGATGCTGGACTTCGTGTTGGCGTAGAGCAGCAGCAAGATCAGCAGCAGCGTGATCGGCAGGATGAGCTTCATGCGCTCGCGCACGCGCAGCATGTTTTCAAACTGACCGCTCCACAGAAGGGCATAGCCCGGACGCTTGGTGTACCTGGCATCGACCGCGGCTTTCGCTGCTTCGACATAGCTGCCGATATCGACCTTCGACGTGTCGAAGTCGACATAGACATACGCCGTCACCATGCCTCCTTCGTTGCGAATCATCGACGGGCCGGTCGTCAGTCGAATGTCGGCGAGCTGCTGCATAGGGATCTGCATTCCCGATGCCGTGGGCACCAGGATGCGGCCAAGCTGCTCGGGATCTTGGCGCAGCTCGCGAGGGTAGCGAATATTCACCGAATAGCGGGCGCGGCCTTCAATCGTCGTTGTCACCGTCTCGCCACCGATGGCCGAAGCGATGATCGTGTTGACATCATCGACGGTCAGTCCATACCGGGCCAGCGCATCGCGCCGCAGCTCGAAGTCGATGAAATACCCACCGGCTGCACGCTCGGCAAAAACCGAGCGCGTCCCTGGCAACGCCTTCAGGATGGTCTCGACTTCAATCCCGATGCGCTCGATCTCAACGATGTCGGCACCCACGATCTTGATGCCGATCGGCGTGCGTACTCCCGTGGACAGCATGTCGATGCGCGCTTTGATCGGCATGGTCCAGGCATTGGTGGTGCCGGGAATCTTCAGCGCCGCGTCCAGCTCGCTCACAAGCTGTTCATGACTGATGTGATCCGGCCACGCCGTGCGCAGGATGCCTTTCAGCCAGCCCGGCGCCCACGCTGAATACCAGCGAATGCGCGCCCGCCACTCTTGCTCCGGCTTGAGGACAATGGTGGTCTCCATCATCGAAAGGGGTGCGGGGTCTGTGGACGTTTCGGCTCGGCCCGTCTTGCCAAACACCGTCTGCACTTCGGGGAAGCTGCGCAAGATCTTGTCTTGGGTCTGCAAGATGCGGCCCGCTTCCGTCACTGAAATCCCCGGCAGTGTCGTGGGCATATACAGAATGCTGCCTTCGTAAAGTGGCGGCATGAACTCGGACCCCAGGCGCTGATAGACCGGAATCGCCGACAGCACCAAGAGCAGCGCCGCCGCGATCGTCAGCTTGGGAAAGCGCAGCACCCAGCGACATGCGGGCTCGTAGATGCGAAACAGCACGCGGCTAATCGGATGTTTCTCTTCGGCATGGTACGTGCCGACAGCCACGCGATTCGCGATCCAGGACAACAGACGGGGCCGGAAACGAAACGGCTCCATGCG
>CAZKOY010000362.1:0-2438 GCA_964554495.1 uncultured Myxococcales bacterium
AAGCCGTGCTCGACTACGTCGACGGCTTAATGCGCCACGAGCCGGATCCGAAGCTGTGCGAAGGGAAGATCGATCCGATTCCGCAGGGCATTGATGCAGGCTGGGCATCGGTCGTTGCGAACGACGACTTCGGCGGACGGGCCGCCGTGCTGGGGATGCAGATCTATCGCGAGATCTCGTGCAACCCGGAAGCGCAGTCGTCGATGCAGATCGTGTCGCTGATCGGCAAAGTGGGCGGAAAAGGACCGCTGCGGGCGAAGCCGAATTTGGCGGATCATGTCGATCCGCCGATGGGTAAGCCGCGGGGCGGCGGCGGGCGCGATACGGCCGAACACACGCAGCCCCCAAACAAGCTGCCCGGCCCGCGCCGCTTTTCGCTTCGCGAGAACGAAGAACGCGGCGGACATATCCTGCAGCGGCACGTCGGGAAGACGGAAGAGCAGCTTCGGCAGCGATTGGAGGATGAGCCGTATCTCCCCATCGCCTCGTCATTTCGTGACGAAATCACAGCAGAACAAACCATCGCAGCGGCCGTGGAGAAGAACGAAGCAGCAATTTCGCGATGGCTGAAGCGACCCGTGGCGCCGTTGGAGTTACAGCACAAGGGGGAATCTAGTCTTGGAATCGCGATTGACCGTGGTTCAACGACCGTTCGTTCCAGTCATGTCGCACGAATTGTTCTAAAACCCGATGCGCATGGAGAGTTCTATGTCCTCACTGCTTACCTACGTTGAAACGGAAGAAGACCAATTCTTCGAGCAATACCGAGAGCTGTCGACGATGTTGGCACTATTCTGGGATCCAAATGGAATGACCGACGCCGAAATTACCCAAGGCGCAATTCAAGAGTATTCCGAAAGCTGGCTTCAGGCGGTACTGGCCGATGGTAGGCGCTTTCTTGGCCAAAATGAGCTGCCGCTTCGATTGATCGCGACCAACGCCAACCGCTATCTTGTGACCGAAGCGGAGCAGCGGCAGTGGCTGCAGACCTTGCTCGATCGCGTGCAGGCAGAGCTGGATGCACGCAAATCCATCGCGAGAGCACAGGCTCCTATCGATCGCTCACTCACCTAGTATCCGCGCTCACTCATCTAGCATCCGCGCTCACTCACCTAGTATCCGCGCTCACTCATCTAGCATCTGCGCTCACTCATCTAGCATCTGCGCTCAGGGATCTAGTATCTAATCAGAAAATTCTAGTGTCTTTGCTCAGGATTTTAGTATATGCAGAGCAGACAAAAGGAGGTCCCATGCCCAAGGATATTGCTGGAGTGCCCAAGACGTTTGACGATCAGCTCGAAGCGTTTGTCGCCTTTCTGAAGGCGAACAAGATCAGTGGTATCGGCATCGACGCAAAGCAGCTTGAAGCGGATCTGAAGGACCAGCGGACCGAAAAGCAGGCGGATCTGGACGCCGAGCGCTCGTACCGCACGATCCATCGCGCATTCTTGGAACACCAGACCGAGCGCTATGCCCGCTATATGACGGCCGTGAACGTCGTTCGCGCCGCCAACCGCGGCAACCAAAGCGCGCTCAAGGCCCTGGCCCAGTTCAAGCGCCCGAGCAAGCCGGCCGCCAAGCCCACCACCGGCAACAGCAAGCCGAAAGTCAAATAAGCCCGTCTGCCTCACCCGCTTGGCTGCATCGTTCTCGCCCCTTCGTCTGCCAGCTAAAGACCGCTTACGAAAACGCGCTCCTCGGTCCCAGGGCTCTTCTGCGTGGCCCTGCAGATCGCCGCTCTGCGCATCGCGGGCCTGCGCTCTCTCGACGATGTCTGGTTGGAGCGTTCCCACATCATGGCCCTGGGGGGCGAACACGGCAGCGGCATGAGCAGCCTGATTGCGACGTGGGGCTGCTGCATTTCCCCTTCTCGCAGAGTCCTTGTCTTGAGCCATCAATCGCGCGAAGCTTCTGCGCATGCGGATACCGGCTGAGCCGAAGGTCATCCTTCGTCACTGTGAAGACTATGACCCGGCGCGCATTCGGCAGATCGTGCGCGAGGGGTTGGAAGAGCTGGGCCTGCGACCGCATGGGCGGACGCTGATCAAGCCGAACATCGTCGCGGCGGGCCCGCTGTTTCCGCATGCATACACGCGGCCCGAGTTCATGGAAGGCGTGGTGCAGGCGCTGCAAGATCGCGCAAGCGATGCGCTGTCCGAGATCGGCATCGGCGAGCGCTGCGGCATCACGGTGCCCTCGCGCTTTGCCTTTGCCGAGTCGGGGTACGACGCTCTCATCGCGCGGCTGCCCGGCGTGAAGCGATACCTGTTCGATGAAGTGCCGCAGGTCGAGGTGCGATACAGCCATCCCAAGCGCCTGCGCGACTATGTCTTTACGCCCGAGCCGATCGCCAAGGCCGACTTCTTCGTCAACTGTCCCAAGTTCAAGGCGCACCCGTGGACGACGGTGACGTTTTCGATGAAGAACTACATCGGCAT
>CAZKOY010000363.1:0-2421 GCA_964554495.1 uncultured Myxococcales bacterium
GCCGATGAAGCGCTCTAGCACGCCATAGGTAGACCGGCGCGGAAAGGACCACTTACTAGGGGGCTTCGTCATGGTTCATTCGGTATCGCAGAGTGCGTCGCATAGCAAGCCCCATGACACGCTTCGCGATGCGTCCCCCGCCAAGGCGGACAGGCTACTTTAGCCCAGCAGCAGCCCGGCGAGTGCTCCGGCGACGATCAGCCAGCTTGGGTTGATCTGTGCCACGATGCCCAGCACAAGCGCACCGAGGCCAAAGCCCAGCCAAAGATAGGCTCCGCGCTGCAGAAAGGATGCGAGCAGTCCCCCGGCCGTGGCCGCCAAAAGTGCCAGCGAACAGGCATTCACTCCGTCGAGAAACACGCGCAGCCGGGCGGAGTGACGCAAGCGAACGAGCAGCTTGTCGAGCCCCCACACGAGCGCGAACGAGGGGGCGAAGATCGCGGTCGTTGCGACGAGCGCTCCCAGGCTGCCGCGCAGCAGATAACCAACGCAGGTGGCCGTGGTAAAGACCGGTCCCGGCGTCACTTGCCCAATGGCCACCGCGTCGAGCAGCATCGTGCGCGGAAGCCAGCCACGCTCCTCGACCAGCCCGCGCAAGAGCAAAGCGACCAGCACATAACCGCTGCCATAGATCACGCTGCCAACTTTCAAAAAGAACCAAGCCAGCGACGACAGCGAGACAAGCGTCGCTGCAGAAGGCAGCGCAGCAGGTGGCGCAGCAGGCAGCGTGTCGAAAAGACCGAGTCCACCCAGCGAGAAAAAGAAGCTGGGAGCCTGCGATGGCGCAGCCAATCGACGGCGCAAGGCGGGTTCCAGCCAGCTTGCGCACAAAAGATAAAGCAGGCCGCCGCCGAAAAAGATCACAAGCTCCGGCACGCCGCAAAGGGATGCCATGAAGGCCAGCGCGCCCAAGAGCCACAGCCCGCGACTGCGCAGTGCAGTCCGCCCCAGCGACCACGCCGCTAGAGCCACGACCGCCACCACGCTGGCCTGTATGCCGAGCAGCATCGGCTGGGCCTTGGGCACGCGGCCATAGCGCACATACAGCCACGACAAAAGCAGCGTGATCAGCGACGCCGGCACGATGAAGCAGAGGCCGCCCGCCAAGAGCCCACGCAGACCCGCGCGACGATAGCCAATGTGGATCGCCATCTCGGTTGAGTTCGGGCCGGGAATGAGCTGTGTTGCGCCCAAGAGGTCGAGGAATTCTTGCGACGTCAGCCAGCCGCGACGCTCGACAAGCTCACGCCGCATGACGGCCAGGTGGGCAGCGGGTCCGCCAAAGCCGACCAGGCTTAACCACGCGAAGAAGCGTGCGACCTCAGCCACCGAGCCACGCGGCGGCTCTGCTGCGGCATGGACTGCAGAGATCATCGCGCCTTGGGGCTCGCCCTTCGATGCGCGGATCACCTGGGCGGAACTTCCATCGCGACCATCCGGGCCGGGGCTATGCGACGAGGGCGACATGCGAGCGCCGCGATGATTCGCACAGGGGTCGGCAAAAGGCAACGCTGAGACCAGGGCTTAGGAGTCCCTTTTTCGCTTGCCGCTTGCAAAGCGCTCGCGTGCTTCTTCTTCGAGAACGCGCAGGCGCGTCGCGCGAGCCCGACGCAGGATGGCGCGCTGCTGCTCGGCAAAAAGCTCGGCGGCCTCGCGCTGGCCGCGGCGCAGCAGGAATGCGCTGCGACGGGCCTCTAGCTCCTCGCGGCACTGCGTCACGGACTGCTCGGCATGCGCGCGGGCTCGCTCGCTGCGCGTCGCGGCGATTTGTGCCTGCCGCAGCCGCTCAGCTTGGGCCTGCAGGCTCGCTGCCGATAGGCTCCCGGACAGCCCGGCAAAGGCGCGCTCTTCGTGCTGCATCCGATCGTGATCGCGTACCGCCAAGGCGCGTGCCGCTTCTGCGTTCTCGATGGCCAGGGAAAGCGCGGCCTGCGCTTCTTGCAGCGCGGCCAGGGCCTCGGACTCGTCGCGGCGCCGCAGCGACAGCACCTCGGCTGTTAGGCTCTCATCGCGACGCGGCGGTGCAGCCATCGAAGCGCCTGATCGTTCCTAGGTCCTGCGGCCCAGCAAGCGGCGGAATAGCGACTTCAGCCATTCCCACAGCGCGCGAAAGACCAGCGAGCCAGCGTCCAGCGCCTCGGGCTCTTGCTTGGGGATGGCAATCGCGAGCGGGCGCGGCTTGGGTCGAGGCAGCACGCCCGTCGTGATATCCGACGCCTCAGGGGCCGGAGCCGGTCCCCGCCCTGGGCTCGGTCCGCCAGCCGATCCCGTCGCCGACGGACCAGCGGTCTTTTCACCGTCGCGGGTCTGCGCCTCTGCCGCATCCGGCTTCGCATCATCCGGCTTCGCCGCGTCAGGCTTCGATGCGTCAGGCTTCGCCGTATCAGACTTTGCGTCGTCAGGCTTCGCCGTATCAGACTT
>CAZKOY010000364.1:0-2416 GCA_964554495.1 uncultured Myxococcales bacterium
TGTCCGCGCCTGCCCCAATCCGCCTCCCCGCGCCGCAGATGTTCTCTGACCAGCGTTGACCGTGCTGCACGAAGTGCCAGCACGCGCTGCGACTAGACTGTGTCTGCTTAGCAGATCCAGTTCCAGCCCTGTAGCCGCCCGTCCGCGCGCGATGCCACACCCCGGCAGCGACGAGCGATTCACGAAACTCCCGCCCGTGCTACAGCGACCGTGGGAAAAACAGCGACTCGGGCATGGCGTCGAAACCGTCCGAGTCGCTGGGAGATTTCCTAGCGACAGCCATGAGTCTCCAAGCGGCAGCCTGTCACACTGGCGGAGAGCGGTCTACGTATTCCGCGGCGCAGCGACGTAAAGATCTGGAGCGGACGGCGCTGCGCAGCTTCCGGTGTGCGCGCTGCGGGCAGCTCGCGCTGGTGTGCCGCCGCTGCGAGCATAACCAGATCTACTGCAACGCGGGCTGCGCCGACATCGCACGATTGGAAAGCCAGCGTCGGGCCGGGGCGCGCCACCAGCGCACGCGCGAGGGGCGACGCAATCACGCCGACCGCCAGGCCTGCTATCGGACTCGCCAGCTGCAGAAAGTGACGCATCACACTCCCGCGCCACCGGCTGCCCCGGTACAGCCGTGCATGTCCGGCCCCGCACTGCATGTCGGCCTGCCGGACAAGGAGGACTCCGATGTCTACTTGCGAACTCTGCCCATCCTGTCCCTTGCTTCTGTGCGCACCCTGGAAACCCCGCCCGCCCGCCGAGCTGCCACCTCGCCGTCCTCGACGCCGCCGCGTCCCTTTGAAGAACCGACCGGCCACCTCTGCCACTTCTGCCGCCGCACCCGCAGCCGCTATCTGCGCCGCGACTTCCTTGTCGATCTCTCCCGCCGCTCCGTCCGGCGAAGAAAAAGGAGTCCGCCATGATTAGCCCCCAGCTCCGCGCGCACATCCTGCGCCTGCACACCGTCGAGAAGTGGAACGTCCATCCCATCGCCCAGCATCTGGGCGTGCATCACGCCACGGTCCGACGGACGCTGTGCAGTGAAGGCCTGGCCGATCCGGTGCAGCCGCGCATCAGCATCAGCGACCCCTTTGTCCCGTTCATGAAGGAATCGCTGCTGCGCTATCCCGACCTGACCGCTGCGCGTCTTTTGCACATGGTCCGCGAGCGCGGCTACGTCGGGGGTCCCAGCCACTTCCGCGCCATCGTTTCCCGGCTGCGTCCGCGGCCTGCGCCCGAAGCCTTCCTGCGTCGGCACACGCTGCCCGGGGAGGAGGCGCAGGTGGACTGGGCATCGTTCGGTACGATGGTGTGCGGTCACGCGACGCGCAAGCTGTCCGCTTTCGTCATGGTGCTCAGCCACTCGCGCATGCTGTACGTCCGCTTCTTCTTGGAGCAGACGCTGGGCCTGTTTCTGCGCGGCCACGAGCTCGCCTTCGAATTCTTCCAAGGCGTGCCCCGCGTGCTTCTGTACGACAATCTGAAATCGGCCGTGCTGGATCGCATCGGCGACTCGATTCGCTTCCATCCGACCCTCTGGGACTTCGCCGGCCACTGCGGTTTCGAGCCGCGCCCCGTCGCCGTCAGAAAAGGGAATGAGAAGGGCCGTGTCGAGCGCGCCATCTTGTATCTGCGGACTTCCTTTTTCCCCGCGCGCACTTTCACCAGCCTGCAGGAGCTCAACGCGCAAGCCCAGGCCTTCTGCGAAAAGGAAGCCGCTCAGCGTCGCTGCCCCGACGAGCACACTCTGTCCGTGCGAGCAGCGTGGGAGCTCGAACAGCCACTCCTCATTCCGCTTCCCCAAACGCCGTTTCCCATCGAGGACCGTCTGGAAGTGCGCGCCGGCAAGACCCCTTACATCCGCTTCGACAAGAACGACTACTCCATCCCGCATACCTCGGTCCGTCGCACCCTGACCGTCCTTTCGTCCGAAGACCAAGTGCGCATCCTCGACGACAGAGCGGAGATCGCCGTCCATCCCCGCTCGTTTGATCAAGGCACCACCATTGAAAACAACGCCCACATCGATCCCCTGCGGCGCGAAAAACGCCAAGCCAAGGAGCCTGCCATCCTGCACCGCCTGACCGTTGCTGCGCCCGCAGCCCAGGCTTTCTTCCAGGGCCTGGCGGCGCGCGGCGGAGCACTGGGTCCCACGCTTGTCCGCATGGAGCGCCTGCTCGATCTATACAGTCCCGCCGAGCTTCAGGCCGCGCTCCTCGCCGTCGCCGATCTCCCAGCACCACAGATCCACGACATCCACATCCTGCTCGGTCAGCGACGACGCCAGCTCTCTCTGCCGCCGCCCATCGGCATCCATCTACCCGAAGATTCCCCGCTGCGCGCCGTGTCCGTCACGCCCCATTCCCTGGCCTCCTACGATTCCATCCGTTTGAAAAAGGAGGACGCCCATGACCCTCGCTGAATC
>CAZKOY010000365.1:0-2414 GCA_964554495.1 uncultured Myxococcales bacterium
TGTTTCCGGCCTATCGCGCGGCGTCTCTGTGTTGCGCGCTGGGGGCCTCTGCCGCGCGCGGGGAGGCCCTTCACTGGTCTGGCTGGGCTGCGGTAGCCCTCGCCCTGGGCGTCGTGCTGTGGGCCTCCGCAGAGGGCTTCCTGCGCGCGTGTGGACGTTGGCTTGTCGTAGCCTGGGCCGTTCTCACTCTTGCGCCTCGCCCCGCAGTCAGCTAGTCTGCATATCCCATCACAAACGGAGTTCCAGATGTCGTCATCTCTGGCTTCGGTATTTGCCGAGGCATCCCGCTACTTCCCCACTCCACTACAGCAGTTCCAATTCTTCGACAAGACGTCCCGATTTGACGCTGAGAAGGGCCGACGCGAGACCTGGCCCGAGACGGTTGATCGCGCGATCAACTATCTTGTCGAGCTTGCCCCATCGCTTGAGCCCTGGCTGCGCACCGAGGGGCGTCACATGACTCTGACGATGCAGGCGCTCCCCTCAATGCGTCTGCTCGCGATGGCTGGGCCTGCAGCCAGGCGGCAGAATCTCTCGATCTACAATTGTGCGTTCCTCGCTGTCGATGACATTCAAGCCTTCGTCGAGATGCTCATCATCTCCATGTCGGGCTGCGGCGTCGGCTTCTCCGTCGAGCAACGCAACATCGACAAGCTGCCCGTCGTCGAGCTTCAGACGGGCGAGCACATCGGCACACATGTTGTCGGCGACAGCACGGAGGGCTGGGCCGAAGCTCTGCGGCTGGGGCTCAATACGTGGTGGAATGGTGGCGACGTTGATTACGACGTGTCGCAGGTACGTTCTGCGGGCGCTGTGCTGCGTACCAAGGGTGGGCGAGCGTCTGGGCCGGCGCCGTTGTTGCGGATGCTCAGCACGGTCAAAAGCATCATTCTCTCCCGACAAGGGCTGCCTCTTCGTAGCATCGACGCGCACGATATCGCTTGCGCTGTGGGTGACGCTGCGATCTGTGGAGGCATGCGACGGACGGCGATGATCTCCCTGTATTCGCAGGGTGATGCACTGATGCGCGCAGCGAAGACCGGGGACTATCCGTCGATTCGCTGGAATGCGAACAACAGCGAGGTTTGGCGCCGCGACCCGACCGACGCCGAGATCGAGGCGCAGATGGCGGCGATGTTTGCTGGCCAAAACGGGGAGCCGGGGATCTTCAGTGGTGCGGCGGCTGCGCGCACGATGCCAGCACGTCGGCGCGAGCTGTGGCAGACAGATCTAGGCGTCAGTGTCGCGGAGAATATAGGTACAAACCCTTGCGGGGAAATAACCCTTAGAAATCAAGGACTTTGCAACCTTTCGATCGCGGTTGCCCGCTCGGACGACACCTTTGACACCCTCTGCCGCAAAGTCGTCGCCGCGACGATCTTCGGCACGATTCAGGCGACGGCAACGCACTTCCCCGGACTACGTCCTGGCTGGAAGCGCAACGCAGAGTCGGAGCGTCTGCTAGGCGTGGACATCACCGGGCAGATGGACTGCCCCCTGCTGACCGGGCCAAATGCCGACGAGGTCTTCGGCCAGCTTCGTCAGATCGCGATCGACGTGAACGCAGACACGGCTGCGCAGCTTGGCATCAACCCCGCAGCGTCTATCACGACCGTCAAGCCCGCGGGCAACAGTGCCGCGCTGCTCAATTGCTCGTCGGGCGTACATGGCCGACACGCTTGCTTTTATGTGCGCAACGCGCGGGTCAGTGCGCATTCGCCGGTCTACTACGTTCTTCGCGATGCGGGGGCGCCGCTGAGCCCAGAGAACGGACAGACCGCAGAGAACGCAACGACCTGGGTTTGTGCGTTCCCTGTCGCTTCACCCGAGGGTGCCGTGGTCAAGAGCGACCTTTCGGCAACACTTCAGCTCGCGCACTGGCTGCTGAATAAGCGCCATTGGACGGAGCACAATCCGAGCTGCACTATCACCTATCGCCCCGAGGAGCAAGCCGAGATCGTCGAGTGGGTCAAAGCCCACCGCGAAGAGATCGGCGGGCTTAGCTTCCTGCCTGCCTTCGATGCGGCCTATGAGCAGATGCCGTATGTCGAGATCGATGAAGCTGAATACCAGCGACGAGCGGCAGCTTTCCCGGCGATCGACTGGTCGCGCATCGCGCTGTACGAAGCGACCGACACCACGACGTCGTCGCAAGAGGTCGTCTGCACCGGCGACCGCTGCGAGTTGAAGTAGCTAGAGAATGACGACGCGGGACGGCTTGCCGTCCCAGCAGAACCACGCGTACTCTGTGGCATCTGTCTTCCCACCCGTGAAGCTCGGACGCTTTGGCAGCACGTAGATGGACGGCGTATGCTCGCGCATCCAGGCGGCGCGCTTCTGCGAAGCCAGGAAATTGATACGCAGAAGCATGCAGACGACCGAAGACATCGTCAGCGCGTGCTGAATCACTTCCA
>CAZKOY010000366.1:0-2408 GCA_964554495.1 uncultured Myxococcales bacterium
TGCCAGGGTGGAAACCGCACCGCTAGCCAGCACCACCTTGCGTATCGTGTGATTGAACTGGTCTGCGACGTAGAGGTTGCCCGCACTGTCGACGGCCATGCCCCACGGACCGTTGAAGCGGGCAGCCGTGCCCACGCCATCAGTACTGCCGCTGAAGCCCATCGGCCCACCCGCAATCGTGGAAACCAGGCCGCTGGACAGTGCCACCTTGCGAACCGTGTTGTTGTTGCTGTCAGAGACATAGAGGTTGCCCGCGTTGTCCGCCGCCACTCCCCATGGCTGGCGAAATCGAGCGGCGGGCCCGGTCCCATCCACGTCGCCGAACATACCAATCTCGCCGGCAATGAGGCTGAGCGCCGTTAATTCCTTGCCGGCAGCCGATCCGCTGTTGCACCCAACTTGTGATGCAGCAGCGACCACAGCTAATTCCGAGGCCACCAAGAGAGCCTGACACAAAGACCAAGACCGTCCCATCGGCGTCATCAAACCTCTGTGCTCAGTCTACACCGCCTGTGAGCCATGGTCGCCCACGGCGAAGGGAGATTCCTCTCTCCGTCTACGCGGTCCACCAAGCTGCCTTCGAGCCGCACGCTCAGCGTGGCCTTGTCTGCGCCCAGGCCTGCCCAAGATGAGCCCTGCGACCGCGGCCTGCAATCGGGGCTCGCCACGCGATCTTGGCGAGCAAGGGCCGAGGTCTGTCGGAAGCGCAGCGCTTGGGCGGGCTCGCGCGCAAGCTCTGACTTGTCGCTGCCGATGCCTTCATCGACGACGTAGGCGACGATCGCTAGCCGCTCTCGCATGGCCCATGAGTCGAACGATTGCGACGGCGGCGCAGCCCGAAAAGGATGGCCTACTGATCTACGGAATCGTCGCGACGCTTCGCGAATCTAGGACAGCGTGTGTGGGCCAGCCATCGCGCCTGTGAGAATAGGTCAGCAAAGGCTGGGAAACACTGGGGCTGCGACGAACCTTTGTTTTTCCTGCGCATCGAAGATTTGCACTGTATCCATGACTCAATATCTAAGGATTAACGAAATCAAAACACATCATCAGAGAAAATTATGTTCATATTCGACAGCTCGCTTAGATTCGTGGCTGCGACAAAGATTATTTTGACTGGATGAACAGCCATTGGTCATTGTTTCAAAGGTTTTATGTTTAACTATTAAATGCCGATCTCTGGCGCTCGATCGTTTCCTAACGATCCCGCCCGACTGGCCGGCACCGAAGAGAGCAAATTCCTCGAAGACGGCCTATTCCCAGCCGCCGGCTTGCTCGATTGACTGACCCTTCAAGAGGTTCTCGATCATCCACACCATGGAGAAGTACGTTTCCATGACCGTGGCGAAAAACTCCAGGTCAAAGGGCAGGCTGGGCGGCTTCGTCGAGGGCGAGCGCTCCGTCGCTGTCTCGGCTGCCGCGATCCGCCGCCGCGCCTCGTTGAGTGCCGCGGTGAGGAGGTTGCGGGACACCGGCTCGACGACAGACTCCCGCACGCGCTCCGCTGCCTCGTCGTTTAGGACCAGAGGCGAGCTCACGACCGGCTCCGCTGCCACCTGTTCTCCTGCCAGGATCCGCTCAATGAGGTCCCGCTTAGAGAAGAGCTCTCTTAGGATGGCGACATGAAACGCCATGTCGAATGACTCTGCGGGGAGGCGGCGCGGGATCTGCTCACCGTCGTCCGTCAGCCTGGTTATGAAGCGGGCGAACGCGCCTCCGAGCCCGGCGCCGACCAGATTCTGGGTCACCGGATCGGCGATGGCATCGCAGAGATGAGCGGCCTCTTCCTCATTTATCGGTATTGCGAGATGACTTATCAACATAGTGGCGTCCGGTCCGGGAATTAAGGGATGAATCGGCCTGGGTGTGGCTGGTTTTATGTTTGTAATTTGTTCTTCTGCGCCTGATGGTTATGTCCTTAATGAAGACGATCCACGGTTCCAGTTCGCCTACGTGCGCAGCCACGGCTTCGTTGGCTCGATTCATCTGCGCAGCGGTGCCTGCTCGTTTCTTTATCTCAAAAAGATCGACACCAACATTCGTGTCGACTGCGTTCATCTGCCTCCTGAAATCCTTGAACATGGCGAGGCACTCCTTGGGACAAGCATACAACACATATCGCTTTACCGTATTGAACATCAAGACTCCCCCCCGTGCTCTCCAGAACAGGGAAGCCAACGCGCTGCTAGCGCTGAAAGCCATCGATCGCGCCCCGCTTCGCCGTCTTGCGCGGCCGTCGCGACCGCCTGCACCCCGGTCGCAAGGGCGGATGAAATGACAAGAATAGACAGATCTGTCTATTTGGCGTACGCTGCCCTGTATGTTGCAAGAGCGCATGCAGTTCGTAGTCGATGGCGACACCGTGGTGGGCAGCTTGTTTCTGCCGCAGGGGCCTGGCCCGCACCCAG
>CAZKOY010000367.1:0-2373 GCA_964554495.1 uncultured Myxococcales bacterium
AGGGTCCTGACCCTCCGGCGGGTTCTGTGAGGATGGGAAGGCAGGGTCTGGATGTTCTGTGGCATTCCGTGGGGCGGTGGATGGCGGGGCGGGGCCCTACAGCGGATCTGCATTCACCCGAAAACGACCCATCAGCGCGTCTGTAGGAGGCAGGACGCAGAGCCAGCGTGAAGACTCTGTCCTGGCAGGCGGCGCCCTGACGACGAATTAATTCCGAGGGCAGTCCCATAGACTACGCAGGAGTGGCAGGTCCACGATGTCAGCAACGACGGGATCAACCTTTGGCAGCTTCGCTCATGGCATTGCCAGCCGCTACATCCCCGACGAAACGATCCTGAGCGCCCTGAGCAGCCTGGGGGGCAAGGCCGAGTGGGGATTTCCCGGCATGGACGGCGAGCGACGCCGCGCGCTGATCGGTCACTTCATCCGCAGCCTGCGCAACGTCGGCGTCCACACCGCCAATCGCATCGAAACCGAGCTCTTGCTGGCGGCGGGCTGCGTCTCGATGGGCCATCGCGTGCTGCCGCTGCGCGATGCCATCTCGCTGATCGCGGTGCGCAACCAGATCCATCAGACCATCACGTCGCTGGGCGCGGGCTGGAACGGCAGCATGCGGTATCAGTCGGCTCTGTCGGACATCGCGCGCTTTATCATCGAGCACGGCGGCGGACGCATGGAGCTAGAAGAAGGCACAAGCTGCCTCAGCCTGGCCATCCACTGCACAGGCGATCTTGGGCCGATCTCGCTGAATCCGGGCTCGGCGCCGCCCTGGTTGGCGAGCACGCTGAGCCTCACCAAAGACGTCCGCGCCCAGCGCATAAGCGGCGGCGGATCCCTCATCGAGATCAAGTTCGAAAAACCCAAGGCCCTGGTGGCCTAACGCCCGCTCTGTGGAGTGATTGCCGATGCCGATCGTGTTCGACATCAATGTCCTGCCTCGCCATGCCGCTTCGCGCACGCGTCAGCTTCGCGATGCCTTTTTTGACGCGTACTTGGAAAAGCACCCCGATGCGCACCGCACCAGCTTGAACCTGGCCGAAGACTATCGCGGCCTGCCCGTCTTCGATGAATGGGACATCAGCGCCAAGTTCGAAATGCTGTACGGAGAGGGACGCCTCGACGAGGTCGCAGCCGAGCGCTGGGCGACGCTGACCAAGCTGACCGATCAGCTGCACGCCGCCGATCTGGTCGTGCTGTCGACGCCGATGTGGAACTTCAGCATTCCCTGGCATCTCAAGCGCTGGCTGGACTGCGTGGTTCAGGGACGACTGACGTTTGAATACGTCGACGGAAAATACAACGGCCTGCTCTCGGGACGGCCGCTGGTCATCTTGACGACGCGCGACGGAGCCTATGAAGCAGGCACTCCCGCCGCGGCCATGGACTTTGAGCTTCCGTACCTGCGCCTGATCTTCGGCTTTATGGGTCTGGCCCCGATCCACGAGATCGTCGCCGAGCCCATGATGCTGCACGGCCCCGAGGTCGGCCAAAAAGCCCTGGCCGACGCCATCGCGCGCAGCCGCACACTCGCCCAGAGCCTGTAGCAGACGCCGCGGCGGTTTTTCGCTTACTGCGCGGACTCTGCCGGGCCTTGCGGCTTGGCCGGACGGACCGAGCGCAGCGCCTGCCGGTTCAGCGTGCCGTGCAGAAGATCGAACAGCGGGATGGTGACGTTGAAGTTCCAGCGCTTCATGTTCCGCGGATCGTGATGGCTGGTGTGCAGCGCGCCCAAGACGCGAATCAGCCACAGCTTGGCCACCGGGTGCTCGGCCGGCAGGTGATACGCCAAGTGCATCCACTCGTACTGCAGAAAGAACAGCACCGACGTACACAGCGACAGCATCGCGCAGGTGCGGTTGGCCACCCAGGTCACAAACACCACCACCGGCAGCAGCATCGCGATGATCAGCACGATGGCGAACCACGGCATCAGCACCAGCATCCATTCCTGCTGCGAGCGCATGGTCATGTCCGACGCCGTATAGATCACGTGGTGCGTGCGCTCGTGCCGCTCGTAGAGCTCAGAAAGAAGCGGCAGGCGGCGATGCAGGACGTCTTTGTGGACCCGCCATTCGAAGCCCAGGCCCGCGATGTACGTGATCGGAATCGTCCACAGGTCGACCGCGCGCAGGTCGTGAATCTGCCCGATGGCAACAACCAGCGTGACCAGCGCCACCAGCGACGGCAAAAGCAGGTGCAGCCAGGGGCGGTACCCGGCGGGCACGCCCTTTCTGACCAGCTCCGCGCGGCGCTCTTCCCAGCGCTCTTCCCGGCTCTCTTCCCGGCTCTTTGGCCGTCGTGCCTCCCGCTCGTTTTCCCCGTGCGCGACCATGCCGCTACCTTGCGCCCCACCCTTCCGATTTTCAAGCCATC
>CAZKOY010000368.1:0-2357 GCA_964554495.1 uncultured Myxococcales bacterium
GCGATCATCGATCACAAAGGCACGGACTCGACCTACTGGCGGATGGTCGTTGACCAGAAGGAACAACCGATCGAGCAGCGCCCGCGATGCCGTCGAGGCAAGCCCGGAAAGCGAAAACAACAGCGTGCATCGAAACGAAGGTCGATTCAGATGCTCGCGAAGCGTCTGCTCCAGCGTCTCCCAAGCCGGATCGCTGACGTAGCAGGAAATGAGCAGGAACTCCTCTGCGTCATCAATCGGTGCCCACAGCCCACGAAACGCTTCGCCATCCATCCAGCTTGCATGCAGTTCGACTCGCTTCATGGGGCCTCCTGGCTGGGCTATGGCCCCGCAGGTTCGGGGCGGTGAGTGTGGCGGGGTCTACTCTTCCTCAAACTCCGCCGTTTTGAACTTGAGGGTCGTGGCGTTTTCGCGGGCGATGCGGATGGTCTTGGGGTCGAAGCCGCCGCCGTCACGCGGGCGGCGGGCTTCGATGTCGAGCGAGATCGTGACTTCAGTGCCGTACTGCGCGGTGAAGTGCTCGATCACGTTTTGGACGATCTCGGTGAAGCTAGAGATGGGGTCGCGCGGGTCGATGTTGGCGGTGCCGTGAAAACGGCGCAGGGGCGCGGGGGCCGCGGGGGTGGAACCCATAGTGCCCGCCGACACCCCACCGCCGCGACCGGTGCGGGACTCGGTCAGTCGAAGTGGTGGGGGGAGCTGGTCGATGTTCACGGGTGGCTCGGTGGGTGCGTCCACTGGCTTGGGCAGCGCCCGGGCCGCAGCTTCGGGATGAATCAAGACGCTGGACTCGTCCAGGTAGACGGTCGCGATGCGCTCAAGCATCAAGCCTTGGTACGCGCCGGGCGATGGCTCAGCAGAGGCGTAGCCGAACCACTCCTTGGACATAAGGCCGTCGCGGATGGTTTCTAGGAAGACCTCGGACGAGCTGAGCCGCGGCATATACAGGTAGCGGCAAGTGTCCTGCCACACCTTGCTCGTGGATGCGCTGGGGCGGTCGTCTTTCCAGAACCACTTGGACAGCAGGGTGCGTAAGTGAGCCGGTGCCCACTGGCGGATGATCCACTCGCGCTCTTTGGTCACGGAGTCGAGGACGCGCTCATACGAGGAGCCTGCCAGCGTGAGGGGTTCATCCTCCCAAACAATCTTGGCGGGGCCGCTGGCCGTATCGGGATCTTGCATCGGGGCCAGCAGGTAGCGATAGGTTTCGCGGATGCTGGCTTCGACACGCTTGCCGGCGTCTTCGCAGTTCTTCTTGGCTTCCTTTTCGCTGTGCTTGTCGAGGTTGAGCGCGTCCACTTCCTCGACAATCGACTGCCAGGCGAGAAAGCGTCGCACCTGATCGAGCAGCGTCTGCGCGGCGTTGGTGTCAGGAGCCAGGAAGAGCAAGCGGTTCTGGTATTCGCGCTGCCGGTCGCCATGGCGGGTCAGGATCTGCTGCGCCGCTTGCGTGGCCTTGCTGGAACCATCCTTGCGACGGTGGCCGTGCTCGGGGGACAGGACGACCAGGCGCAGGTCGCTGGCGATCTTGTCAGGCACATCCTTGCCATCGGTGAAGACGTGGATGCCGGCGAACAAGGGGCTTTTGACCATCTTCTCCAGCCGCTCTTTGATCTCTGGATACAGGTCGCCCTTTTCGTCGTACCGCTGCATGCGGTCTTCCATCTCGCGCCGCAGGTTCGTGCGCAGATCGAACCAGTACCGCTCATTGCCCGTGTACAGGTAGTGCAGCCGGTCGGTGAGCCGTCGCAGCGCATCGTCGTACTTCGCGACGGATTGACCCGGTACGGCGCAGCCCAGGCGCACGCGCTCGATGCCAATGCCACGAACCTTCTGTTCGGAAACGGACGGAGCGCTGCCCAAAAAGATCGTGCGGGCCGAGCGGCGACATGCCTGCAAGCTGCCGAGCGAGGTGTTGTCGTTGTCGATGCGCTGTGGCTCGGCCTGGGGGCCGTCGATGTCGCGGTCTACAATCGGGTCCCAGCCGGCGGGCAGGTACTTCACCAGCTCGTTGCGCACGGTTAGATCATCCAGCGGCAGAACGCCTGGTGTGATCAGCAGATCCTGATTTCCGCTGCGCCACAGCGAGTTCACGATCTTGGCCATCAGGCGCAGCACGCCGCGCGTGCGCTGGAACTTCGGCAGCGAGGACCAGTCTTCGTATAGACGCGAAAAGACCTCGGGATGGATCGGGTAGCTGGCTTTGAGCCGTCGCTGATAGGTTCCTTCCCGCGTCTCGCTGGGGAACTTGTCGGCGTCCTTCTTGTACATATCGGCGAAGGCGCGGCAGACCTCATCGCGCGCGGCCTCGCTTTCCGTGTCGCTGGAGCTGCGGAACAGGCGACGGCGGACGATCT
>CAZKOY010000369.1:0-2332 GCA_964554495.1 uncultured Myxococcales bacterium
TGCACCCAGCCGCCCATGGCCTGCACTGTCGACGGTCAGTGTCCGGCTGGACAGATCTGCCAGGATGGATTCTGCCGAGTGAAGCCGATTTCCTGCGGCAGCGACTCAGCCTGTCCGATGGGGCAGTTCTGTGATACCGGCAAGGGCATCTGCCAAGAGAAGAACCGCTTCTTGTACGAGGGAGGCTTGGCTGGCTGCAGCACGGCGGGCTCACACGAAGGCGGCAGTCATGCCGGCACGTTGGCTCTCTTTGCGCTGTCGCTGCTGGGCCTGGGCCTGATCGCACGCCGTCGTAGCAACGGTCTACGCACCGGGTCACGTGGCATGCTGGCGCTCGTTCCGCTTTTTTTTTGCGCGACGGTAAGTGACGCGCACGCCCAAGCCCAAGCTTCAGCACAACATATCTCCCTGAATGCACAGCAGTTTCGACCCGCCATCGGTCCCGAAAACATCTTTACCGTAGAAGGCACGCGAACCCCTGGAAAGTGGGTTCCCATGGCCAATGTCTGGTTCGAATACGCGCGCATGCCGCTGACCGTGTTCGACACGGCGACCAGGATGCGCAGCCCCGTTGTGCCGGACATGCTGACCGTCCACTTGACGGGCGGCATCGGCCTGACGCGCTGGCTTTCCTTGGGTGTGGACCTGCCTATCGTCGTGTTTCAGACGGGGGAGCGCCCCATCGGCGTATCGGGCGATCTAAAGCAGGATCTCAGCTCAGCTGGCATCGGAGACCTCCGCATCGTCGGCAAGGTGCGCATCCTCGACAACAGCGAGGGTGGATTCGGCCTAGCCTTTGTGCCGCAGGTAACCATTCCCACTGGCTCGGGTAACGAGTTTCGTGGTGACGACGCAGGTGGTATCGAGCCGCGCTTCGCGCTCGACTACAAGACCAAGAAGGGCTTCATCGTTGCGCTCAACCTGGGCGTCATGATTCGTACGTCGGACCAGGAATGGCGGAACGTTCGTGTTTCTCACCAGGCTCGCTATGGTCTCGGAGCGTACCTGCCCTTGCCCATGGGCTTTGGCGCGCTCGCTGAGCTAAACGGCGCCACCAGTTTCCTCAACAGCGAGAACATCTATAGCCCTCTTGAAGGCTACGTTGGCGGGCGTTGGGTGCATCGCAACACGGGCATCACCGTAAACGTGGGCGGAGGTCCAGGCCTTTCGCCTTCGGCGACTACAGCACAGGCCCGTGTGTTCGCTAGCATTGGCTACCTGCCCATCGCGCAGAAGAAGGCGGAGCCGATCAAGCCGCTGCCGCCGGTTGTGGATCTGGATCCCGACCGCGATGGTGTGATTGGCACCAACGACAAGTGTCCGACGATCTGGGGCCCAGCCGAAAACCAGGGCTGCCCCGAGGTCGACACCGACAAGGATGGGCTGCTCGACAAGGAAGACAAGTGCCCGCTTGAGCCAGGTCCGAAGGAAAACCAGGGCTGCCCCGACACCGACCGCGACAAGGATGGCCTGTTCGATCGCCTCGACAGCTGCCCCGATCAGCCCGGACCGGTTGAGAACAATGGCTGCCCGCTGGCCGACTCCGATAAGGACGGCATTGTCGACCGCGATGACAAGTGCCCATACGAGCCTGGCGTCAAGGAACACAATGGCTGCCCGGCGCCGCGGAAGTACATCAACGTCACGGAGAACAAGATCGAGCTTCTGCAGAAGATCCTGTTCGCGACGAACAAGGCGGACATCAAGCCGGCTTCGTTCGACCTGCTGAACGAAGTGGTCGATGTCATGAAGCGCCGCGAGAAGATGCGTGTCCACATCGAGGGCCACACGGACATCCGCGGTACGCTGCAGTGGAACATGAAGCTGTCGCAGATGCGCGCTGAGTCAGTGAAGCAGTACCTGATTCAGAAGGGTGTCGCGGCCGACCGCTTGACCTCCGACGGCTATGGCCCGACGCGTCCGGTGCCAGGCTGCGAGAACGTCAAGACGACGGTCTGCTTCGATAAGAACCGCCGCACCGAGTTCATGATCGTCCAGCAGTAAGTCGTGTGCGATGCGGGAGGCACCCGCGTCGCATCGTGCCGCCCCTTCCCCTCAATCTCGCAAGATCAGACCCCCAGCAGGCCTCGTCGGTCGGCTGGGGGTTTCTATTTGCTCAGCACCAACCAAGACCGAGATGTGCGGACTCTCTTCGTGCCACCAAGTCGCTGGTGCCCAAGGAAACCACAAGGCAAAGCTGTCGACGTGAAGCGCTTGGGTCCCAAGGTCAGCGTAGCGCGCAGCGGGGAATGAATCTGTGGCTCACTGCGGGTCGTTCACACGAACTAGATATGAGACGACAGCGGCCACGGCGAGCAGGCATATGGCCGGC
>CAZKOY010000370.1:0-2298 GCA_964554495.1 uncultured Myxococcales bacterium
GCGAAATGGCCGCATCGACCGATACGGACAGACTCTGCCGCCGCAAGTCCACTACTTGTACTTGCGAGGTACGTTTGAAGAGCGGCTGCTGCTCAAGCTCATCGCGAAATACGAGAGCCAGCGAAAGCGGCTGTCGTTCATGCCCAACACGCTTGGCATCCTGCACAGCGAAACCAGCGGCACCACGGTCAAGCTACTCGAAGGACTCTCGATCGAAGACGGACGACTATTCCAGTCACCTGCGCGGCAGATCGAATTTGGTCACTTTGATGAAGACGCAGACGAGCAGAACCCAGCTTATGCAGAGATGCTTGCGGAGGTAGATCGCGCGATCTCTGGTTTTGAGAAAGCGGCCCGCACGCACACATGGTTGGGCGACGCAGGAATGGGAGATCAGGATGCACTGCTCGCGGAAGCCACCGCCGCGCACCAACGAGGCCAAAAGCAGCTCACCGTGAACTTGCTGCGCTTTGTGCGTGAAGCAGTCGCGCGTGACAGTACGCATGCCGACGCAGCGGGCGAGTCCAGCCAGAGCATTGTGGAGCTACGTCTCACAAGAGAGTGGTCGCACGGCTTGATGGATCTGCCGGGCTATGACGACGAGAGCCAGCGGCTACGTCTAACAGCGAACGCCGATGTGATAGAGGACTTGGAAGGTCGCAGCGTCGGATTTGTTGGACGCGCCCATCCCATTGTGCGGCGAGCGCTGGACCGCGTTCGCAACTCCCAATTTGGCGCGGAGTCGCACCACCTGGATCACCGCATTAGTGCTCTGCGCAGCGATGAAAAAGAGCCTGAGCTGCTGATGTCCTACGTCGGCACAGTGCAAAGTGGCGTCGGCCGTGCGTATGAACGTGTGCTCCTGGTCCGAGTCGGCAAACACGGTGCTGCTCAGGTACTTGTGGAGGGCGAAGACTGGCGGACGCTGTGGAACCAGATCGACGATCCACGTCGCATCCTTTCCACCAAGGGAATCTGGGACCAGCTCTTCGCAGACTGGGGTGATGCGCGTGAGTCGGATGCACGCTCCTCGGTCGAGACAGTGTTTGCCGAGCTTGCGGGGGCGTTTCTGCGGCAAGAGCAAGCAGCGCTCAACGAGGAACGGAATGCCCTCTCGGGCTGGTTACGAGGACGCACAGAGACGCTGTGTGGCCCCGCGGTGCAGCAGCTGGCGATGTTCGGTGGAAAGCCCGGCGAAGAAGACGCTGCTCCGGTGTCGCGCTGGAAGCAGCCGCTTCCTGACACAGAGCGACTGGCGGCACTCGTCAGCGATGCGGCTGTGGCGTCATCAACGCGCCGCGAAGCCTCGGTTGTGCTCTCGTTATATGGTGCGCGTCAGCGCGATCTGGAGCGCCGAAGCGCGCTCCAGATGCTGCCGCTTACGCCGCTCGGCATGCTGATGCTGGTTCCCAGCGCGGGCCTTTCTTAATCGGACGCAGGAGTTTCTCGTGGCCCTCGACCTTCGCGACTGTAGCTTCATCGGCCCTGCACTCCCCGAGCCGTTCGTGAAATTTCAACTGGAGCGGCTGCTCCGTAAAGACGGATTGCTACCCGCCAGCACGGGCAATGAAGGCAAGGCGCTGGCAGCAAGCTGGGACAGCTACCGTCGCAAGCTCCGTCTATTGGGCGAGCAAGGCGGGGCACAGCGCGTTGCGAACCATGTTCTTGAGCCGCTGGCCGAGCGGCTTGGCTACAGGCAGGTCGAGCGGCAAACCGAGGTTGTGACCCGTGAAGGCGCAGAGAGCGGTGGCTGGCTTTTTAAGAACGAGAGCGGCGACAAGCTGCGGGCCTGGGCCTGCGATGTCGGGCAAGATCTCGATGCTCCCAGCCGTCGCGGACGAGCATTCCGGTACAGCCCAAGTCAAGTCGCGCTGCGCGTGCTTCAGTCGCAGGGCGAGCGCGTCGGACTGCTAACGGATGGGCTGGAGCTGCGGCTGCTGATCTGTGATGCCAGCCGCAAGGAGAGTCATATCGCAGTCCGTCTGGATCGCAGCGATGGCGGTTGGCGCGCGGCGCGGGACGTGCCGGACTCGTACCGACTGATATTTGCGCTGACCAGTCCGGCCGGTGTGAAGAAGATCGCGGCGCTGGTGGATGAAGCGCGACTCGCGCAGACCAACGTCACCGCCAAGCTGCGAGTCCAGGCCCGACACGCGGTTCTCGATTTCGTGAACGAGATTCTGGAGCGTCCTCAGAACCAGACCATTCTGTCCGCGCTTCCCGACGAAAAAAGAGCTCCGGATGCACTGGCTCGCGACCTGTGGCACGAAGGACTGGTCTTCATCTATCGACTGCTCT
>CAZKOY010000371.1:0-2273 GCA_964554495.1 uncultured Myxococcales bacterium
CAGGGCTTGCAGGTCTGGTTCTTCGGGCAGACCGGGCACTGATAGATCTCAAGCAGAAAGGCCTTCAGCTTGACCTTCTGCCCCAGGTACTTGTTCTTCTGCTCGCTGTAGCGGTGGAACTCTTTGCGCAGGCCATATACCGACACCGTACCGTCGGGGTACTCGCGCGGAATGTTCGGCTCGGCAAACGAAGGCGGCGGCGGCAGATTCACCTTCAGCGACGGCAGCGCCGTGGCCCCAGGATCGTCGAGCAGCGAGCCACCCGAGTTGTTGCAGCCCGCGCCCACAAGCCCCACCAGACCCACGGCACCCAGCACGCCCACTAGGCTGCGGACCGCGCGATGCAAAAGCCGACCCCTTGCCTGGGACGATCTGCGGTAGCGTAGGCACCCCTCGCGATCCACCATTTCGACCCCGGCGACTGACGATGTGCTCATCTGCGAAAATCCTCTCGAAACAGGTATCACGGCACGCTCCCCCAACGCAACGAGAACTATCGAAGGGAAAGCAACTTTGGCGAGGGTGCTTGTGCCTGTTCCGAGTGCTGAGCTGGCTCGTTTCATTCGTCGCTGTCTCGCCGCTTTGGGCCGCGAGCGGCGCCGACAACACCCTGCGCGTGGCCATCGACGCCGAGCCGAGCCACCTAAACCCCATCCTGGACCCCGATCTGTGGGCCTACCGCATCGCACATGACCTTCTGTGCGAGCCGCTCGTGCGGCGTCGCTCGCCTCCTGTCGATGCCAGCAGTGATGCACGCCCGTCGACAAATCAGGTCTTGGCTCGCGAGTTTGAAGGCGTCCTGGCAGAGCGCTTCCGCGTCGATTCCGATGGGCACGGGATTGAATTCTGGCTGCGCGAGGCCCGCTTCCACGACGGCCGCACGCTGTCCGCTCACGATGTCCGCGCCACACTTGACATGCTGCGCGCATCGGCCGGACCGGCGCCGCGCACGCAGGCTCTGGTTGCTGATATCACCCGCATCACCGTCGAAGGGCCCAGCCACTTGCGCATCGACGTGCGCCACAGCCCCGCCTTTGGCAGCGGGGGGCCAGCCGGTCCGCGCCGCCTGCTGTCTGCGCTTGCCGAGATCGACATCCTGCCGGCGGCTCACTTCCCCGGCGGTCGCCTGATCCACCAGCCGTTCAACCGTCGCCCCGTCTGCACCGGGCCCTTTAAGCTGTCCGAGTGGCGCCGCGGCAGCCAGATCCTGCTGCGCCGCCATGCAGGGTACTGGGGTCAAGCCGCGGCCTACGACGAGCTACGTTTCCGCATCGCGCCCGACGGAGCCATGGGTCTTTCCTGGCTGCGACAAGGCGATGTCGATCTGCTCGGCCGCGTCCCGCCGCGCTATCTGCAAGATCAGGTCGAGCCAGCCGTGCAGCGCGGTCGCTTTCACCGCCTGGATCTCGACGCCAATCAGGTGGTGGTGCTCTTGCCGAATGCCCGTACGCCGCTGTTGTCGATGCCGCCGCTGCGACGAGCCATCGCGCAGATCGTCGACCGCGAGCGCGAGCGCTGGCTGCGCGAGGTGCGCAAAGGCCTGGGCGTGCCCCAACATCTGCCGCTGCTCGACGCGGGAAGCGATGGCAGCAGTCCCTCTCGCGAGGCCAGCAAAGACCCAGGCAGCGCCGCTGCTGTCGGAACCGCTGGCATCAGTCGCTTTCTTTCGACCGTCGGTCAAGCCGTCAGCATTGGCTCGCCCGAGGCACTTCTCGACGCGGCGGGCCTGCTTCCTGCCCCTAGCCCGGCCGGTGCTGCAGCGCCCAGCACGCCGCGGGTCCGTCTGTATCAGGGCCGCCCGGTGCGTCTGCGCCTGCTGCTTCCGACGGGAACCAGCGAGCTTGCCGACATCGCGCGCCGCCTGGCCGACGCCATCGCCAAGGTCGGGCTGAAGCTAGACGTCGAGACCGCAGCCATGCCGGACTTCCTGCTGCGGCTGCGACGCGGCGCCTTCGATCTAGCTCTGCTCGCGTGGTCATGGACGGGTGAGCGCACAGCGCTTGATGTCGAGCCGCTGCTCGCATACGCCCTGCCGGCCGCGCATCCCGCACTGAGCGAGCTAAGCAGCCTGCTCGCCAGCCTTCGTCACAACCCCGAGGGGCGCGCCCTGACCCGCCTGGTCAGCCTGTGGCAAAGCGAGGCCCCCCTGCTGCTGCTGTATCGGCCGCGGCAGGTCCTGCTGCTCAGCCCGCAGCTTGCGCACGCCTCACCGCAGCTTGCCTTGCAGAGCGACTTCCCCCACCTGCGCTTCCTGCGCAAATAACAACCCTAGG
>CAZKOY010000372.1:0-2271 GCA_964554495.1 uncultured Myxococcales bacterium
CCTTCATAGCCGCAAGATCCGGGATAGACGAGGTTCGCGCCGTACGGGATGCGCTCGAAAAGCTCGATGGACAGGACGCGGTGCTGACCCCACTGATAGCCGAGCCGGAAGTACGTATCCGGGTTGACGATCCAGCGCTTGCGGCCGTTTTCAATGCGATGCAGCCCAGGCTCCCCGTCCGCTCCGACTAGCTGCCACTCGTAGGCGGCTCCCGGGCCGCTCACCGCTTCGGCCGAGGCGCTGCTCGTCGGTAGGCGGCGATTGATGAAGACACGCAGTCCGTCGAGCGCCAGGCTCTGTCCGCGCGTGCCGCAGAACTCTCCATTGCGGCAGATATCGGTCATCCCCTGGCCCACGATCCTGGCCTGATAGCAGATGTCGAGCTCCTGAAGGACCTGGCGAGCCAGCGGCGATGCGGTCGGGCTGATCTCAAGCTTGATGGCGAAGCCTTCGAGCCGCAGGCCGGAGATAGGCTTGCCGACGTGATTGCCACCTTCGACCCAGCCGGTGTCGCCCAGGGACTGGACGTGGCCCATGTAGCTGAGCCGGAGATCCTGGAGCCATGGCTCTTGCGCGGGGAGGCTGAGCCGCATGGCCTGGATCGGGTTCCCCGCCACACCCACCCAGGTCTGCGCCGTCTCGGTCCGATCGCCGACGTTTGAGATATGGGTGAGGACGGACAGCGGCACCACGTTCCGGTCTTCCGATGAGGCGAGCGCCAGTCGGAACCGCTGGTTGGGCGTCTCGTATCGCGCGTACTGGATGACGCGGGCGCCATCCGCTTGTTCGCTCCCGGCCACGTCCAGCACCTTCCCAGAGTGCTTGGCGATGATGAGGTACGAGCCGTCTTCACAAGGCCGGAACGAGAAGATCTGGTTGCTGCCGGCATGCCCGGGCCACTGCAGCACGTTCGCCGCATCGTCCGTGCTGCTTCCGGCAATGTCGATCGACTGTCCGGAGGCAAAGTTGACGATATGGAAATACCCATCGCCGAGGTGACTGATGCGCCAGCGCTGCGTGGCGGCCCCGGAAGCCGTATTGGTGACGATGCCGCGACCGCGCGCGTAGCTGCCTCCCTCGATGTCGAGCAGCTTGCCGGAGTGTACGGCCTGGATCGTAAACACCTGATCGGAGTTTGAGATTGGATCGTTGGCGAGCGTGACGATCCGGAACTTGGTGTTCTCGGTTCGGGTCGTGGCCGATGCCGCGAGGGATCCATCTGTGCCGGCGATTCCCAAGAACTTGCCGGTCTGCGTCTGAAAAGAGACCGTCCCATCCGTGTTGCGGACCAGACTGAGCAGGTGCTCGGTCCGGAGTCCGACGTCCATCCCCAGGAACTCAGGGAAGAGCGAGTGCAGACCAATAGTCTCCATCCTGGAAGAGCGCAGCGCGACGTGTCCGGTCGATAGCTCCAGGAGCTTCAGGGCCTCGTTCTCGCCGAGCCGGTCGGACACCGCACCGGGGCCGAGCAGATCCTGGAGGTACGGATTCGAGGGCCAGACATTGCTGCCCACGAACTTTCCGTTGGCGGCGATCAGCGCCACGCGGGAGCTTGCCCACGTGAAGGGCTGCGCCCCGTGGCTGGACGACCACACGAGGTCGCCTGGCTGGTCCGGCGTACCTTGGAACACGGCCAGCGCTCCGGTGTTGGTCACCGCAGCGAAGCACTGCCCCGGCTGACCGAGCAGCCCCGTGGACCACAGAGCCGCGCCATTGTCATCGGGGTCGCTGCCCTGGAAGACCCGCAGACGGCCGTCGGCACAAAGCTGCGCGAACACCGGCCCCGGGAAGGCGGACGTCGCCCACACCTCCTCCCGCAAGTACTTGGGCGAGCTACCGCGGAAGATGCCCAGCGCACCGTCCGCGCGCAGGGTCAAACAGTAGAGACCGTTCGGTGAGCGGAGGTACTCACCGGGTCGCAGCAGCTGGAGGGGCAGCATCGTAGAGCCTTGCTCCACGGGCACTGGACGGGCTTCGATAGACCATGCCGCGCGATCCGGCGAGGAGGCGAGGGCGAGGAAACCCACCGTCGGAAGCAGCATCATGGTCTCGTCCATCTGCAGGTACCGCTTGCCTCCGTAGCTGGTGCTGATGCAAAGGGACTGGGAGCCGTCTGGCCCATACGCGTCCAAGTCGAACGTCGCCGCTTCCCTGAATCGATTGTCGATCGAGTACGGAGCAAATCGAACGCCCTGAGTCGGGTGCTCATAGAGATAGCGCGGCGGATCCTCCACGGATTCGATGGAAAACTTGGTCGGATCGGCAAGCCCG
>CAZKOY010000373.1:0-2263 GCA_964554495.1 uncultured Myxococcales bacterium
CCGCAGGCCGCTCGTCGGGTTGGCGCCATCGAGGATGCTCTGCTTCCGCGCCCAGATGTACAGCACAGAAATCGCTTTGAGCATCGCGTTCACCGTCGCGGGCTTGTATCCCGCCGCCAGCTTGCGATCGCGAAACGCCTCGACCTGCCCCGGCTTCACGAGGGCAACCGGCAGCATCCCAAGCTCGGGCAGCACATGCTTGGCCATCGTGTGTCACCCATGGAAACCTCGCCGTGCCGTGACCCCTACGCGCAGGACGCGCGCAGAGATCAGCACCTTGCAGCGTATCAAGATCGTTGAGGTTTCAGGAAGACCGACGCTGCCGCGCACCTTCAGCCATATCGTCGGCCGCCACATCGCGCGGCCGCATGACCACGTCGGGCGACTGATCGAAGTAGTGCATGGCCTCGCCCTTCGACGCGAAGTGCCGCAACCACATGCCTTGGCCGTCGATGAGCCAGCACACGAAGGTCCACGTCGCTGTGCTGCCCCGCGGCCACTCGCAGACTTCCCAGACGTAGCGATTCGCGGCTGCCCCGTCGGAGGACCACTCGATGTACTTCAGCGCGACGGCAGCGAGCTTGCAGGTGGTGCCATGCATGCGCGTCCAGAAGTCGATGAACGATGTCAGCTTGTCGTCGGGGGCGGATAGGACGTATGGCGGAATTTGAGCGAGCAGAGAGAGACGAGCGGACTGTGGCATGATGCCCTCCAGCTAGCGACGGTGTTGGCGCACCATCGCTGGCTACGGGGCCGGCGGGGTCACGTCTCGCCGAGCCCCGGTTTTTTTCTAGGCTGTGTGCCTCGTGGCTGTCGTAATATCGTTCGATGTCTTAGATTTGACAAGCAATTCTGGATATTTGGCACGTTCTTCGACGGGAAGATGCGCCGATGGCTTTCGCTAGGCGTCTGGGCTACTTATGCGCCGTGGTCCGACGAAAGCGTCCGATACCTGCCGGTGGTGCAGGGCTGCCAGAACGGCTCCGTGAAGCGCGCGAGCGTCTTTACCTCAGCCAATCCAAGCTGAGCGGGTTGGCTGGCCTGGGCCGTATCACCGTCGGAGATATTGAGGAGCGACGCAACCAAGGCAACGTCGGCATTCTGACTGTCGAGAAGATTGCAAAGGTTCTCCGTGTGTCGCCCGCCTGGCTGGCGTACGGGATCGGTTCGTCGGAGCTTCTGTCCGATGCGGAACTAGAAGCCCTGGGCAGCGTGCCGAAGCAGCGATCGATGGCGTCGCTGTAGGCGCTTCTCGCGGACCCTCTGTTGCGACGCTGATAGAGTGTGAACATGAGCTTCGACCCGGCACAGATTCGGCGCTGGATGGCAAATCAGGAAGCGGCCAAGCAGGCGGAGCGCGACCTGGTGCAAGCGCAGGGACAGCGGCCGGGATGGTCGATTGAGACGGCGCTCTCTCTGATCAACGCGCTCGAAGGTCGACAGGCCGAGCTTCAATCCGACCCGCTGCGCGAGCAGAGCGAGGCGTCAGTACGGGCGACGTGGGCGCGGCTGCGGCTGCGGCTCTTGGCATGAGTGGATCGTCCGAATCGCGCTTCCTGTCGGCGCTGCAGGCGGTTCGCGATGCGCTCGATGAGCTGACGACGCCGTCGATGTTCATCGGAGGTGTAGCCGTGATCGCGCATGGCGTCGCGCGCCATACCGTCGACATTGATGCGACGGTTCTAGCGTCGCAGGCATCGCCGGAACGCTTGGCTGAGGTGGGACAGCGGCATCAGCTTGTGCCGCGCAGCACCAACGCAGTGGAGTTTGCGCGCGAGAGTCAGGTGCTGTTGATGGTCCATGCGCCGTCGTCGATTCCCATCGACGTCACGCTGGCCTGGCTGCCGTTTGAGGCGGAGGCGCTGGCCGCTCGGCAAGAGGTGGACTTCGGCGGTGTGATGATCCATGTCCCGCGCCCCGAAGATCTGCTCTTGTACAAGCTGGTCGCGCATCGACCGCGCGATGTCGAGGACGCAGAGACACTGCTGCTTCTGCACGGCAAACGCTGCGACTTGGCGCGTGTTTCGAACTTGCTGCATCAGTTCTGCGAAGCACTCGATGATTCGGAACGAGTTGCAACCTTCTTGCAGTTACTGAAACGGGCCAAGCTGCCTCGTCCATAGCTGCACAGCGAGGCATGGACCAAATACGGACCACTCGCCCCCCCCGCAATAGCCCCCCGTCGATAACCCCGCTCCATTCGCATCTTGGCCAAGAGTGCGGCCGGCCGGGTCGGTGAGGCTGGACAGGTTGCGGCGGTGCT
>CAZKOY010000374.1:0-2247 GCA_964554495.1 uncultured Myxococcales bacterium
GCCAGCGTCGCCATGCCCGGACCGCAGAACTCGACGAACTTGTCGACGACGCCCTTTTTCCGCAGAAGCTGCGTCAGCGTCAGCACCAAATCCGTCGCCGTCACGCCTTCGCGCAGACGGCCCTGCAGGCGACAGCCAATGACCTGCGGCGTCAGCATGAACAGCGGCTGGCCGAGCATGACCGCTTCCGCCTCGATGCCGCCGACGCCCCAGCCGACCACGCCCAAGCCGTTGATCATCGTCGTGTGCGAGTCGGTTCCGACGACGGTATCTGGGTACGCAACCGGGCGCCCTTGCGGGCCGTCCTTGGTCATCACGCCGCGGGCCAGGAACTCCAAGTTGACCTGATGCACAATGCCCGAGGCTGGCGGCACAACGCGGAAGTTGCGCACCGCGTTCTGGCCCCAGCGCAGGAAGATATAGCGCTCGCGGTTGCGATCGAACTCGATGCGCACGTTGCGCAGCAAGGAATCGGCCGCGCCAGCATGGTCGACCTGCACAGAGTGATCGATCACCAGATCGACGGGAACCAGCGGATTGATGCGCTTGGGATCGCCGCCCAGCCGTGCCACTGCAGCCCGCATCGCCGCGATATCGACCAGCACCGGCACACCCGTGAAGTCCTGCAGGATCACGCGCGAGGGCATAAACGGCAGCTCAACCTCGGCTGGAGCCGGCGCGTTCCATGCGCACAAGCGCCGCACGTCTTCTTCGGTCACTGCGAAGCCATCGCAGTTGCGCAGCAAGGACTCCAGCAGAACGCGAATCGAATACGGCAGCTTTTCTAGCTGCGGACAGTGTGTACGCAGCGCGTCCAGTTGGTAGTAGCCCACCTGTCCATGGGCTGTGTCCAGCATCGCATAGGCGGAAAAGGGGTCTTTGGTGCTCGTCATGAGCGGCATGCTAACACGAAAGCTGAGGCGTCTTTCTTCCGCTCTGCCTCGGTTTCGTGGCACAAGAAAGCATGCACGATACGTCCTCTTCTCCGTCTCAAAATCAGAATCGCGGCGGGTCTCATGCGCTGTTCTTGCGGGCCCGCGCAGTCATTCCTGGGGGCGTCAATTCGCCCGTTCGCGCCTTTCGCGGCGTCGGTGGCGAGCCAATCTTTGTCGCTCGCGCCCAGGGACCGTATCTGTTCGACAGCGACGGCAATCGCTACATCGACTACGTCGGATCGTGGGGGCCAATGATCCTGGGCCATGCGCATCCCGAGATCCTCGCCGCGATCGTCGAGGCCGCGCAGTCGGGCACCAGCTTTGGTGCGCCCACCGAGCGTGAGGTGCTCTTTGCCGAGCTTCTGTGCCGCTGCGTCCCCTCGATGCAGCGGGTGCGCTTGGTCTCGTCGGGAACCGAGGCGACGATGTCCGCGCTCCGCTTGGCCCGTGGCTTCACTGGACGTCACAAGATTGTGAAGATCGATGGCGCCTATCATGGGCACGCCGATGCGCTACTCGTCGCCGCAGGCTCGGGAGCCGCAACCTTGGGTATCCCTGGCTCAGCGGGCGTCACGCCAGGAGCGGCGCAAGACACGCTGACGGTGCCATGGAATGACCTGCCCGCCATGCAGCGCCTGTTTGCCGAGCACCGCGACGGAAGCGGCACGTCTACTATCGCCGCCGTCATCGTCGAGCCGGTGTGCGGCAACATGGGCTGCGTGCCACCGCAGCCTGGCTATCTGCAGGCGCTTTCTCAGCTAACCCGCGCACATGACACACTGCTGATCTTCGACGAGGTGATGACCGGATTCCGCGTTGCCTTCGGCGGCGCACAGGCTCTATACGGCATCGAGCCAGACCTAACCTGCTTGGGCAAGATCGTGGGTGGCGGCCTGCCCCTAGCAGCTTACGGCGGTCGCGCCGACATCATGGAACGCATCGCGCCAAGTGGGCCCGTGTATCAGGCGGGCACGCTCTCGGGGAACCCTCTCGCCGTGGCTGCGGGGATGAAGCAAATCGAGCTTCTGATGCGGCAGCCAGATCTGTATGCGCGACTCGAACGCACCACCGCCCGCTTGGGGCAAGAGCTAGCGAGCATCCTGCGCAGTGCAGGAATCGCTGTCACGTTGAACCAGCTTGGCTCGATGTTCACGCTGTTCTTCTGCGGCGAGCCTGTCCTCGACTACAGCTCCGCGAAGCGCAGCGATGCGGCTCGATTTGGCCGCTTCTTCCACGCGCTGCTCGACCGGGGGGTGTACTTGCCGCCCTCGCAGTACGAGGCGGCCTTTGTCTCTGGCGCCCACTGCGACGC
>CAZKOY010000375.1:0-2213 GCA_964554495.1 uncultured Myxococcales bacterium
CCGGACGCAGCAGGACGCAGAATCCCGCCAAAATGGACCAGATTTGGACCAGATTTGGACCACTGCGCAGGGGCAGCCTGACCGTGAAGCGTCGCGCCACAGGCTTGTCCTGCTGGGCGTGAGCCTAACCGATGCAAGTAGACGCATGCAGGTACGGAAGGCGATCCGATAAGCAATGGCGATGAAGAGTGAGATACGGCGCGCTTGGCGGTGGCTCTTGATCCCGTGGTTCGTCCTCAATGGGCCTGCCGGGGCCGAGCCCAAGCCGCAACCGGTGCCTGGAGTGCAGGCACCCATGGCACAAGCGCCGGCTTCGCTTCCACCGAAGCCAGCACTACCGCTGCGAAAAGATGCTGCTGATGCCCTGGGACTGCCGGAGCCAGCTCCGGTCGCATCTCGTCGAGCCATCCCCTGAGTGCGGCAAAAAAAGGGCTCGTAGATAGCAGCACGGGTCCGTCGGGGTAGCTGACGCCGGCCCGGCCCCTTGATGGCCCGATGCGGCCCAACGTCCCCCGCGTGGTAACGTCCGGCGACGTGCCAGCGCGACAGCCGCCGAAAGCCCCGCCGAAAAAGAAACAGCCTGCCAGCTCTAAGCACAAGCAGGCACCCAACCCGACACAGCAGAAGACACATCAGGCTGAGTCCGTCGTGTTGTTTGCGAATCCAGCGAACGATGGACGGCCGATCTGTTTGCTCTGCTTTGCGCGCCGACTGGCCGCCATCACTGACCCGGCCGAGCGTGCCGCATGGTCCATCAAGGAACAGGATGCGCGTGCTGCCTGGGCCGTCCTTGGCGCATCGGGAAAGCCAATGAAGGTAAGCATACCGGCGTCGGACGGCTGGCTGTTTCTGCTGCTGACTGAGCAGAAGTGGACGCGCATCAGCAAAAAGCGACAGCGCTGCTGGGACTGCTGCGAGCGTCTGGCCCTTGCGTACCGTCAGATCGTCGAGGAAGAGCGTGGCGCACCGGGCGCGCGGAACTATGCCCAGCAATGCAAGACCGCCGCAGAAGCCGCGGCATTGCTGGCGCTAGAGATGGAGGCCAATGACTATCGCCCTACGGGACTTGCGATCCAGCTAGACGAACTGCTCGGGGACCTAAGAGATCGCCTGCTGAAACACATAGAGACATTGCGAGCGATTCAGACAGAGCCCAGCGAGGCGATGGCGCGTGTTTTGTGGAGGGACTGCGTGCGACGACTGGCGGACATCGCCAAGGGGATGGCCCCGGATGCGTCGTCTGAACAGGTGCGTTATGAGCCCTTGATCGCAGGCAGCGAACCTGTGCGCGCGGTCGCTGTGGCACTGCGAAAGACATCGCTGCTGGCGTCGTACACACATCACAGCTTTGCCGGTGTGGTCGATGCGCACGCGTCAGATCCGAGCAACCCACCGCAACGCATGGCGCTGGTGAAGGCATATCAGTGGGCGCAGACGGAATGGACCCCGCCCATGGGCTACCGCGAGCTCGCAGCGGTGCTGATTGAACACGGTGCCGCCGATTCGATGTGGGGCGGCGACAAGATGGCCTTGGCTGAGAGCATCAAGAAAGCGGTCAAGACGCACAGATCCGACGGTGACATTCCGTCCATGACCTATGCGCCCCCGAAAGTGGGGTCTACCCCCCCTCAGAATTGACGGGGGCCGACCCCACGACGCAAGGGGCCACAGGCGCTACCTCAAGTGCAGAACACAGCACTGAGAGGTATCGCCATGTCGCACAAAACACCGTCCCCAGAATTCCGCCTTTCGATTCTCCCCGATGAGCTTCGCGCGCTCATCCAGCACGATCGGGAACAGACGCTGGCTGATTGGCAGCGTCTACACCACCCTGCCACGTTGACCACTGCGCAGGCCGCTGTGCGCTGTGGCCGCGTGCGCGCAGACGGCACGCCGAACATCACCGCATTCAAGATGTTCCTCGCCCGCCATCCCGATCTGCCACGCAACAAAGCAGGCCGGCGTCTGGTGTTCGATGCGGTGGCGCTGGATCAATGGCTGACCGCTCAGCCCATGACCGCACGTCAGGGGGCCCGCCATGGCGCTTGATATCGCATCCGAGTTCCAACTGGCGCTGCAAGCTCCCGATTTTGCCGAATGGCTGCGTCAGCACGTCGTCAAGCCTGCGGTGCTGGCTGCGCTGTCCGAGTCCGCTGCCGATGCGTGGCTGACTATCGAGCAAGCGGCGCTCTATGTGTACGGAACCACGGGCA
>CAZKOY010000376.1:0-2183 GCA_964554495.1 uncultured Myxococcales bacterium
GGGGACTCTCCGACCGCACGCTTTGACTGGACGGAAGAGGTCATGAGCGACCTCCAAGCGGTGCGGTTGCCAGGCCGCGATCCGGCGATCGTGCAGCGTCTTGGCGGGCGCCTGCGTCGCTTTGTCAGCGAGGCTGGCTGGCAATTGCACGAACAGCGAATCGCAGAGGCACTGGACGAAGGGCGCCCCGTGCTGCTGACGATTCGCTCATCTGCCGCTGAGCTCTATTCGCTTCCTTGGGAGCTTCTGCCGCTTAAGTCCGGCCAGTTCATCGGCGAGGTAGACGGCCTGCTGATTCGCTTCGAGTGGCCTGACAGCCCAAGCCGCCCCGAACAACCGCAGCCCCGAACGGAGGGAGGAAGGATTCTGGTGGCATGGTCCGCAGCCGCAGGCGGCGTACCGGCGGCTGAGCACCTGGACGCTATCGCCACGGCCTGTACAGCAGGCATGCATCCGTGGGACGAGGAGGCCGACGTGCTCGCCAATGCATCGCTTGAGCGCATCGTCGAGCGCCTGGAAGATGCGCAGCAGACAGGCCCCCCCATCCATGTTCTTCATGTGTTGTGCCACGGTGCTGCAGTGGGCAGCACCTTCGGGCTGTGCCTGGACGGAGAAGACGGTCCAACCGCAGTGAACGCCGCCCAGCTTCGCCAGGCTCTTTCGCCCTTTGCCAAGATGGTGCGCTTGATCGTTCTGTCCGCTTGCGATTCCGGAAATGCCGGAGCGATGGGCAGTGAGCTTGGTAGCGTGGCACAGACGCTACATCGCTGTGGCTTTCAATCGGTTGTCGCCTCGCGCTATCCGCTGACGGTTTCAGGCTCATGCACGCTAACCAAGACCCTCTATAGCAAGCTGTTGTCTGTGCCGACTTCGCTTGAGTCGGCGTTCCTCGCTGCACGGAAACGCCTCGCGCTCAGCGAGTCCGGCCTGTCCGCGGATCGCAGCCAGCTCGACTGGGCCAGCGTGCAGCTATATGCCCGCCGCGCCGACGGAGACGACACCCGCCCGATCCTCTTCCGTCCCTTTCGTGGACTACTCGCCTTTCAGCCTGAGCATCGCCGCTTTTTCTTTGGGCGGGACAAAGAGATCCAAGAAGTCCTGACGGACATGCAGGCGCTCGTCGACCAAGGAAAGCCGCGCTTTTTCATCGTGGCTGGCGGATCCGGCACGGGAAAATCATCGCTGGTTTTGGCTGGTGCGGTGCCCAAGATGTTGGCCGCCGATCCGGCGCTGCAGTTTCTGCGAATGCGGCCTGGATCGAATCCAGAACGGGCGCTTGATGAGGCGCTTTCTGCATGCCCGACTGGCGCAACCCCGCTGCTGGTGGTGGATCAGTTCGAGGAGACTTTCACGCAGACCGCATCTGCCCCAGCGCGCGAGACATTCGTCCGCCGCCTGTGGGATCTGGCCCGAGCGCCGGCCGGGCTGCGGGTCCTTGTGACGATGCGCGTGGACTTCATCAGTCGCTGCGGCGAGCTTTCTGTGGACAGCACAGGTCTGCGCCTGGATCGCATCGCATACGATGAAGCCCATCGACTGTTCATCTCGCAGCCAGAACCTGCGCAGATGCGCGCCGCCATCGTCGAGCCCAGCCGCAAGGTCGGACTCCAGCTGCAGGCTGGCCTGGTGGATCGAATCCTGACCGAAGTGGGTCGTGAACCGGGGGCTCTGCCGCTGTTGCAGCACACGCTGGATGTGCTCTGGCAAAAGAGAAGCGGCAGTGTCTTGACGCAGGAAGCGTATGACGCGCTGGGCGGCGTGGTGGGCGCACTCAAGGGCCGCGCCGAGGCGATCCTCGACAAGCTGGCGCAGCGGGGAGCGCTGGATATCGCCAGGCGTCTTTTGGTCAGCCTGGTAGCAGTGGCAGAGGACACCGCGCTCGACACGCGACTGCGTGTGCCGCTTGCCGACCTGCGCGCTTCGACTGCCAGCGCAGCAGACAGTGGCCTGGATGCGGTCCTGAAAGACCTGGTTGCCGCGCGCCTGCTGGTGCAAGACGGGGACGAGAATTCCCAGACGGTGGAAGTGGCGCACGAAGCGCTGATCCGCAAGTGGCCCAGGCTGCGCGCGTGGATCGATGAAGACCGCGCGGGACTTGTGATCCAGCGCCGCGTCAAGCAGGCCGCGCAGCAGTGGGAACGGCAGGCGCATGACGAGTCGCTTCTGTATCGCGGGCTGCAGCT
>CAZKOY010000377.1:0-2161 GCA_964554495.1 uncultured Myxococcales bacterium
ATGCCGCTGGGGCCGATCGTCGAAGTAGAAGCGTCGGGCGGCGTCGCAGTAGATGATGATGTGACTCCCGATGCGGGTGGCGCAGTCGCAAAGGCGAGCGCAGGAGATCGCCGCTGCGTCGGTGTGGCCGTCACGCGGGGGACCGCGGGCAAGCCATTCTGGATGATGCTGCGCTGGGCGGGGCGGCCGTGAGTCGCAGCGCGCAGCGTGCGAAGCTGATCGAGCTGGCCACGGTAATCTGGCGTGCGCTGGGTGTGGCACTGCCGAGCTTGCCGCAGAACACGCAGGCCGTGCTGCGGCGTCCGGTGGTCGATGGCGATCTGCGCTGGGTGCTGTCGTTGATGATGTCGGCGGCGCTGGGCATCAATCGCTCGCAGCGAGCCGACGTAGCCGAGCTGGGACGCATCCGAGGGCTGGAGCCGGATGTACAGCGCGTGCTGATGGCCGAGATGGGCGCGGGGTATGTCATCGCGCAACTGGACGCGCTGCTGCCTCGCTTCGCTGAACTGCCGCGTGCGCTGACCAGCGCGAAGCAAGAGGACATCGCCGGTGCTCTGGTGCGCGCGGTGAATACCTGGCCGGATGAAGCCATGTCGCTGAATGACTGGCTAGAGAGCACCGAGGTACTTCAGGCCGCGTGGGCACTTGTGCGTCGCTTTCCAGATCCGAATGCCGGTCGCCCTTCGCTGTGGGGCGAGCCACCCGACGCGCCCAGCGCGACAACGCCCCAGCGGGGCGAGCGATTTGATCACGCGGACTACAGCGCCCGCCGCAAGAAGCGATAGCGCAGAAGGAGAGGATGATGGCGGACGACAAGCCAGAAGAGAAGAAGAGCAAGCCGCTGGTGGAGCGGGCGAGCACGGTGCCGCAACTGGACCTGGCCTTTGGGTACTACTGGGAGCCCGAGCCGGGAAGCCAGCCGCAGTGGCACACGTTCGTGGGGCGTCCCGACATCTTTCGACAGGCGCTGGCTGATTCACTGCTGAACAAGCGGATGACGCGGCTGTACTTCGCCGCCGATGGCGTGTGGGTCGAGCTGCCGATTCCGCAGATCAAATGACGGCCATGTGATGCAAGCGCGGGGGGCGCGATGAAGAAACTACTGGGGGCGATCAAAGCGGCGGTGCAGGGCGAGCCGTGGACGAATGCCAAGGTTCTGAGCCTGACGGCAGTGGAACAAGACGCGGCACTTGCTGGCAGCGAGATCGATGCGGCGCATCGCTTGCTGACGTTGGTATTCAAAGCGCGTCGTGACGCGAATGTGCTCGGCAAGGATTTGGTTGCAGACACCGCACTGCTCACAACCATTCAGCGCGCACGGATCCACAAGGACGCGGCCACGCGGCGGCTAGAGAAGGCCGCAGCTGAATTCGCAGCGATGGCGCAGGAAGTGCTCAAAGACCGGCGAGCGTGGGCGCTGGCGAAGAAGCTAAGCGAGCTGCGTGGCCGACTTTCTGATCTGGATGCTGTTCTGCGCAAGCTACCAGTTCGCCAACCCGCCAAGCCCGAGCCGGCGAAGACGAAGCGTTGGACCGTCAAGGCGATCGTGGCGAAGGCTCGCGCTGCGGGCCTGCGCATCGCGAAGAGTCGCAAGGGAAACGACATCACGATCTGGAATCAGGTCGGCGGCATCACGCTTTGGGAAGACGGCAGCGCAACGCGGGCAGATGTGCGCGCGGACCTGGCCATCAAGATGACGCTGCGCCAGGCCGCAGAGTTTCTTTTCCCCGACGAGCGATAGCCGAAGGAGAGTGCCATGCCCGAGTGTCCAGATTGCTATTCCCGGGTCGGGAGCATGCCGAAGCATCGCCCGATCTGTCTGGTGCGAAACAACAAGGCGCTGCGCGATGCGCTGGTCGCGATCGAGCCGTGGCTCAAGCGCATGGAAGACCACCTGAGCGCGGCGTATCGCGCCATCGCACGCTACACGCAGGTGGGGCCGCACCCGATGGAGTACGAAGTGGCCCACGAGGAGTTTGGGAAGACGGCGGCCATGTTGAAAAAGCTGCCGCCGCTCCTTGAACGCATCCAGGGGTTCACTTGCGAGCGCGTGGCTTCGGCCAACCTCAACGCCAGCGTAGTAGGCATGCAGGCCGCGGAGGTGCGCGACATCCTCGCGAAGCTCAGCGCGCCGAAGAAAAGGGGGAAGTGATGGCCGACC
>CAZKOY010000378.1:0-2153 GCA_964554495.1 uncultured Myxococcales bacterium
TGGAACGGGACGTTCGTGCGAAGGTGGAAGTGCTAAACGCCTTCAGTGCGCACGCCGATCGGGGCGATCTTCTCAGATACGTCGAAGCCTGCGGCAGCATGCGTCGTGTGTTTCTGGTTCATGGAGAGCCCGACCAGCAGCGACCACTGCGCGCAACTCTTGCGGAGCGCGGCGTCTGCGTCCATGTTCCCGAGCGGGGAGACGCCATCGAGCTTGACTAGGTGCCCGGGGAACGCCTCGCAAGAGCAGGCGGCTCCGCATCGGGCGCTGGAGTCCGCAGGCTACTCAGCTCGAACGCAATGCCCTTGGACCGCAGCGCTGGCTACTTGAGAGCAAGAGTGAGCGTCTGCCAAGCGTCAGGCCTGCGCATGGCAAGGATTCAGCGCATGCATCCGCTGCATCGGGTCAAGCTGCGTATCCGACGCCGATCACCGCACGCGCGCGCGGCTGTGCATCGCGCGGCCCTGCTGGCTGGACAGCATCACGCTCGCTTGGATGTCATCACCACCCTGCCCCTGCGAACGATCCACGCACTGCGAAATCTGCTGGGGCTGGGCGAAGACGAGGTCTCGGCACAGCTTCACGAGGTACGACGGCTTCAGCTTGAGATCCTGCAGCGCGACATGGCACGCGACTATGGCTGCGAAGTGAGCATCCACATCACCCAGGGACGTGCGCACTGGCAGCTATTGCAGCACGCGCGTGACTGCCAAGCCGCGCTGCTGGTGGTTGGCGCGCAAGGTGAGCACGGGCCGCTGCGCAGCTTCTTGGGCGGAACCAGTCAGAAGCTCCTGCGGCTTGTCGATCGTCCGCTGCTGTGCGTGCGCTGTATGCCCAGGGGAGCCTATCGCAGCGTCTTAGTTGGGATCGACTTGTCACCGCACAGCCAAGCGGCCCTGCGGCTGGCAGCAGAGCTTGCCCCGGAAGCGAGCCTGCATGCCGTGCATGTCCACGAACCGGTGCTCGACATGAAGCTCGTCAGCCCAGGAATCTCGGAACCGGCTCTTCAGCGCTATCGCGATCAGTATGAATCCGATGCCAAGCGCGAGCTTCGCAGCCTGCTGCTGCAAGCGGGAGCGTCGGCTGCGACCCAGGAGAACAGCGAGGTCATCGCGGGCGATCCCACGCATGCGCTGCTGCGCAGAGCCAGCGAGCTACGCGCCGACCTGATCGTGCTGGGCCGGCCGGGACCGTCGATCCTCTCCAACCTGTTCCTTCCCTCGACGGGCAATTTAGGGCAGGCCGAGACGGAAGCCGACGTGCTGATCTGGCAGGGCGAAGAAGCCACGCCCGCGGCTCGCTAGGCAGGAACCTCATGGCCAAGCCACACAAGCAGCAACGAGCCGCGCAGGCAGCGAGCTATCACCAGATGGATGCGCAGGCGGTGCTACGCATTCTCGAAGCAGATGCAGCCGCGGGCTTGAGCACTGCGGAGGCGGCGCGGCGGCTGGAGCGCTTTGGTAGAAACCGGATTCGCAGCACGCAGGGCCAGAGTGCCCTCCGCCGCTTTCTATCTCAGTTTCGCCAGCCTCTGGTCTACAAGAGAAGCGGCCTCTCCGAGGCAAGCGGGGCGCATGATGTGCGCTACGAGAAGCGGAGCGTGCGGGCGCAAGACACCAGGCACCTGGGCGGCTGCGCGTAGAGAGCGGCTCGGCAACTTTCGGCCCCCCCAGCGCGGACGATCCAGCTCTTCGCGCCGGCCCGAGCCCACTGTGGCCAGCAGCGCTTCGTCGGCCGACTCTGCACCGATGAGCACATCCAGCCCGACCAGGACCTCCCGCCGCGCGGGAGCGATCCAGTACTTGGCGCCATTTGTTCGCGGCTGCAGTTCCTTCCCCCAGGCTGCCCACGGGATAGCTATGGAGGTGCTGGTGCAACGTGCTGACCGAGGAGTCGCGGACCTCGCCCAGCGCAAGGCGCAGCGCTGGCAGGTCAGGTCGCATCTGCGTAACCGGGCCGTCATCCTCACCCCGAGTCTCGATGCGGGCGCGGTTCAACACCAGGCGGAGCTACGCAGAACCATGGCCTTCTGTCGGCTCATTGTCCTCTCTTAGCGCACATCCGTCCGATGGACCACAGATGGACCACGGTCCGCGGGAAGAGTGTGGTATCTCGTCGGTGCGAGGGCATGTTCCATGGGAACATCCGCTTCC
>CAZKOY010000379.1:0-2102 GCA_964554495.1 uncultured Myxococcales bacterium
AAGATCCTCGATGAAGTGGGGCAGGACTTCACCAAGGAAGAGATGCGCAAGGCGGATCAGGCGTGGCTGAAGGATCTCGCGGGCACGCCGCTGCCGCTGGAAACCGGAGTGGCACTGTATCGCGCGTATCGCCGCCTGCCCGTCGCGCATCGCATGGCGCTGGTGCGTGCGGTGCTAGAGAACGAGACCGCCTTCACGCGCGATGAGCTGAACAACACAGACGTCGGAAAGATCGACCCAGCCGAGCTGGAGCCGAACTGGAAGACGACGAATTGAGGGGGGAGACGATGTCGAAGAAATCTTCTGCGTTCGAGAAACTGGTGCGCGAGCAGCTGCCGCCGGGAGCTCACTACTACTACCTCGTGCGTTACGGCGAGGGCGGGCGGCGGATCCGAGTTCCGGAACGGGGCGCATTCCAAGCCGCTCCTCGCTTTCAAGATCCGACAGCCAAGCCTGGTGTGTACGTGGTGGAGTTCTGCCGAGACCGACATGCGAGAAGGCTGGTGAAGAGTCGCCACAACTCAGCCGTGGTGGCCAAGGTGTCGGCGCAGGACACGGCGCGCGTGCGGTGTGAGGCAGAGTATCGTCGCTTCTTGACGGAGGTGATCGATGCAGCGCCCGAGGACGCGACACACTACTATCTGACCACCGTCGACGGGACCGAGGGACCGGATGGCTTGCTGAAGCTGTGGTCTCGGTTTGAATATCCGGCGCTCGCTGCGATGGGATGGTGGGAGGTTCGTTACTGCGACGAACATGCAAGTCCATGCGCTGCTCCCGCGCGACCGATTGTGGTCGCGCTGCGCGAGCCGGTCGCGAATCGTGATGCGACGCAGCAATCCACCCTGCAGACAGACACGCGAGACGATCTGTGCTCGCTTCTCGATCGCCACTACGAGCTGAACTGCGAGCTGCGCTCGACCCTGCGCACACTCGCCGAGCAGTGGTCGCGAATCGAAGGACACCACCAGCGCGCCGCGGTCGCTCCCGATTACACGGAGGTGCTGAAGTACCTCGTGGACACCTTCCGCGAAGCGCTGCGACCACCCACGGGAATTGTTCCAGTGACGCAGAAGGGGGATGCGAATCAAGAAGCGAAGGCGCAGTCGACCGCAGCACCATCCCAGACGTCTGCACGATCGAGCCAGCCCGTTGCATCGCCAGCAAAGCCAACGGGGCAGCCCAGGGTACGCGCTGTGGACTCATCGGCGGCGCAGATAGAGGCGCGGCTCAAAGAGGCACTCGCCGAGTTGGAAACGCCGGGCCCGCCCAAAGGCGCCGCAACACATCGGCGCTAGAGACGCGAGGAAGCAATCCAAACACGGAGGGGGCCATGCGTTACCTTTGGTACATCCAGACAGGCAATGAGCACTTCGCCGGCACCGACGCGAATATCTATCTCTCGTTAAACGGGCTCGATGCCGTGATGAAGGAGGTCTTGATCGACGATCCTTCGTCGGACAACGACTGGGAGCGCAATGCGCTGAATCAGGGAGTCATCGAGACAGAAGATCTGGGCGAGCTGCAGAGTGGCCTTCTGCGCAGCGACCACTCGGGACCGATTCCAAACTGGAAGGTCGAGTGGATCAAGATCGTCAACGAAGAAGACGGTCGCGAGTGGACGGCGGGCATCGGCAAGTGGAGCGACTGGCCGGACACCGTCAAGGGTTTCAAGCTGAAGTTCACGCGGACGTCCGATGGGCAGTACGAGCAGCTTCAGAAGAAGAAGGCAGAAGCTGCGCGCAAGAAGGCTCTCGACGATCAAGCGGCTGCGGACAAGGCCAAGCGCGAGGCGGCTGACTTTGAGAAAGCGCGCAAGGAACAAGAGAAAAAGGACCGCGAGCAAGCGGAGCAGGAAGCATTTGATGCGGAGATCAGCCAAGGCGAAAAGGAGCTAGAGCGCGAGCTGATCAAGGCGCGCAAGGAAGCCGAGCTGGCGAAGAAGCGCGCAGAGCTGGACAAGCTGCGCGGCACAACGAGCGGCGGTAATACACCGACGCCGGGGGGCGGCGCGGGGGCGTTTCGCACGTATGAACTGTTCGGCATTCTGGGTGGGCGCACCGTGCCCTTGGCACAAGTCGTCGTCTGTGATCGGGTCACAG
>CAZKOY010000380.1:0-2102 GCA_964554495.1 uncultured Myxococcales bacterium
GCCATATCCGCAATGCGTGTCTGTCGCCACGATGCGCAGCCGGATTTCTCGCTCTGTCGCGCTCATTCGCTCGCTCCCTTCTCGGCGGCTAGAACTCGCCGCTCTGCCTCCACGCATTCGGGGAGGCGGCGATGATCATGGTAGGTGTCGAAGATTCGCGCCCCGGCCACCTCTAAATCCTCTCCAAAAGCCCGACATGCCCCGCGGTAGATCAGTTCGCACTTCCCGCACCGCGTCGCGCTTCCGGGGTCGGCGATGACTTTAAGCTCGAAGGGCATGGCTAAGACGCCATCGCGGCGCGACGGTCAAGCGCGTACTGCTCAGCGCTGTGCAGGTCTGCGCCTTTGAGCGTCGCGCGCGCGTCATCCATGATGCGGTCCAGCGCGGCCACGTCCTGCGCTGCGGTTAGCAGTCGGCAAAAGCGCGCTCCGTCAGACTCTGGCGCCGATGGCTGAGCAGCCGGGGCGGGCTTCTGCTTTTTTGCTTCCTGAGCAGCCAGTGCCTTCTGCAGCTTGCTCGTTTCTTCGCCGGCCTCGCCGTCTCGTTTCTCTTCGATCAAATCCCGCCACCGAACGTCGCCCTGCTTTAGTGCCTGATAGAGACCGCGCAGCTCCGGTAGGTCAGCCGGCCCTGCCTCCCGCCCAAGGTACTCTTTGATCTCTGGTGGCGTGATCCCGATCTCGGCGAACGCATCGAACACTCGGCGCCGCTGCGTATCTGGGTCTTGCTTGTCGCGGTCTCTCTGGGTCTCGATCGCTACCTGCTTCGCTTCGTCTGCGATGTCGCCAGGCAACAAGGCCAGGATCAGATTCCGCTTGGCCTTCGACAGCAAGGCGTTCTGTTTGACAAGCAGTTCATCATCCGTGCATGCGACGATATACGTCGTGCGCCCGCTGCTGTTTTGTCGCGTGCCAAGGACTTCACGATCGTTGTGGCTGCTGCGCTCTACGGTCTTGCTCACCGTGACATCGACCGAAAGCGGGACATTGGCTTCCACGTCAGTCACGGTGACGCGGACAATGCGCTGCGTGCGATCCTCATAGATGACCATCGAGTCGGCGGCGATGTTGGTCATGTTCCGCTGCGCCATCTCGGCAAAGCGAATGGACAGGCCCTCGATCTTGCTGCGTCCGACGGGCTTGGAGTACATGGCAACCTCGGCAAAACCAGGGCGGCGGCACTCCTTCAAAATGCGCTGGCGCACCTGATCCAGATCGCGCGGCTTGCTGATCGCCAGCGTGTAGCGGGCTTGCACCTGCGCCCGCACCTGAGCTTCTAGCGCCGCAGATACGGTCTGCTCAAGCGCGAACGACTGCTGCTGGATGGTGGCCAGTGCCTGCGGCATGAACTCAGCGTCTACGGCTTCCATGTGTCGTCTCCTTGATCTGCACTCGCAGGACTCGATCGCCTGCCTTGTTGGTTTTCCATGTCACCTTGCCGCCGTCCCACGCAAATCCCTCAGCAGGACCGATGGCGGCACGCAGTCGGTTCGCGATCTCGGCTTGTTCCTCTTCGACTGCGCCGACTGCTTTCTTGATCTCTTCGTAGCGCTCTGCCATCGCGCGCACGTCATCCGGGGCAGGCCGCAGCGCTTCGATGTGCTGCGGCCAGCGTGCCGCTAGGATGTGCTTGGCTTCTTCGCTAGCGTTCGGTGCTGGCATCTCGCCGCCGATGACATACCGTTGCCAGAACTCGTGACAGATGGCGTCTAAGTCGGCGATAGCGGCATCGTCCCGCAGCACCTGGAACTCGCGGTAATCGGTGCCACCGATGCATGCAACAACGTCGGTGATAGCCAGCCCGGCAACGAACATCTCCCACTGCACCTGCGCCAGCACGTAGACCGGCACGCCGTCATCCCATTTCCAGGCCGCCCGCCCACCTACGACTTTCACCTGCACATTGCGCGCGCCGTCTGCGATGGCGTCCGGCGTTGCGCAGCGCCAGTCTTTGATCTGTAGGCCCGGTTGCGTCAGTCGGCGCTTGTTCTTGGCTGCGTAGTAGGCCAGCAAGGGAGCTTCAAACAGCCGGCCCATTTGCAGCGCTGGCGAGTCCTGCACAGTCAGAATCCCGCGCTTACTCGCCCACACGGTCAGCGGCGA
>CAZKOY010000381.1:0-2096 GCA_964554495.1 uncultured Myxococcales bacterium
ACAGCGCGCACAGCTGAAACTTGCCGTCGCGGTCGGTGAACATCGTGAACATGTAAAAGTCGAGCCAGCTCTTGATCGGCTCGTTGAAGGCGCCCAGGATGCGCGGCTTGTCGGGGTTGCCGCTTCGGCGTTCGAGCATCGCCTCGGCCTCTTCGCGTCCGTCTTTGCCGAAGTACGAGTGCAGAAGGTACACCATCGCCCACAAGTGGCGGCCTTCCTCGACGTTGACCTGAAACAGGTTGCGCATGTCGTAAAGCGACGGCGCTGACTGGCCCAAAAGGCGCTGCTGCTCGACGGAAGCTGGCTCGGTGTCGCCCTGCGTGACGATGATGCGGCGAAGCTGCTGACGGTACTCGCCCGGCACTTCCTGCCACGCCGGATCGCCGTAGTGATCGCCAAAGCCGATGATGCGTCCCGGCTCGGGCGGCTCCAAAAAGATGCCCCAGCGATACTCGGGCATGCGCACGTAATCGAAGTGCGCCCAGCCGTTTGCCTCGACCGAGATCGCGGTGCGCAGATAGACCTGATCGGCCTGAAAGCCCTCGGGTCCCATCTCTTTCCACCACGCGATGTAGTTGGGCAGCCACTGCTCAAGCGCCCGCTGCAGCCGCTTGTCCGACGACAAGTTGACGTTGTTGGGGATCTTCTCAAAGAGCTCTACCGACATCGTGTGCCTCGCTGCTTCGCTGACTGCGTGCGTGTCTAAGGAAAAACATACCCCGAAGTGGGCGGCTCTTACGTCCGCGTCCAGTCAAAGACGGGGCGCTCGGGCTTGCCATAGCTGCTGAGCGCGCCGCGCTCTCCGGTGGCGTTGGGGCGGATGAAGATCCAGTTCTGCCAGGCGGACAGGCGACCGAAGATGCGCTGCTCCATGCCTTCGCCACAGGCGGCGGCGCGCAGGTTCTGTTCCATGCCGGTCAGCGCATCGGGCGACAAGCTCAAGCGCTCTTCAAGGGCCAGGCGCAGGGTGTCGGCAAAGTCGATCTCGTCGGCCAGCACCGTGACCAAGCCCAGAGAATCAGCCGTCTGGGCGTCAAATGGCGCGCGGTGTTCCAGCACTGCTTGCACCTTCTCGGACTCGCCATAAAAGCGCACATCCAGGCGGCTTCGCCCGTCGAGAAGCGGCAGCGCTCCGCCGTTTAGCGGGCTGGTCGCAAACTGTGTCGGCGCCCCCGTGTCGTCGAGCACATAGCTGCGATCGGCAGACAGCAGGATCTCAAGCAAGCTGCCGGCAAAGCAGGTTCCGGGCTCGGCCACTGCGAACAGCGTCTTGGACGTCTGATCCAAGCGGCGCAGCGTACGCGCCATCAAAAGCAGGATCTCGCGAGCCAGCCAGTCTTTTTGCAGCGCCCACAGCGCGGCATCGGCGCGGACCACTGCGGCTGGATCTCCCTCGGTGCGCAGCATGATCAGGCCGACGGTTGGTTCGTGAAAACGCAGGCGCAAGATGGCGTCGTCAAGCTCGCGAAAGGCGCGCAGCGCCCAGTTTTGACCGGCTGCTGCCTGCGCGTGCAGCGCCTCGACAGAGTCCGGCGCAGCATAGCCACCGTCGGGAGCGCGCACGATAAGCGTCGCCATGCGGCGCGCTCGTTCGATCTTTAGCTCGACGTGACGATAGCGAATGCTGTCATCGCTGACCTGCGGCGAAAGCGGCTCAAGCTCGATGCCGTTCGTCGTCGGTCCCGCGCCGGTCTTCGAAAGAAGCTTTTGTGCTCGCGCCTGCACCGCCTGTGGAAAGCGGCTGCGCGGTGCGATCTCGTCGACCAGGCGCCAGTCGACGGCGCGCTTGCCGCGGATGCCCTCGGCCAGCGTCGAAAAGATGTCGGCGCGATCGCGGCGCACCTTGCGCTTGTCGAGAAGCCGCGTCAGACCGCCGGTTCCTGGCAGCACGCCCAAAAGCGGCACTTCCGGCAAGGCCACCGTGCTGCTGCCGTCGTCGATCAGCAGGATCTCGTCGCAGGCCATGGCTAGCTCATAGCCACCACCGGCACACGGGCCACTGACGGCCGCCAGGTACTTCTGCCCGCTCTTCTGCGAGGCGTCTTCGATCGAAAGGCGCGTCTCGTTGGTGTACTTGCAGAAGTTCACTTTGAAGC
>CAZKOY010000382.1:0-2062 GCA_964554495.1 uncultured Myxococcales bacterium
CAGCGGCCTGCAAACGGGTTCGTTTCTCGCGATCCATGGTGCGCTCTCTCTGGGCTCGATTATGTCAAAACTGACATACGATGCAAGCCCCACTGCGCACAGAATGACCGACGCGGCAGCGTGTTTACCTTAGCGCCCATCCTCGCCGTAGATCTCTTCGCGACGGAACGAGAATCCGGCGGGCCAGCTCTCGACATGCAGCGTCGGAAAGCCAGCGAGCGGATCGGCATCGGGGCAGGACGGCATCCGACGCTGGGCCGTAATCAGAACCAACCGCGCCCGGCCTGGCCCGATGTCCTCGGGAAGCTGCACAACGATGCGCCGATCCGCGGGAACGTCGATGTCTAGCGTCAGATACTTCATGGCCGCACTCTTGCCGCGCACGCTAGCACACGCTCTGCGGGGCAGGCTTTCCGCGCGCAGCCCTGGGCCAACCATGCGCACCAGGATCGCCGCTTGCGAGCCGCACGCAGGCCCCTCACCACTAGAATGCCCCGCCCCCTCTCCTCGGAAGCCTGCATGGATCGGGGTTAAAAAAAATCCGAGTCAGCGACGGAAAAATGAGAGTTCCACATCGCAATTCTTGGCCTCCTCCGACGAAGGGAGCAAAGGCGATGTGGAACTTCGCCCCATGCCTGACGCCGTCGGTCAGCCTCAGAATGTTGGATCCAATCGCACTCTAGAGGCCAGGGGTTCGACTCCCCTCAGCTCCACAAAACGAAGCCTGTGTTTCTCGACGGAAACACAGGCTTTTTCGTTTGTGGGACGCAGGTTGGCTGGGGTGCGCCTCTAGAGCTGGGCAACGATTGGGCAACGATTCATTGCCCGCCTTCTCTAGTTCGGTTGGTTCTTAAGTAGCGACGAGACGCGGCGCGCGTTGGCCCGCTGCTCTGTGCCTGGGGCCACGTAGCTGCGCAGGGTCACGGTGGGCGATTCGTGGCCCAGGCTGGCCGCGACCACATGCGCCGTCGTTCCGGCTTCAATCGCCAGCGTGCCGTGCAGACCGCGCATGGAGTGGGCGCAGACGCAGGGCACCCTGGCCAGCTCGCAGATGCGCTGGACTTGCTTGCGGGGCCAGTCGCGCCAGTGCTGGCCGAATAGCAGCGCGGTCGGCAGCTTCGCTTCGGCAAGACCCAGCAGATGCGGACGCAGCAGCTCGGGCACTTCCAAGCGTCGTCGCCCCGCCAGCGTCTTGCTGTCGGGAATCCACAGCATGCGCCCACCGTCATCGAGATCGCGCACCGTGCGATCGACGACTTCACTTGCGCGCAGTCCGAGCAGCAGCGTCGCCATGGCGGCAATCGCTCCAGCATCGCCATCCTCTGCGAGCTGGTTCGCCACGACCAACCATCGCCGCGCTTCGTCGATGCGGAGCTGCGGCTTGCCGTGCTTGCGCTTGCCGACTCCTTCGATGTCGCCAAGCGGATTGGTCACCAGCCACTTCTTCGTCTGCACACACCACTTCAGGAACGTGCGCGCTTCCGACAGGATGTTGCGCTGGCTATCGACCGATTGGGCTCGCGTCAGATTTAGGTACATCGCGGCGGCGCGACGCGGTGTGACTTCGCTTAGCAGCAGCTCGTCGTCGGGAAAGAAGGTGTGCAGTCGGATGATCGTCGTGCGCACCGACGTCGGCTTGTTCTGCTTCACGTCGCGCAGGTACAGCTCGTACGCTTGGATGCCGTCGGCGATCGTGTGCGGCTGACGCTGGCGAAGCTCGCCCGTCATCGCGAGCTTGACGCGCTCCGCTTCTTCTTTAGTCGCATAGCTGACAAAACTCTCCGCGCCTCGTTCGTCGCGGACGACCAATCGCCACTTGTCCCGCTTGGGGTAGGGGCCAAGGACTCGGGCTGGGCTTTTTCGTCGGGGCATGGTGTGCCTCCTCCCGGCGACAGGGCAGCGGAACCTCGCAGAGCACCACGGGCTTCCAGCTCATCCACGATGAAGCGGGCCAATAGGCGAAGCTGCTCGCGGGTCATCAAGCCCCTTATGTTACAGGGCTTATCTGGGGCGGCTCAATGTAGTCCGTGGCGCTGCGCGGGCTGCGGCTGCACCTGTCGCG
>CAZKOY010000383.1:0-2061 GCA_964554495.1 uncultured Myxococcales bacterium
CAGTTCACATAGAACAAGACTGAACGTTCACGGCTCGCTGTCGTTTCGCGAGGTTACGGTCCTGTGGTCCCTCTTCGCGAAGGATCTAGCGCTGGCTCTCGACGCAGAATACGCCCAGCAAGAGGACGACGGTGGGACGACGCTTGCGTGCTACGATCGCCGCGGGGGTTGTCTTGGGCGAAGTCATCAAGTGCGTTCGCCGCGGTCGCTTCATCGGCTTTTATCTGCGCTTCTATGAACACGGCAGGCGCCGTCAGATCGCGAGCAAGCAGCCAACGTATGCTGAGGCGCGCAAGCTGCTGGTACAAATCGAAGCACGCATCGCACGTGGCGAGGTCGGCATCCCGGTGCATCAGACCAAGCTGACGGTTGCCGAGCTGACCGAGCGATTTCTTGTCGAATACAGCCGGCCTCGCATCAAGGATCTGGCTGCCTATCGAGCGCGCGTGCGTGCGGTGCTGTCTGCGGCCTTGTCATCGCTCGGCAGCATGCCCGCCCATGCCCTGCGCGCCACAGATGTCACTCGCCTGCGAGATCGCTTGGCCGCAACGCGCGGCGCGGGAACTGTGCGCAACGTACTCAGCACGCTGAGCCTGATTTTTTCATGGGCGGTGCGTCAGGGCCTAGTCTCAGGCAACCCAACGCGTGGAATTGAAAAGCCAGCCTCTCCCAGTGCTCTGGACTTTTGGAGCAAGGACGAAGTCCGCACTCTGCTCGGCGCCGCACGCACCGATGTGCAGAGCAATGTCGACGCCAAGCTGCTCTATCTGCGTGTGCTCTTCACGCTGCATACCGGCGTCCGTAAAGGCGAGCTCTTGGGCCTGCGCTGGCGCGATCTAGACATAGCGAGCAAGCGCCTGACCATTGCCCGCAGCTATCGCGGTACACCAAAGTCTGGAAAGGCGCGCCATCTGCGTCTGCCGGATGCCGTGATCTCTGAACTTCAAGACTGGGCGCAGTGCTGCCCCAAGACCGATTCAGGGCTGGTGTTTCCAGTGAAACAGCGACGAAGAACCTGGGGTATGGAGACACGCAGCAGCGCCCTTTTGGGCCTGCCGGGGCTGCTACGTGCAGCGGGGGTTCGCGTCCTGCCCAATCCCTGGCACGCGCTGCGCCACACGTTCGCGAGCCACTACATCATGAACGGTGGCAACCTCTTGGCGCTGCAGAGGATCCTCGGGCACAGCGACGTCAAGACCACGCTGATCTACGCCCACCTAGCCCCCGACTTTCTTGGGGACGAGATGAATCGCGTCGACTTCTAGATCTTTGTCTTTCGCTTCGCGAGGCCCCCGCAGCGAAAACAAGCCAGGCGCCCACATCAAACGGGCACCTGCACCTAGGCTAGAGCGGCTTCGCCATCACCGCGACCCAATAGTACTTGTACGTCGAGCTAGCGCTGTAGCCCTTGCCGAAGCCAGCCTGCGTGAAGCTCTTGTTCATGAAGTTCGCGCAGTGGCCTGCGCTCTTGTACCAGCTGTCGACGGCGGCAGCGATCGAGGTCTGCCCGGCGGCGATGTTTTCGCCGTACGTTGACCACTTATATCCAGTGGCCGTGATACGCTGGCCTGGATTGGCGTTGGTCCCCTGGGTGTAGTGGCTGAAGTAGTTGCGTGCAGCCATGTCAGCGGCATGGCCTTCAGCCGCCTGAACCAGCTTGGCATTTGTGACCAAAGCAGGTGCCGCCGAGTAGGCCGTGGTACCGCAGGTGGCGCCGCGGGTTCGCTTGGCGTTGACCGTGCTAAGCATGGTGGTCTGCTCGCTGGCGGTGAGCGCCTGGATGACAAAGTCCGCCGGCAGCGGTGCGCCTTCATCGAAGACGATCAGACCTGGCGGCGCGTTCTCTAGCGCCTCTTCGGGCTGCTGCGCTGCTGGGTCGTCGATGGGCTGACCACAAGCGGCAAAAAGTCCGAGAAGACAGAAGGGGACGATACGGCGAAGCGTCGGTGTACACATGAACGGACCTCCTTGGCTAGCAGGCTTGGTGGGTGAGCGGCTCAGACTGCCGCTCGGGTCAGGCGGCATCGGGACGGATCTCAGACACCGCACAGCTCGACATAG
>CAZKOY010000384.1:0-2060 GCA_964554495.1 uncultured Myxococcales bacterium
ATAAGGCAGGCAAAACCCGCGCGCCAAAAAACAGCGCCCCGGGGGTGTGGGGGGCCTGCGAGTGGATCGCTCGGATTCCTGCCGCACTTGATGCCGGCCAGCCGGAAGCACAGCGCCACAATCCGGCCAAACGGCCAAACGGCCAGCGGCCAAAGGGCTAGAAGCTGGCCGGATGTCATCGACTGGCGCCAACATGCGCCGCGGGTTTCGTCTGCGCCGCAGGCAGAGCCCAGACTTTACCGCGGGGGATAGCCAGTTCACGGGCTGCCCGTCGCAGCGTTCGCTCTGCGATGTCTTGCTCTTTTGCGCGTTTGCACAGGTCTTTTGCAGAGCATTCCGTGCCATCGGCCAGCGCTTCCAACAGAAACTCGGTGGCATCCCGGCGGGCGCTGTGCGTGTGCTCCGGTCCCGGCGGCGCGCATAGCTCGTCTGCGGTTACGGACGATTCACCACGCCACTCAATCCGGCCCGGTTGCCCCTCCTCCGCGACGATAGCGAAGCGCAGAGACGGCGCACGCTTGGAAAGGTTGCCCTTGCTACTGGCCAGAATGCGCAGGTCTTCATTCTCTGGATCGGGGCCGACCATGAGCGCAGATCGCGCAAGACCGACGTATGCGATTGAGCCGTTGCCCCGGTACTTTGCCGACGCTCCCGCCTGCTTGTTCAAGTGCCGCACGCCCACGATGGGAACCCGTAGCCGGGCCGCCAGTTCGACAAGCGGTGTCAACGCGCACCGCACCGCATGATCCGAGTGCGTGTTGACCTTGCCGTCGATGTAGCCGTTTAGCGGGTCGATAAACACCAGCTTCGCGCCCATCTCGACGATGGCCGATTCCAGCAGTGCGAGTTGACCGGGGATCTTCATCAGGTCGCGAATGACCTCGACATTCCTGCGCTCGGCCTCGGCTGCATCGAGACGTGGCGCGATGGTGTCGGCGAGATCATCCTCGCAGCACAGAAACAGCGTCTTCTGTGGCCCCTGTGTTGCAGCCAACTCCCCCGGCATCGGCCTACCAGTGCTGAGTCGTGCGGCCAAGTCGATCGTGATCAGGCTCTTGCCCTCACCGGGGTCGCCGTCGATGAGGGTGAACTTGCCTTGCGCGATGCGACCTGGCCACAGCCAAGCAACGGACTCCGGTTGAATGTCGGCCATGTTGAACCTCCGTAGCTGCTGCTTCTCGGGCGGTTTCTTCCGGGGTGCCGGCGCCGTCAGATCCCCATCCAGCGCGCTGTGGCCCGCTTCTTTTACGCGTTCTGCGATGTCGCGCTTACCCATGGCGGCGGCTCCCTTCTGTGTGACTGCGGGGTTGGACGACTGCGCAGCGGTGTCCTAGCGTCTGCGCGATCTGGGCTGCATATCGCTCACCCGCTTCGTCGGGGTCGGTCAAAATGCGCACCACAGCGCGAGCCGGAATGCGCGATGCGATCTGCGGCGACCATGAGCCTGCGTAGATGCCAATTACCGCCGGCAGGCACGCTGCCGCATCCGACCAGCGCAAGCCCAGCACCAAAAAATCAGTCGCCCCCTCGCAGATCAGCACCTCGCCGTTCCACCATGGCGCGGTCCCGGTTGAGAGCAGAGCCAGCGCGGTCGCGTCGGCCAATACCAGACCGCCGCAGCCGCGCACAGAACGGGCCTTCCCACGTGGATCGTCGGGCTGCATGAGGACGATGCGCCCATGCAGGCATGCAAGGTTCCCTTCGGCGTCGTACAGCGGAAACACCAAGCGGTGGCCGGTATGCCGCCAAGCTCGACACCAGCGAGGCAGCGAGCCGGCGGGTAGCACGCGCGCCAAGTCACGCTCTGTGATCTCGTCGGGGTCCATGCCGCGACGCTCTAACTGTGCGCACAGCTCGGCGTCTGTATTGACCCGTCCGCAGCGTCCCCAAAGGCTTGCAACCTCGGAGCGGGGCGGCAGTGACCGAGTGGGCGAACACGGGACCGACCGCGACAGAGGGAGCGCAGGCAGAGGTCGCGCAGCATCCCCCGCGATGCCGCAGCGCACGGCCAGCTCGGACAGCAGGCGCGGAAAGTCGGCCCGCACATCCAGCCCCAGCAC
>CAZKOY010000385.1:0-2058 GCA_964554495.1 uncultured Myxococcales bacterium
ATGATCGACCGCATCGCTGCGGAACTGGAGCGCAGCGACCTCGGCTCATCGTCTTCGCCTGGCGTGATTGGCTCGCATATCAACGACGCCATCCGCCAGCACAAGGCGCGCAATTGGTGGTTTCTGCAGGGGCCAACCAGCGCGGCGCTTACAAGTTCGACCACTGCAAGCAACAGCTACGTTTCGGAATATAGCGGCCTCATCCAACTCGACAGCCTGCGCGTCACGGTGAACGGGCAGCTGAACGAACTGGACCCGATCAGCTTTGCTGACATGGAGTCGCTCTATGATGGCAACCCGAGCGAGGGTGAGCCGTACAAATATACGCGGTATGGCGCGCGCGTGCGGCTCTATCCGACGCCAGACCAGATCTACACGCTGACATGGAGCGGGTTGTTCGAGGAAGCGACGCTTAGCGCCAGCGCCGACACGAACGACTGGATGACGACGGGCGAGCTTCTTATTCGCCATTGGGCGCGGATGACGGTGCTGCGGGACTATCTGCGCGACGATGCGGGCGCCATGGCATGTGCGCCGGCCATTGGCGCGGCGATCGAGGCGCTGGACCGCGAGCACATGCGCCGCTCAGCGACCCGCAAAGTACGGCCGGCGATGTAATGGCCGATCCAGTGTTTGAAGAACGCACCGACGAGCGCGGCAAGCTCATCGTGTGCCGTATCGGCGCACACGAAGGGACGGCGCGCGTATTCTCCAAGGGCGAACAGGACGCACGCGACAGAGCAGAAGCGCAGGCGCGGCAGAAGGCGGGTCATGGGTCTGCTGAGTAAAGCGGCCAAGATGCTCTATCGGCCCCGCGTGCCGGGTGGCTTCACGACGGCGACGGAGAGGTTTCCATTTGGATTTCTGCCGTTGGAAAACTCGTATCATCCGCGCCTTCGCGCTGACCAGTTCTTTCCGGTCGATGAATATGCAGACTGGTCGTCGCGTTTGGAGGGCGCTCCGCCGGAAGAGACAATGGTGCGGCTAAGCGATCTTGTCGGCACACAACCGTTTGTGCATCCCGGTTTCCTTGATCGGGCTAATAAGAAACCAATTACCGTGACGATCGGCGATGACGGGCGTTTGCTGATCATCAACGGCCACCATCGAGCAGCCAGAGCGTCAGCGCGTGGTGATGAAGAAATATTGGCCCGCGTCTGGAGCCCAGATGCCGGCGCGTGACTTCGGCGCATGGCTGCCCGATCTCGACAGCATGAACCCGGTCGCGCATCTGCGTGATGCACAGGGCTGCTTGCCGGGTTTGAACAGCTATCGCCCGCTGAAGTCGCTCAATGCCGTGACAGACGCCATGACGGCGCGCTGCCGCGGCATCACGGCGGTGCGCGACATCGACAACGCCGCACACATGTACGCGGGCGACGCGACGAAACTTTATGAGCTGGAAGCCAGTGGCTGGACCGACCGCAGCAAGGTCGGGGGCTACACGACGGCGACCACTACAACGCGATGGCGCTTCGCCACATTTGGCGACCGGGTGCTGGCGACGAACGGGCTGGACGCGATCCAGTACATAGACGCAAGCACGGCTGCGACCGCGTTTGCCGATCTAGCCGGATCGCCAGGCACGGCCAAGTTCGTTGCGACCTATGGCGAATTTGTTTTCCTGGCCGCGCTTGGATCGTCGGGCATGGCGATCAAGTGGAGCGCCATCGGCAATAGCGAGGGCTGGACGGCGGGCGTGGGGCTTTCCGACGAACAGGAGTTCGCGGACGGCGGCAATATCACCGGCATGGCAACGACGCGGGCGGCGCTTTACGTCTTCCAAGAGAAGTGCATTCGCCGCGTCTATTTCGTCGGTGGCGACGTGATCATGCAGATCGATAAGCTGGTGGAGAACATCGGCTGCATCGAGCCCAACAGCCTCGTGCAGTACGGCCAGCGCTGCTTCTTCCTTGCCGAAGACGGCTGGTACATGTGGGACTTCGAGAGCCAGCCGCAGCCGATTGGCCTGGAGAAGTTCGACAAGTGGTTCCTGGGCGATAGCGCGCGGGATTACTGGTATTCCATGTCAACCGCGATCGATCCGAAGAACCGGGT
>CAZKOY010000386.1:0-2051 GCA_964554495.1 uncultured Myxococcales bacterium
CGATGGCGACTGAGAGCGAGAGCAAAGTCAAGGGATTCAAGCGGATCAATTTCTTTAAGGGCTTTCTCACCACCGAGCACGATTGGAACGATGCCGAGCGGTATCACATCGACAAGCGTCGCCTGCACAACCGACTGATGCACGCGCCTGGCGTGGTCTTTGGGTACAACGGCGATCTGAAAGTCGTGGCACGAGCGCGCGGCGATCTGTCCGTCGAGATCCAGCCCGGCTATGCCGTGGACGGGCAGGGCCGTGACTTGATGCTGTGGGATGCCGAAATCAAGACGCTGGTACTCGAAGAGTACAAGCTGCCACAGACGGTCTACATCGTGCTCCGCTACTACGAGCAAGAGACCGACTTCATCGCGTACAAAGAAAACGCGGCGTACAAAGGTCACCGTCGGATCCTTGAGAGCTGCAAGGTCGAGGTGTCGCAGACCGCGCCGGACATTCGCGAAGAGATCGAGCTTGCGCGCATCCTGCTGGATCGCAACGCCACGCGCATTCGCGATGCTCGCGATCCCAACGATCCGAAAGCCAACGAGATCGATCTGCGCTTCGTGCCGCGCGCTGGTGTCATTGGCAGTTGGCTCGACCCGACGCTGCGCATTCGCTTGGCTGTTATGCTAGAGCGCCTGCGCCGCATTCTTTTGGCCATGGCTCGCGACAGCAAGGTCGGCACGGCGCACGATGCACTGGCCGGCGTGATCTCAGCGCAGACGCTGCACACCGCGGACCTGCTCGACAACCGCAATGGGCATGAAGTCCTCAACATGCTGTGCGCGCTGCAAGACGAGCTAGTTAAGGACGTCGAAGTCAATCATCCGCAGCTTGGCCAGAAGAAAGAATTCGGCAACTACAAGAAGCAGCTAGACATCCTCAAGGGCCTGCTGAGCGAGCGTCGCAATACGCCCGAGGCCCTCGACAACATGCTGATGTATTTGGCGAAAGCCGGCGATGAGCTGGCGCCGCTTTACACAAGCGGTGAAGCAGCCGAGACACTGGCTCCCGGCCCGGCGGCCACGCAGACAGCACCGGTCGCTGGACAGCCGGCAGCCGATGCGGGCAAAGCGGCCGCAGCCCAGCCTGGCGATGCCAAAAAGCCGCGCGGTCAGTACGGCCCGACCGAGATTCCGCCCGACGATATGGAACGCATCAAGGGCATCTCGTCCCAGGACCTGCCGATGGAGCTAGAGATCAACGGCGAGACCTGGATCCGCATCGACATGATCAAGGTCATGGACACCGATTCGGAAGGCAGCCACGACCTCAAGATCAACGAAGCGCGCGACTCGTACCGCTCGCGCCAGAAGCTCAAGTACCCCAACGGCGATGTCATCGAAGATGTCGGTCGTGCGCACGTCGGTGGCCATGTCACATACAAGGTCAAGGGCGTAACCCCCGGCAAGCGGCTCTTGGTCGTGCGCCGCATGGACTATGTGTACGGCGACTACTCGCTTGAGTTCGATGTCGACGGCAAGAAGGCCGGCGTCTGCGAGTGCCCAGGCACCGACCGCATCCACCGCTGGCGCAACTGGCCGTTCATCATCGGGGATGAGTTCATCATGCGCGCCGAGCCCACGATCAAGCAGATCGCCGTCACGGCTGGCCGCGACATCAACATGTTCCGCTACTGGTTCTACCAACCCCGTCAATGAGCTAAACTGAAAACGCGATGTTCGTCGACAGGCTCATAGACACCATCCTTAGGCCGTTCCGCGAGATCACGAACCTCTTCGCGCGGGTCAACCAAACGAAGACTGGCGTGCAGATGGACGTGCAGCGAGTGCGCACCGCGCCGGCCTTGGTCCGCCAAGAAATGAACATGGCGGTGCAGCCCTTGGTTCAGACGGGTCGCGACGCTTCTAACTGGCGCGGCCAGAACGCACAGCAGCCGCCACCGAATGCCATGGTGGTGGCGCAACAGCCCGAGAAGAAAAAGATGAGCTGGTGGCCTTGGAGCAAGAAGACGTGTATTCGCTGTTCTCAGAAGCTGCATAAGACGTGGACTCAGTGCCCGTACTGCGGCCAGGATCAGAACGCGCCCGTGA
>CAZKOY010000387.1:0-2051 GCA_964554495.1 uncultured Myxococcales bacterium
GCCGCGGGTGTGCTGTCGAACCCGAAGAACGCGGTCATCTATGAGGCGTATGTTAAGGGCCTGATCGGCAGCAGCAAGACGGCGTCGATCCCGACCTATACGCGTGGCTATCGCACGGGCAAGGTGGCGGCAAACCTCGTCGGCTTGAACCTCGCAGATCAGCTGCGCGCGACGGATGCCGACCGCGTCCGCTATGGCTTCACCGGTCAGAACCCCGCCAAGGCGGCTGAGCTTCGCGATCGCATGATCGTCGCGGCCAAAGCACTAAAGCTGGGCCTGACCTCGCAGGTCTGCATCAAGTACTTCAGCGATGACCCGCACGGTATCTTCGACGCAGGCGGCGTCGGTGGCATGAATGCGTCCGACGTGGCCGAGCTATTTTCACGCCTGCTGAACGCCTTTATGGACGACCTGATGTCCGTGCAGGATCCGTTCTGCCCTGGCATCAAGCTCGGCGACAACACAGTCATTGCGTTCGTCGGTGACACGCCGCGCACCATGACCCTGCGCGACAACTGGAACGACCCAACGGTCGGTGGCCAAAACCGCACCTGGATCATGTCGAACGGCATCCTGAAGACCGGCTTCTTCGGTGGCGATCGCAAGCGCAACCCCACCGAAGGTGGCGCCACCAACGACCACTTGGCCCAGGGTCCCGGCGAAGGCTGCCTGTGGGACTTCAAGACCGGCGACGGCATCATGTTCGACACGTCGCGCGGGCTGGCTGCAGTCACGGGTGTCGTCAACAACGACGGTCAGCTCATGCGTCGGCAGTGCGGCGAAGCGGCCATGGCTGCAGTCCTTTACGCCATCACGCGTGGTGACGTCCGTCGCGTAAACGACTTCTACAGCGGCCCCGATTTCCCCGCCGTTCAGATCCCCGTCCTGCTGTAGCCGAAACTCTGGCGCGCCCTCGTACAGCAGCGAGGGCAGCGCCAGAGGCTTACCCCTCCCCCTCTGCGCTCACGTTCTTGAACGCTCGGACATCGCAAGCAAGAACCTCGCTGGTGCCCGCCTGACCAGCGCATACTGTCCCATGCAAGCGCGGGCGATGGCGCTCGCGGCTTCCTCGTTGATCCCCATTTTCCGTCGAGGAATGTGATGGCGTTCTCAGTCGATGCACTGGCGAAGCAGGTCAAGTGGCTCGGTACGCTGGGCCGCGTCATTCCGTGGGGTTTGGCTCAGAATCCGCAGTGGCTCGTCGCTGATGTCGTCATCCAAGACGAGTACACGCATGACGTGATCCTCACCAGCCAAAGCGCTGACGGCCCCGTGCTCATTCTCGACTGCACGTGACTGGGCGGTATTAACGCGGTCTCCGTGTGGGACCATCGCCCCGACGCAGACGAGCTGCTCTCAGCGCGTATTCAGCGCGGCTGGCAGCCAACAGCGACGGAAACACAGCAGGGCCCGCAGATCCTCGGGCATGCCTGCAAGCTGCCGTTGCCGCCTTCGCGCTAGCCACAGAGTTCCTACTCATCGCTTTTTCCGTCGGAAAACTCCCAGCAACAGCCGGTCCCGCCGTCGCCATCGGTGATCGTGCTTTACAGGCGCGGTGGCTCCGACTTATAACTCCGCCCACTTTTTGCAACCGCAGCCTCGGAGGACGTTACGAATGGTCAGGGAACAAGGCAGGCCGACTGCCAATAGACCGCCCGCACAAGCGGTCCGGTTGAACAAGACACACAACTCGGCGAGCGACTGTACGCACGGTCGCCGCCACGGTTCGCCGCGCTGGATCGCGCAGCTTGCTGCTTGCGCCGCGTCGCTGGTCGCCTTCCTGTATGCCCAGCTCGCGCTGGCCAGCGGAGAAAAGCACGTCAGCGAAGCGACCCTTGTTCTGCCTGACTTGTCGTCGGTGCAGTTCCTCGGGATGAGCGGCAAGATGCTGCTTATGGCTGGCCTTGGGGTCTGCGCGCTGGCCATGGTTTTTGGCTTGGTCATCTACAACCAGCTCAAGAACATGGCCGTGCATCGATCGATGCGCGAGATCTCAGAGCTGATCTACGAGACCTGCAAGACCTACCTGGTCACGCAGGGCCGCTTCATCA
>CAZKOY010000388.1:0-2050 GCA_964554495.1 uncultured Myxococcales bacterium
GCATCCGGCTGCGAACGATCGAGCGCAGGTGATCGCACATCACCTGGATGTAATTTGAATTACCAAAAAAATCTGCAATAATGCGGATTTGCGACGGGGGCGACTGTGGGGGTTGTTCCGTCCTTCCCAGGCTCCGACGAGCAATTCGCCGCACGAGTGGATCAGAAAGTGGATCAACATGGGCGACATCCTGAAGCGCGGACAGAAGTGGGCGATTCGTTACTTCGACAGCGACGGGCAGCGACGGGTGAAGACGACCGCCGCGGCGAGCCATGCTGAAGCGCGCAAGCTGCTGGCGCAAGCCGAGGCAGATGCTTCGCGCGGCGTCGTCACAGCGGCGAGCGCCAGCACGATGACTGTGGCGGAGCTGTGTGAGCGGTTCTTGGCCTCGGCGCACCCGCGCGCGAAAGACGCCGAGCGGTATCGCAAGGCCGCGCGCTACGGCTTGGTTCCTGTCCTGCCGGTGCTGGGTGCGATGCCGCTTTGCAAGCTGCGCCGCCGCGACCTCGAAGGGCTGCGCGACAAGCTGATGGCTCGCTACAAACCGAACACGCTCGCCGCCGCGCTGCGACCGCTGGCCGCCGCGCTGACCTGGGCGGTGAGGCAAGACCTGATCCCGGCGTCGCCGATGAGTGGGCTCAAGCTGCCGCGCAAGACCTCCAGCACGGATCGCCTAAGCGCTGACGAAGCGAAGCGACTGCTGGACCTCGCGCGGTCGCAGCGCACGGACACGATGCAGCATGCGCGCTACGTCGCGGTCTGTCTGGCCGTGCGCCTTGGGCTGCGCTTTGGCGAAATCTTCGGCCTGCGCTGGCTCGATGTCGACCTGCCGCGTCGTCGCCTGACCGTCGCTCGCAGCTTTGACCGCACACCCAAGTCGGGCAAGCCACGCACCGTGCCGCTGCCGGCGGCCCTGGTGGACGTGCTGGCGGAGTGGAAGACCGTGTGTCCTAAGTCCGCCGCTTCTCTGGTTTGTCCCGTCGGTGCGAAGCGTGCAGCAGCCTGGCTCGCGGAGCTGTTCATCGCCATCGGCTGCACAGCGTCCATTCGGCCCTGGCATACCCTGCGTCACACCTTCGCCTCGCTGTTCGTCGAGTCAGGCGGCAGCGTTGTCGCTCTCAAGGACATCTTGGGTCACAGCTCGCTCGACATGACGCTCATTTACTCGCATGTCGCGCCGGACGCGCTGGCCCGTGACATGGACAAGCTGAAGCTGTAGCTGCTGCCACCGCGTCGTCACAGGCGGCGTGTCGCCGAGGCCGGCCTTCCACGACCGGGTCACGCGACCTATTCCGTATCTCGCTCGGTCAGCTGGAATTCGAAGCGGTCGCTCTCTGCGGCGACGCGGCGAAGGACAGCCTGGAGCTCTTCTTTGCTGAGGCCCGCCTTGGCCAGGCAGCCGCTGGCGACGACGGCACCTCGCGGGTTTTGGCGGAAGCCGACGAGCTGTGAAGCGCGATTGTGCCGCCAGATCTGCAAGGGCAAGCCTGCCACCGTCTTTACCGCGGCGGCTTTGGCAACCAAGGCGTGCAGCTCGATCGTCTCCTCGGGTTCTTCCCTGCAGACGCGATGATGCCTGCCGTCTTCAACGCTCACGGTGGCTTCGTTGCCGTCGAGAGAGAACGGTCTCCCGGGCAGAATGCCCGCCAATTTATCTTCATATTCGCCCTCCTTCCTTAAGCCTCCTTCGAATGCCGGAAGAGCGGCGTCGCGTCCGTCCTGAAGGCGTTCTCGTTCCATGAAGTCGGCGTGTGCCGCGACCCTGCGGATCAGCAAACCGACGCGCGTGATGTCTTGCTCTGGCGGGCCCAACCGGACGTCGTCCTCCGCCGTCAAATCGTAGGTGAGCTCCTCTTTGGTCAGGATGGCACCGATGCGGGACGGAATGGCGGTGGCACCAGCCGCAGTCAGGTCTGGATTTGCATCGGGCTCGGTTCGTCCGAGCGGGCTGACACAGCGAATCACCGGCGGCCCTTGGTCGGAGCGGGTGAGGCGGCGATCGCTCTGTGAGCGCACGCGATCGAGGCACGGGATCCCGGTGGGATCTTAG
>CAZKOY010000389.1:0-2030 GCA_964554495.1 uncultured Myxococcales bacterium
CCGCTGTTCGAGCCCGACGGGCGGCACCTGCTGTGGCTGGAAAACGACCCGTTTCGCCGCCCCGCGCTGATGCGCCACGACATCCAGACCGGAAAACAGACCGTCGAGCTTTTGATCGATGGAGCCAGCGGGCTTTCGCTGTCGCGCGACGGGCGTGTGGCGCTTTTGGCTCGCCTTGGTTTCTTTCGCCAGAACTTTTCGTTCCGCGACCTGGTTCTGTACGACCGAACGCGGCGCCGCTTGCTGCCGCTTAGCTCGGGCCTGCGCGTCAGCCAGCCCGACATCTCGCCCGACGGAAAGCTCGCCTGTTTCGAGGTCAACGCGCAGGGCACACGCCGCTTGGCCATCATGCCCTTGCCGACCGAAGCGGGCGGTGAAGTCGGCCGCTTGGACGCAGCGATCGATCCCCGCGCCGTCGCTGTGCCCGAGGTATGGCGGGCGCGTGCCGCGGCTCCCCTGCGCTTTCCACTTGCGCAGCGCGAGTTCTCGCAGGTCTATACGCCGACCTTTTCCCCCGACGGAAACCACATCGCATTTTCGTACTGGCAGCAGGGCGGCTATCGCGACATCGCGATCTTGGATCTGCGCAGCGGCCACGTGCATTACATCACGCACGATCGCGCGCTCGATCTAGAGCCGCGCTATTCCCCCGACGGTGCGTACCTGTATTTCGTGTCCGATCGCAGCGGCGTGTTCAACGTGTATGCCCACCACCTTGCGACCGATACGACCTGGCAGGTGAGCAGCGTCGTCAACGGCAGCTTTGCTCCCACCCCCTCGCCGGCTGGCGACTGGCTGGCCATGGTCGGCTTCGTGTCGGAAGGCTATCGCATCGAAGCGATGCCGCTGGATCCAGCGCGCTTTGTGCTGGCGCCTTCGGCGATTCACGAGCGGCCCCAAGCGCAGGATGTGCCGACACCCAGCCCGGCGCTGCCCGTGAAGCCGTACAACCCAGCGCGCACGTTCTTTCGCACGCCGCTTTCGCTGCTGTCCATCGAGCTACCGATATCTGCCCCTGGTCCCTATGGACAGAGCTTCGGCCTGCGCTTTGCCACCGAGGATCTGGTCGGCAATCACAGCCTGTCTTTGGGCCTGACGATTCACAGCGGCCGCGCCGATGCAACGGGCGTGTTCGCGCGCTACACGTACGGTCGGTTGTGGAACAGCTTGTACCTCGACTTTTCGCGGCAGCTTTATCCCCGCGGCGGCATTCGCATAAACGGCTTGTCCGCGACGTATGACGAAGAGTCGATCGCCGCTTCGGCCGGCACCTCGCTGCCGATCCTGCGCGATGTCGCGCGATCGGCGACGCTTTCGTTTTCGTACAGCTTCACCAACTGGCGCAACGCCAGCCCGCCGCGCCTGCCTGGCCCGGATGATCTGATCCCGACGCCGCCCGAGGTCGGACGCTACGCGACGATCAACGCCAACTTCGCTTACAGCGATGCTCGCCGCTTTCTTTACTCGGTCGGATCCGAGCGCGGACGGTACATCTCGCTGTCCGCGGCGTTTGCGCATCCAGCGCTTGGCTCGCAGTACACGGTGTTCTCGCTGCGCTTGATCGCGGCGCAGTACATCGGCATTCCCTGGCCCTGGTGGTGGGCGCGCAATCACACGCTGAGCATCGGCTATGACGGCGGCATAAGCGGCGGCGATCTGCGGCGGCGCGGTCTGTTTTATGTCGGTGGCTTCCCCACCAGTGAAGACTTTCTGCGCGCAGCGCTCTTGGGCGCACGTCCAGGTCAGCCTCGCCTGCGCGGCTATGAGCCCGGCGCGTTCTATGGCGACCAGATGCATGTCTTCAACCTGGAATACCGCTTTCCGATCCTGTGGATCGAGCGCGGGTACGAGACCTTGCCCGGCTTTTTGTGGCGCTTGCACGGCGCGGTGTACAGCGACATCGGCACGGCGTTTTATGGCGCGCTGTCGCTCGACCGCTTCAAGGTCAGCGTCGGTGGAGAGCTTCGCCTCGACGGCAGCCTGGGCTATTACCTGCCGTTTACGCTGCAGCTTGGCTATGCCCACGGCTT
>CAZKOY010000390.1:0-2021 GCA_964554495.1 uncultured Myxococcales bacterium
GGTACCGAAGCGTCACAACACTTCGCAGATTTAGTTCAGGTGGGGCGGCTGCGGACATCAGCGGTGGTCGGCTCGCGAGGATGTGCGCGGATGGACTTAGGGTAGCTGCGCAGATATCAGGCTACTCGTCGAGCCATCGGGGGAAGGGTGGGCGCAACGTTGGCGATAGGTTGCACGCTTGAGAGATCGGGTTGGGAACTTTGCCAACTGGATGCCCCGCGTGGTCGACGCCCGTTCGAGCGCCCATCCCCTGCGCCAGGGTTGGCGGCGATCCGGTGCTACTTTTTGGCTGCTCGCTTGCGGTCTGCCTGCTCCTCTTGCTTTTCGTGTTCCGGCGTCTCCTCTTCGACTTCGACAACCTCGCCGGTCATCGCGTCGATCTGAACTTCCATGATCTTCTTCGCATCCGTGATGATGTCGAAGGAGTACACCAGCTTGCCCTTCTCTGTTTCAAGCTCGGCACTCTTGAGCCTGCCGGGCATCCGTTTGAGCGCGGTGGCCTTGGCATCGGCCATCGTGATCTTCGGCTTCGGTTTCGCAAGCGATGGTTGGGTCAAGGTCAACGTGAGGAGCAGCGTAAGTGCAGTTCGCATGACACAAAGACTAGCACCCCAAAGGGAGAGCCTTGAACGGCTTCATGAATTCTTCATCTTGGACGGGACAGGGTGGGCATCTGGCTCGCTCACGTAGCTCATCGCGAGCCGAAGCTAGAGCCGCTCGCGCTCGGCAAGGTGCGCGGCGGCGTGCCTAAACAGCACCAAGCACCGTCACGCCAGCAGCGCAATTACGACCCAGGACTCGCTGCGTGGAATCACTTGCGTCTGCGTGCTTTCAAGGGAGTTTTTAGCGATGAAGAGGTTGGGGGAAATGCCATGATCGTGATGGTTACAACGAGCGCGCCTGACACGCCCCCGACACCAGCGGTCGAGGAGTATTTCTGGACGCTGCATTCGTCCGAAAGATGCCGGTTGCGGCTGATCCAAAGAAGAAGCTTCCTTCGACGAAGCATCGTCTATGTGCAAGCCTGCGGTGTCCTCCACGGCTAGGTTGTCACTTCGTCGCGGGTGGTGATGCGCCGGCCCCTAGAATTCCAGAACGACAGAACGGAGCGTACGGGATCGCTTCCCCCATGCGCTGCAAGACGACCGGCTCACGCCCCGGTTCCCGAATGGCTTTCAGGTCAGCCAAGACCGCCGTCGTCCAGTCGAAGCGAGCACTGGGCGATCCACCTCCCACCGTCGGCAAGGTGTAGTCCTGCGGCTCGAAACGGAATGCGTACGGATCACCTGAATCTTGTGCGCGCTCGAATGACAGCAGCACGCGAAGCGGCGGTTTGCGCGGAACGGTGGTCACGCGCCGTATGTTCAGCAAGGGGAACCGTGGGGTCAAGCAGCCCGCGGCCGACGGATTCGCGCCGGGCGCAGAGTCGGTCACTGAGGCCCGATTTCCGCTTGAGGACGACGCCCAGGTTGCGTTGACCTCGCTGGACGATCTTGGAATGTGCGGCAGGTCAGTCGACTGGGCACGCGGCGATTCGTCAGCGGCGCCGGCCCACGGATCAGGTCATTCGCTTCGCACGGTCCATCGCGCCCGCTCCGATGGATGGATGCAGATCGGGATGCTGCTGAGAGCTGTACCGTGGCTCTGTGAGCGGCCCTTCGGCCGAATTCCCATTCGTTCCAGTCTCTTCTGCTCGTTTCGCGAACTTTTCTTGCTTTTTCTCGACGAGGGTCAGTTCTGATGACGACAAGCAGGTCGATGCGCCGGCGTGCCAAGCCTCCAAGCGAGACACGTTCGACATGCTGACCCATGCAGCTGCGCAGCGCGAGCTGCTGCTGCTCGGGCGTTGCCGATGGCGGCAGTCGACAAATCGCAGTCACCGGTGGAACGTCACATCCGGTGAGCAGGAGCAGGCCGCAGGAGAGAGCGTTTCCTCGTTTCAACAATCGATGCTGTGGCATCGCGAGGCTCCTCGCGCAGCGGTGAGTTTCCGTCGACTGACTGGCGCCATGGGGCACGCG
>CAZKOY010000391.1:0-2021 GCA_964554495.1 uncultured Myxococcales bacterium
GTGACCGAGTGTCCAACCGTGACCCGATTCCCGACGACGGTTGCGAAGCGATCGTGCGTGACGTGTACCACCGTGTTGTCTTGGATCGAGGTCTCGCTGCCAATGCGGATATGAAAGACGTCCCCGCGGATCACTGCACCGAACCATACGCTTGAGCGTGGGCCGATGTGTACATCGCCAATCACCGACGCATTGGGCGCGACATAGACGCTGGGATCCAGCTGGGGGTGGAGGCCGCGAAAGGCGCGAATCATGCTCGCCCTCATAGCACGATTTATCACCTCCCAAGCCGGCCAACCTACGCTGGCAGGACAGCAGGCCTAGCTTGGCTTTTTGGCGCGCGGCAAGCGAAAGCGCTCAACATAGCGGCCAAGATGCATCTTTACCGTGCTGCCATCCGCGATGTTGAGCCGACGGGCGAGCGCCGAGTAGTTTAGCGTCTTGTGCATCTCGTCAAGCTGCGACAGATCGCAGGCCTGCGCGACGAAGACCGGCTTGAGGTACTTCTCCACGTACTCGTGCAGCTGTCCCCAGGACAGCGCGCCGTCGCCATTGTCTTCTAAGAACGCATCGACCGCGGTGACCGCGATGTCACGCCAGTTCAGCGCATCATTGACCCGCGTCGTCTCCACCGTGCGGGGACGGCGAACCGCTACGCGCTCACGCGGGGCTAGGCTCTCCTGCGACGACATGCGGTCGTTGCCGCGCCCCTGACGCAGCGCAGCCTCGCACACCGATCGGCTGATGCTCTGCGGCTCGCTAGTCATCGGCAAGCGCTCGATAAAGTGCTCCAGGTCGCGGAAGTTGCCGGGCCACGAGTCCGCCAGGAGCAGCTCCAGCGCATCGTCGGCGAGTGCCTCGGATACGCGCAGCTGGCTGCCCGGCAGCGGCCGCGCCATGAGAAAGGCCAGGATGTCCTCCGGCCGCTCGCGCAGAGGTGGCACATGGACGACAGCAGCCGCCAAGCGATACCACAGGTCCTCACGGAAGCGGCCGTTGCGATAGCTGGGATCGTCCAGCGGGACGTTGGTGGCGCACACCACCTGGACATCGGCTCGCCGCGGCCGCGGATCGCCCAAGCGCTGGTACTCGCCACGCGTATCGAGAAAGCGCAGCAGCGCTCGCTGCACATCGAGCGACATCTCGCCTAGCTCATCGAGAAACAGCGTTCCCTCGTGCGCGGACTCGACGGCGCCGATGATGTCGCTGATCGCACCGGTGAAGCTGCCGCGGCGCGCCCCAAACAGCTGCGCATACAGCAGGTCCTTGTCGAGCAGTGCGCAGTTAAGAGCTGCGAACGGCCCTTTCTCGCGCTGAGAGTAGCGGTGATAGCAGCGAGCGAGCAGGTCTTTGCCGACCCCAGTCGGCCCGAGCAGGATCAGGCGCTGACCACGAGCCGCGGCATCGCCGACGCGCCGCAGCACCTCCCGCAGTGCGCGGGAGGCGATGATCATGCCGTCGCCGCGCTTCTGGTACTGCTCGAAGCGACGGTTCTGCTCATGCACATAGGCACGAATGCGATCCAGGAGCGAGGCCCAGGAGAAGTCTTGGGTGATCGTCTCCATGCCCCGCACCTGCAGCGTGGTGTCATCAGCGAGCAGGAAGCTACTCTCCGACTCCTCGGTGCGGGTCTGCGTGACGTGAATGATGCGTGCGCTCACCCCCAGGCGGCCTAGCCACTCGGTCAGAGCGCGCACCACAGCCTGGCTGAACTGCTTCTCGTTGTTCCAGTCCGCGTCTTCCGGCAGCGACAGCCGCGACTCGGCGTGGATAGGCCCGGCGAGGTCAGCGGTGATCTCCATCGCCCCGGACAGCGAGATCCGCTGCCCCTCCGAGAGCCGCAGCCAGGAGCCATTGCGACTGACCAAGTCGAGCAGGGAGACCGAGTCGACCTCGTTCCAGATCAGCAGATGGTTGCCAGATACTCGCGGTGAATCGACCCGCACCGTCTGCACCTGCAGCGTGCTCAAGTTGGGTAGCTGGACAACGCCAGGGACCCTGCCGTGCAGTCGCGTGACGTC
>CAZKOY010000392.1:0-2015 GCA_964554495.1 uncultured Myxococcales bacterium
GTCGCCAAGCACCAAGCCGGTCGGTCGCGCGCCGCCCATCATCGAGGTGTTGACGTTGCCCACCATGCCGAACGTGCCGTCGCCGTTGCCCAGCGCCACGCCCAGGTTGTTGCTCGATCGGTTGACGGTGATGACGTCTTGCTTGTTGTTGTTGTTTAGCTCGGCAATGGCGATCGCCCAGGGCTGCGTGCCGATGTCTAGCTTGGCCCCCTGCGCGGTCAGCGCGACGTTGCCGTAGTAGTAACGAAACAAGTCGCTGCGCGTCACGGTGCGCGTGTCGGGATGACGGACTTCGACGGCCACCAGGCCCTTGGTGCCCAGCATGACGGGCAGGCGGACCTTCATCAGCGTCGACGAGACAACCTGCTCGACCGTCGCCGTCTGGCCGCCGATGCGGACCTGCATGCCAGCTACGAAGTTGCCGCCGCTGATGTCGAGGATCACCGGGCTGCCGCCGATCATGCCGGTGCTTGGCCCCAAGGCCGGCGAGACGCCAAGCAGAAGCAGATCCGGCGTGTTCAGGTCCATCGTGCCGGCTCCGCCATCGCCGCCACCGCCGCCACCACCGTCGCCGCCACCCGGATTGCTGAGATCATCCGAGGGATTGCCGCCGGTCATGTCTTGGCCGTCCATACCGCCCGGATTCTCTTTGTTGCACTGCAGGGGAAGGGCCAGCGCCAAGGGCAGCAGGGCCCCGCTAAGCAGAAGTCGCTTGAGTGTGGTCATGGAGGACAAGTATATCGTGCTCAACCGCGACTGGGGGGGAACCAGATCCAGCCGTCCTCGGCAAAGACCGGACTTTCGGGCAGCGGCCAGTCCTCGCGGGCCCACAGATATGCGGTATAGGCGCAGATCAAGGCGTCGAACTGGTGATCGTTTTGCACCGTAAACTCGCGCCACTGACCGGGGCCAAAGCGCAGACCGGGAAGCTCTTCCAAGACGCGCGTGCGAATCGGCAGCGCATGCCCCGAGCGCTTGTACCAGCGCGCCACCTGCGAGCGAGGTCGTCGCGAACCGCCTGTTGCATCGTCGCTGTCGTCAGCATCGTCGATGCGAACCTCGTTGCCGTTGCTGTCGCGATAGCGCACAGCGGTGCGATGGTTGCTGCGTGCTGACGCCGACGACGCCCTAGGACTTCCCGACGGAAGCCCCGGTGGTGGAGTCGCGTCGGGGAAAAGCTGCGTCAGCGTCGCCTTGGGATAGACCTCAAGCAGGTTGTCGTGCAGTCGATAGTGCGTCGCCAAGGCACGACGCAGATACGCCATGCGCGCGGTCAAAGGTCCCATGCCCTGCCCCAGCGTCTCGCGTGGGGTGATGCCGTGCTCTTCGTGCAGAACGACTTCGGTCGCGCGCTGCGTGTACGGCGTATAGCGCGGCTTGCCCCGGCTGCGAGCATCCGAGACGCTGCCGCTCGCTTCTTCCTCGGCCTGCCTGCGCGCATCGCGCTCGCGGAACCAAGCCACCGTCGGAACATCGCACGCCGCCGATCCGGGACAGCGCGGCAGCGTACAGCGCACGCACACCGGCAGGCTCAGCGGTGCATCAATGGCCAGCACGGCGCCGTCGGAGTGACGTAGCAAGTAATCGATCAGCTGATCGTCATAAAAACTGCTGCCGGCTCCTTGGTCTTCGACCACGACATCGACCCCGGCCATCGGCTGCGCCGGCACGCGCAGACGACAGAGCGCCGTGGTCTTGCCTTTGCCACCGCCCAGATCTACCCCGATAAAGGTCTTGAAGGCGGCGCGCATGACGTCCGCTGACGATGACCCGAGCGCAGGCTATTCGTCAAGCGCCCCGACGCTCTGTGAACGGTCGGCGGATGGTCGGTAGACGGTCGGTGAGCCTGTTCTCGCGAGCCCGCTAGACGGGGATGATGCCGCGCTTGCGATAGGGGCGTTCCAGCTTGCGGTCCCAGCACATGCGCAAGCCATGGGCCAGCACGCGGCGCGTGTCACGAGGATCGATGATGTCGTCGACCAAGCCCCAGCCCGCGACCTTGCGAATGTCGATGT
>CAZKOY010000393.1:0-2013 GCA_964554495.1 uncultured Myxococcales bacterium
GCGCGGCGGATCCTCCACGGATTCGATGGAAAACTTGGTCGGATCGGCAAGCCCGGCGACCAACCGGAAGAGCGCACGCGGCACCGCAGAGCCGCTCTTCACCCAGGCGCTGCCGTCGGTCTCCGTGCAGAGTCGAAACGTCTCCGTCCACTGCGTCGTCTTCCTGACAACAAGCTCGCAGTAGGCCAGCGGCGCGAACATTTTCTCGACGATCGCTGCCACCTGCCCGGTCGCGCGTGCTCTCTCTTTTCGGGTTGGTTGCAGATGCGCAGTGTTTGCCAGCATGAGGCCGCTGAGAGCCCCCTTGGTACTCGCCAGCAGCTCGTATGCGCCGCTCGTCAACGGGGACGCGTTCGGCGATGCGTCGGGACGGATCTTCCACTGCGGCGGCTTGGCCGGGGCATCCGGCTTGTCGCTTTTTTCAGTGTTGGACTTGAAGAGATCCAGCGTCGCTCCGGCGCCCAGCCGCGCGCCGATCGGCACTGGCGGCCAGCCCGTGCGCATCAGCGCAGCACCTTCAACCAGGAACGCGCCGAGCTTGGCTTTCACGCCGAGCTTGACCACCTGGAGACCACTCAGGCTCGTCGGCTTGCCGTGCAAGATCGATAGCTCGAATTCGAGGGTGAACTTCGGGGTGCCGCCGCTAAAAAGCTCCATGATGCTGAGTGGGCTTATGGACCAGCCGTAGTAGAAGCCCCACTGGGATTCCTGCCCCGCAGCCTTGGGGCCGACGTAGATGCCGACCTGTCCGCTGGCCGAGGCGAAGGCCGAGACCTTCGCCTTGAGCCCGATCTCGATGGTCAGGTTCCCTTGACGAGCCATCTCCTCAAAGCCCAGGAACGCCCCCGGCAGCAGAATCATCGCGATGTCTCTCGCGACAGACGATGGGGCAGCCAGCGATGGCAGATCTTCGGAAAGAAAAGGAGAGAGCCAGCCCCATCCTTGAGCCAGTCCCTCGCCGACCGAGGTAAAGGCGTCTGTCGAGAATCGCGCGGCGGTGCCGGCGGCCGTACGGCTCCACTCTGCGATCTCGGTGCCCGAGGTCTTGCCAAGGACCACGACCTCGCCGGCCGCGGTCAGACTGAACGCCTTCGCATCCTTTGCGAAGGTCATGAAGCCAGAGCTCACCACACCGGCAGCGCCGATGACCCCTTGGCCCACGACGAGGCCGAGATCTTCGACCTGACGCACCCCCTTCCAGGCATCGGTGGCGACCGCGCTGCCGCCGTCCACGACGGACTCTGCCTGGTGGGCGATCTGATTAACGATGCCGCGCCCAACCTGCTCAACCTTGTCAAAAATGCCCATGTGAATCCCTTTCCTGCAATCGTTGTTTTCTAATGCCCCAGCTCAAGCGTTCCCTGACACTCAACGGGATTCGGTGTCGTGGGGACAATGACGCTGCTGCCTTCCTGTTCAAAACGGACTGGGACATGGCAGCGAATCAACCTGGCCAGCTCTTCGTGGGAACGCTGCTCGCCAGTCAGGTTAAGGACCCGCGCTGCATGTCCGTCGGTAGTGGCGACACTCCGGCCATCGGGGCTCCACGCCGCGTCGATGAACCGGGATTGCCCCTGAAGTTCGGTGAGCAGGCGTCCGCTGTCCGTATCCCAAACTCGCGCCACGTCCTCCCTTCCCCAGGTGAGGAGTCGGCTGCCTTCGTGGCTGAGCGTCGCGCTCGTGATGTCGCCCTTGCTTCCTTTGAGCACGGCCAGCAGTCGCCCACTCTCGGCTTCCCAGACCCGCGCCGTGCGATCCAAGCTGGCGGTAACGACGCGCCGACCATCGGGATGAAACACGGCACTGTTCACCGTGGACTCATGTCCCTTCAGCACAGCGACCAGGCGTCCAGTATCTGTCGCGAAGACTCGCGCGGTGCGATCCACACTTGCGGTCACGATGCGTGTGCCGTCGTGGCTAAAGGCAGCGCTATACACCCACATCTGATGCCCCTTTAGCTCGCTGATCAGTCGCCCGGTGTCGACCTCCCAGAGCCGCGCTGTCTTGTCTACG
>CAZKOY010000394.1:0-2006 GCA_964554495.1 uncultured Myxococcales bacterium
GGATGTCAGCTTTGTATCCGTCCATCTCGGCTTCCAACTGAGCCAGCGTGTTGATCTTCGCCATCGCGTGCGACGTGGCGATGATGAGTTTGGCGCGCTCCTCAACGGGGATGCGTTCGTCCGCGATCAACATCTCCTGCGCCTCCAGCAGCCGGCGAAGTTGGTGAAGGTGAACGCGGGTGAGGTCGGCGCATTCCATCGCGGCAAAGGTCGGGGCGCTGTCGCCATTCGCGACTCGCGCGGCTTGCCGTTCGCGTAATTCCTGCTCTCGCTTCCGTCGAGCGATGCGTTTTTGCTGTCCAGATGCCTGCTTGCGTCCGGTTCCTGGGATGCTCGGTTCCATCATTGGTGCCCTGGGCCCCTTGAGAGCCCCCTCGAAGTTTTTGCGGTCGCCCAATAGAGGCAGTCAAAGCACCCCTGCATAAAAATTGGGCTGGGGGGGTGTCGGGTCGTGCGAGCACTAACCCTTGGCTTGGTGCGGCTGCGGGATAAGGCTGCGGTCTCGCGGCAGTTCCTGCTGTTCCTCCCGCAAGTCGCGCTTCTCAGCGAATCAATAACTCTTTGCGCTACTGCTCTGCACGCAGATGGGAACGCTAGGAACAACGTGCCTTGTTTCGTCGGAGAATCTTGTTCCCACCAGCATCGGCGGAGATAGGAACATGGTGGGAACAGCGACCGCTCGTACAGAACACGCGAGGCCATCGGGCAAGATATCCCCATCATCGCCCGTCCCCTCCCCGCGGTCGGTGGTACACCCAGAAGAGCCCTTGGCCGGGGATTCGGGCTCTCTTGCGCTCATAGCCCAGCGTTCGGAGCACATCCCCGACACGCATCGCTGAGCCTCGGTCCGCTCGCGACGGCTCCATCTGCAGGATTTGGGTCAGAACGTAGTGAGTCGTTAGCTCCCCAGCTTGCAACGTCATTGCGTGCTGACCCTGCAGGAGCGCGGCACGAATAGCTGTTTCCCACGGATCGGTAATGCGTCGCTCCGTCTGGGCCTCACGGCATGCCGCGTGCTCATCATCGCTGACAGGCCACCAACATGGCCGGCGCTTGTACGTTGCGAATGCTTCCGCCCACAGTTGATCGCGGTCTGCGCGCAGTGCATCCAAGTCGATGCGCGTGCAGTAAATCGGCCAGAACCGACGTGCTCCCGACGCATCATTCAGGTACTCAAGCTCGTTGGTTGTCGCGATGAAGATGCACTGCCGAGGGAAGTCTTGCGCCCGACGGCCGTAGGATGGCCGATATCGGTCGCTTGGACTACTCAGGAACGCCTTGACCGCTTGAGCGTTGCGCCCATGTAGGCTCTGCAATTCGGCCAGCTCGACGATCCACTTGCCCTGGATGCTTTGCAAACCATCCTTGTCGCCAATGTGCAGCGGCGTATCCGAAAACCACTCGGAGGGGCCAGCCAAGATCTGCAGCGCCTGCGACTTGCATAGCCCCTGCGGGCCTTCCAACACCAGCACCGTGTCCACCTTGCAGCCGGGCAGGAATGCGCGCGCTACAGCCGCGATGCAGGTCCAGGTTCCCACTCTTCGTGCGTACAGATCGTCATGTGCGCCAAAGTATCGCGGCAGTAGATTCAGCAGGCGCTCGGCGCCATCCCAGGAAAGCGACTCGATGTATCGCCGGACCGGATGAAATTCGCCCTGATTCCTCGCCGCTAGGGTGACCGCAGCAGAGATGTCATGCGGCTTGTAGCGAACCTCGTACGAGCGTTCAAGCCACGCACGCAGGCGCGTATCATCATCATCCGTCCATGGACCCGGCTTGTTTCCGCTACTGGGCACTTCGTCTGGGTGCCAGGGGGCGGGCTGCAGTCGCTCAACCTGCTGCGTCAAGACGTTGAATCCCAGCACGGCGTGCCACCGGGGATCGTGTTCTAGGATCGTCACTAGATTCGCTTGGCTTGTCTCGATGCGTCGGTTTCCGCCGTGCCGAAACGAAAGCCTCGACTGCCAGTCGTCAGGTGATGTAGGGCCTGCCCTCTGCGGAACATA
>CAZKOY010000395.1:0-1986 GCA_964554495.1 uncultured Myxococcales bacterium
TTCGCTCGCCGCAATGCGTCATTCTTCCGCCTGGGTTTCGTGCAAAATTGGCCGTTGTTCTGTCGAAATTCTGACACGCCAACGAGCGCAGAAAGGGGGCTCGCTCGACGACGGAAAGCGGCATGTGCTGGGGGCAAGACAGCGCACTTGGGAAGCATGGCGCCCATCTTGCAGAGCCTCCAGCGAAACGTGTAGCCCGCGCCGGGCGAACCAAGCTGGTGGAGTGATGGATCTATCGCAAGCAGAGAACTACAGCCTCGCCGACTTCTTGTTCGACGATTCGGACAGCACCAATCCCCTTGTTCCGCCTTCCGACTACGTCGAGTGGCGGCGCACCGGGTCCTGGGGCATGTCGCTGTACGAACCGGCGCTGCACGGTGCCGCCGTTCCGCGTACGCAGCTTGAATGCGACGGGGTGGTGCGGCCGATCATCAACCTGTCGTCCTACAACTACATGGGCATGGCCAAGCATCCCGAGGTCATTGCCGCGGCCAAGGAAGCGCTCGACACGCATGGCTTTGGTGCCTGCGGCTCGCCGGTCCTGTCGGGCATGAGCAACCTGCACCGCCAGTTTGAAAAGAAGCTGGCCGAGCACCTGCAAGTCGAGCAAGCGACGCTGTTCAACAGCGGCTTTGGCGGCGCACTGGGATCGATGCAGGGCCTGCTGCGCAAGGGTGATATCGCGGTCATCGATTCGAAGGCGCATGCCTCATTGATCGACGGTGTTCGCTTGTCGGGCGCGACGCTTCGCATGTTCCCGCACAACGACATGAAGGCTCTGGAAGAGACCTTGGCCAAGGGCAAGGGCCAGCGCCAGATGGTCATTGTTGAAGGCATCTACTCGATGGATGGCGACATGGCCGATCTCAAGGCCATTGTGCCGATGGCCGAAGCCATGGGCGTGCCGGTGTTCCTCGATGAGGCGCACTCGTTTCTGGGCTGCGGCGAAAATGGCCGCGGGGCCAGCGAACACCTGGGTGTCGAAGGCCGCATCGGTCTTCTGTATGGAACGTTCAGCAAGGCCCTGGCTGCCGTCGGTGGTTTTGTCGCTGGCAAGAGCCAGACGATCGACTACATGCGCTTTTACGCCAACTCGTACACGTTCTCGGCGGCCCTGCCTCCGGCCATCGTGGCGGGGGCCATGGCGGGCCTGGGCATCGTCAAGCGTGATCCGTCAATCCGCAAGCGGCTGTGGGAAAACGCCGACTACTTCCGGTCGCGCGTGCGCGGTTTGGGTATCGATACTGGCGAGTCGTGCAGCTATGTCGTGCCGCTGGTCATCGGTCCCGATCGCCGCGGGCTTTATGAGCTGTGCCGCGACATGCGCAACAAAGGTCTGTTCTTAGCCCCCGTTGACTATCCGTCGGTGCCGGAGGAGCAGGTCCGCTTCCGGGCATCGGTCACGGCGGCGCACACCAAGGCGGATCTGGACGATGCGCTGAACATCATCGAAGACACCATCGTGCGGCGCCTGCGACAGCGCGGGGCGCTCAAGAACTTCGGGTCGTGAGCATGACACGCGTCTTCATGTTCCCCGGTCAAAGCTCGCGCGACTCGGGAATGTTCGAGCGGCTGTTCGCTCTGCGGCCAGAAAACCGCGCCCGCGTGCAGCAGGCCTCGCAGATCCTGGGACGCGATCTTCTGGACCAGTATCACCGTGACAACTGCGACGCGTTTGCAGAAAACCGCGACGTGCAGGTTGGCGTTTTTCTGGCCAACCACCTGTTTCTGGAAACGCTGGAAGCAAACGGCATCACCGCCGAGTACTCGCTGGGCCTGAGCCTGGGCGAATACAACCACCTTGTACACATCGGCTGCTTGGATTTCGAAAGCGCGCTGCGCTTGGTTGATGCGCGCGGGGCAGCCTACGACCGCGGTGCCGAGCTTTGTGGCGGTGCCATGGCCTCGTGCTTTCCCATCGATCTTGACGAGCTGATGAGCGTCGTCGAGCGAGCGCGCAGCCATGGCTCGCTGGATGTCGGCAAC
>CAZKOY010000396.1:0-1974 GCA_964554495.1 uncultured Myxococcales bacterium
CAAGCAGCACTTCGGCGAGCGACAGGAGCAGGTAGCAGCCGACGAGCCAGGCACCACTGACGCGACCTAGATCGCCACCGCGAAGCCCTGCCAGAGCCATGAGCGCAAAGGCCCCTGCCGTAGCCACATAGCCCCAGATCATCAGAGTAGTTACCGACGGTACGTGCTCGCTCTTTCGTCCGTGCAGTGCGAGGAACGCCGGCAGCATGGCGAGCACGAAAAAGCCATGCAGCGAAGCAAAGTGACCGGGGCCGATCGGCATCGTGTGGCCCAGCAGAGTCACACTCGGCATGGTGTTCATCGCGGCGAACACCGTTAGCGAACTCCCGGCTTGCTGTGCCGTAAGCCAGAAGATGACCGCGACACCAGACAGCAACCAGACCACCTGCATATTCGCTGCACCCGATGAGCGGGCGATCCTCGCTGGCTCATCGACGGCGCGTCTTGCCTGCGCACGGAGCCATGGCAGCCCCGTGACCAGCAGCATGACGGCCACCGCTGATACCGCCGTCGCACCGCCGAAGAGCAGGCGCCACCCTGCGCGCGCATGCGCCCACTCGCCGAACAGCGCGCCCGCTGCGTAGCCAAGATTCGCGGCGAGGTAGTGCCATAGGAAGACGCGCTCGCGCGCTTTCTCCTCGGCATCGGCCACGCGAGCCAGCAGCACATGCAGGCCAGGACGGAACGCGCTATGGCCCAGCACCATCGTCAGCAATGCTGGCCACAGCAGCTCAGCTCGATCCACCGCGAGTAGACCGTAACCACAAGCCAGCAAGGCAGCACCGAGCAACGTAGCCTTGCGCGTGCCCAAGGCGCGGTCAGCAAGCCAGCCGCCTGGCAGCCCGCCGAGGTACGCGAGTGCTTGAAACAGCGCGAGGATCAGCAGCGCCTGTGGGGCCGCGATGCCATGCCGCTCCTGCGCATACAGCACGAACAGCGGCAGCATCGCAAGGAAGGCGAACCGCTCGCAGCTCTGCACGGCGCAGAGCAGGGGCAGAGACCAGCGTCGGAAAACAGAAGGATCAATACGACTCGATTTCATCGAAGGCTCCAAGCGCAGTTGCGTTTATGAAGCCCCGCGAATACTGTGCGCCGCAGTTCCACGGGGTGATGCCCTCACTACGGGGAACTTGGCCTCCGGCGTCTTGACCACGACGGGGGCCGTTTTTTATCTGCGCTATGCCTCGTTGGTGTTGGCCATGGAGCGAGCGGCGCGCGAGTAGTATCGCTCGAAGCGGCCATCCAGTAGCTGTTGCACCTGCGCCGGCCACCAGCGCGCATGGCCCTTGGGCGTCACGTAGCCTGCATCGGTGAGCACCTTCGCCAGCGTCGGAAACCCTGGCCGATGGAAGGGCTCCTCGTTCCCCGCCGCCGCATGCTCGTGTTGCATTCGTTCGAACATCGCTTCCAGGAAGCGACGCGGCGACAGCACCTGGGTCTCTCGACAGTATCGGAACAGCTTGCGCACGCTGCGTTCCGTGAACCCACGACCCTTCAGCGGAATGAAGCCCAGCTCGTTTAGGATCGCCGCGATCTGCGCATGCGTGTGTCCGCGCGCGCGCAGTCCAAGCATCGCCTCCTTCACTTCTTCGTCGCTGTGAGCCCGCTCATTGTGCGGTCGGGGCTGAAGCTGATGAAGCCGCAGGCGCAAGCTGTAGATCGTGTGCTTCGTCCAGCGCTTCGCCTGCGGCGGCACGACGGCGGCAGCATTCAGGCGCTTCGCGATCTCGCCAGTCCCAACGCCAGCTTCGACCCACTGCTGGATCTGCGCGACGATCGCCTGCTGCTTCTCGTCATCGACCAACACCTTCATCCGCGGGTTGTCGGGAGCACGAACCACGCGCTTGCCATACGGCACCTTGCCAAAGTGGTAGCCACTCCGGCGAATGTGCTGAATCGCCTCGCGCGTGCGCTCTCCGACGGCCTCGCGTTCCATCTGCGCGAACACCAGCAGGATGCTGATCAGCGCTCGAC
>CAZKOY010000397.1:0-1943 GCA_964554495.1 uncultured Myxococcales bacterium
GGCTGCGGCGGATCGACGATGCGGAAGTCGACGCGACGGTTCAGAGCGCGACCCTTTTCGTTCTTGTTGTCTGCGATCGGGCGCGTATCGCCGTAGCCCTGCGACTCCAGCCGCTTTTCTTCGATGCCTTCCTTGGCGACCAGGTGCTTAAGGACGCTGGCGGCGCGGCGCTTCGACAGATCCAGGTTCTTGTCTGGCTTGCCCTTGTTGTCGGTGTGGCCTTCGATGCCGACCTTCTTGACGAAGGGCTGCACTTTGAGCACGTCGGCGACGGCCTTCAGCACCGGGAAGCTCTTGGGCAGGATGGTGTCCTTGTTCGTCGCAAAGAAGATCTGCTGCTTGATGGTGATCAGGCCGTTCTTGATCTCGACCAAGCCAGGGCAGCCATTCTTCTTTGGATCCGGGGACGGAGCGCCGGGCTTATCCGGGCACGCGTCCTCGGGATCGACGACGGTATCGCCGTCGGTATCGGGCAGCGGGCAGCCGCGCTTGGCTGGATCGGGCTTCACGCCGGCCGGGATCTCAAGACACTGGTCTTCGTGATCCCAGACCCCGTCGCCGTCTTTGTCCGTCGCCGGGCAGCCCTTGCGCCGCGGATCGGGGTGATCGCCGGCTGGGGTATCCAGGCACTGATCTTCGTTGTCAAAGACGCCGTCCTCGTCGCGATCCTTGAGCGGGCAGCCCTTCTTTTCAGGATCTGGGTTCTTGCCCGCGGGCTTGTCGACGCACTGGTCTTCATAGTCAAAGACGCCGTCGCTGTCGCTATCCTGCGCCGGGCAGCCCTTGCGTGCCGGATCGGGGTGATCGCCGGCTGCGGTCTTGGGGCACAGATCCTGATTGTCCCAGACGCCGTCCATATCGATGTCGGTGAGCGGACAGCCCTTCTTTTCTGGGTCGGGCTGCAGGCCGGCTTGCACGTCGGGACACAGGTCTTCGTGATCTTGCACGCCGTCCTTGTCGCGGTCTTTGATGATGGGCGGCAGCGGCGCATACGCGATGCGAAGCAGTGCCCGAGCATCGGGGGTTCCGGGCTCGCGCAAAAGACCGATGCCGCCTGCTGCTCCAAGCTGGATGAGATTGGCGATGTTGTAATGGAAACCAGCCAACACTTCGACGCTGGTGGCGTTCTGCTGGAAGGCCTGATTGGGAATCAGCAGGGTGCCCAGGACCGCCTCGGGTCCGATGGCGAAGCGGCGCTCTTTGTCGGCGTAGTAGATCGATGCGCCAAGCTGAAGCTCAGACCCAGCCGTGCCCGCGACGAAGTTGTTCGCGACCAAGCGCGCCTCGGGTCGATATAGGAAGCCGCCGGTAAACGACCAGCGAATGCGCGACCCATAGCCGGCCAAGATCAGCTTGGGCAGAAAGCGGAACTGCGAGTCATTCCGCGTATTGAATGCCCCATTTGCGCCATCGTTGAGCGGGATCCATGCATGCGCCGCCACCGACAGCGAGATCGGGCTTGCATCGGGCTGACCGAAGATGCGGAACATCAGGCCAAAGCGCGGGTCACCAAAGCCAAGGCCCGTCGCCTGCAGGCTGCCGGCGGGCAGACCTTCGCCCTGCGACAGAAGCTGTACCGGCAGCGAGGCCGTGATGTTCAAGCGGTCAAAGAACGACACCGCAAGATCCAGGTGCAGCGACAAGAAGTGTGCCTGGATGGCTCCGGTGTTCATCACCGAGCCGTTGGTGTTTTGGCGCGCCTGCAAGAGCTGGTTGTGTGCGTAGTTCAGCGTCAAGCCGCCAGCAAAGCGACGCGTCGAGCTGTACCAGGGATGGTCGACCCAGAAGCTCCACTCGCCGGCTGCCGTCGGTTCGTAACGGCTGACCTGGAAACCAAGGGGGGTCTGCTGCGCCTGGGCCACGCCAGCGCTCGCCCCAAGCAGGGCCAGTGCGGCGAGGGTGCTGCGGATGCAAGAAGATGAACTCACGAGGCGACTCCTTGT
>CAZKOY010000398.1:0-1911 GCA_964554495.1 uncultured Myxococcales bacterium
AGCTGTGAATTCAGCAGAGAGAGGGGTCCTAGCGGCCTCTGCATTGTGTTCGCTTCGTCATGGATCGCAGCCGTCCGTCCCGTGTGCTTCGCGCTTGTGTGCCGTTGTGCGCTCAGGTACGAATCGAGATACGAGGCTGCATGTCCGTCGCGCGACTGAGAATTTTTGCATACGCGACCGAGCCCAATGCTCGTTTGTATCGTGCGGTGCTCGGCGCATTTGTCGCTGCCAAGGAACGGTTTCGGCTTCATCTGCGGCCAGCCGAGGTCTTCGCCGCGCTGCGAGAAACGCCCCTTCATGGAGAGCCAATCGAGCTCGATGCGATTGAGGCGGCGCTCCGTCAGCTCTCGTCGCCGGACTGGGGAAACCTAGAGTCGCATCCAGATACATCCTTGGTCGCCACAGTCGAAGAGTTCTACCGCCCACGCTTCCTGTACCGGCTCACTCAGCGCGGCGCAGCGGCCGAGCAGGCGCTCGCTCTTTTCGAGACCTTGAGCGCTCAACGTGGTGCCCTGCAGACCGCGGCTCTCGCCGACATTCGCGGGCTGCTCGCGGAACTCGCCCAACTGTGCGCATGCAGCGAACCCGATCCCGGCAAGCTGTACCTGACGCTCGAAGCGCTGTGCGGTCGCTTTGCACAGCTCACGGATCAAGCGCAGACCTTCCTGTCGAGCTTGCAGCGCGCCATCGACCTGCATGGTGCATCGCTGGAGTCGTTCGTCGCCTACAAAGAACGGCTCATCGACTATCTGGAGCGGTTCATCCATGAGTTACTGCTGTCGCGTCTGGAGATCGCCGAGCAGATCGCGCAGATCGAGACAACCGGCATTGAGCGCGCGCTCAAGCTGATTTCCGACAGACAGCTCGCGGATGCGCTGAATCCAAGCGAGGAGGAGATGCTCGCTGCGCATGCCGTCTGGCAGCGGCGCTGGTCGGGTTTGCGAGAGTGGTTTGCTGGCGATCTGGGGATGCGGTCGCAAGCTGAGGAACTGCGACGTCATGCCCTGGCGGCCATCCCAGCGCTGCTGTCGGCGCTGGCCGGGCTTCACGATCGCCGCACGCGCAAGGTCGATCGCAGTGCCGATCTGCGAACGCTGGCACGCTGGTTTGCAACTGCACCAACGGAAGCGGATGCACATCGCCTGTGGCGGGCCGCATTTGGGCTACACCCCGCTCGTCACCTGCGGATCGATGCCGATACGCTGCAGGCACGCGATCAGGCGCCGGTCCCTGCAAGCACCAGTTTCCGCGATGCACCGCCGCTGCGCATCGCACCGCGCCTGCGCAGCCACGGGCGCGTGCAGCGGCCAGGGCGACCCGCGACCGTTGTCGACCGCACCGCAGCTAAGGAACGGCTGCGCCTAAGTGCGGAGCAGGAAGCCGCAGAGCTTTTGGAGGCGCAAAGACGCCTGGCCAGCGGCGAGCGACTCCGGCTATCGGATCTGTCACAGCGCGGGCCCATCGGCACCGTGGAGTTTCGCGTGCTGCTGGAGCTGCTTGGTGAGGCGCTGGCGACGCGCTTGCCCGACGGACAATACATCGAGACGACTTCTAGTGATGGCCTGCTCATCGTGCGACTGGAGCCGGTCGCAGACGCCAGCCAGGCCATCATCGAAACATCACTGGGTACGCTGTGCGGTCCGGATCACTTCATCACCATCGCCTCGGCACTGGGGGCGGGGGGCACATCATGAGCCATGCATCGGTGCGCTCGTCTGCGATGGCGCGAGCGCCGCTCCGTGGTTCCAGCGCCGAAGACAGCACGGGCGAGAGGCAGCGCGCGCTGCGCGTGATCTTGGGCCGACCGCTCTTGTGCGCAGGCGGTGAAGAGCCCGAAGACTTTGTGATCGTACGTCGCCACGCCGAATGGCTGCGTGTGTTTTTCGCGCGACACCTGGGCTGGACGCTCGA
>CAZKOY010000399.1:0-1886 GCA_964554495.1 uncultured Myxococcales bacterium
CGTTCGCGACTCGCGCGGCTTGCCGTTCGCGTAGTTCCTGCTTGCGCGCCCTCGCCTTGCGCCGGTTCTGCTGCCCGCTCGGCTGTATGCGCTTTCCGAGGCGGGGCGGTGTTCCTGTTGTCATATGCACTCCTGCTGCCCTGGGCAGCCTTTGGCACCCCCGACAATTTGGTGAGGTCGCCAAATAAGGCAGTCAAACCCGTTGCCCATAAAGATCCGGCCCCCCGGTGTCGGGGGTGCATGCGATGCGTCCAGATCGTCCAGATCGTCCGGTCTCGACGGGCTAGGGGCGGGACAGGCTGTCGGGGGGATCGTCCGGGCATCGTCCAGCGGCAGGAATCGCGCCCCTCTCGGGCAGGGGGCACGCTTGGACACACTGGACGATCTGGACGATCGTTTTGCAGGCCGCATCATGGCTGACTCCAGACTGCGATCTGCCGCGTGCGCTTGGCATCGGCAGCCCGCCCGCCTTGCTCCACATGGATGCCCTTCTGCCGCAGGTTGGGAGCCAGCCGCTTGAGCTGACCGGATAGGGCCTGTCCATTGCGCGGCCAGTCGGGATGTCTGCGCCCTTCGTCCCCTGCGATCCTCCCAAGCTCGGACAAAAGCGCCGTGGCTGTACCTGTCCAGCGCGGTCGCTCGCCGTCCAGCGTGGCGGGCTGCTTCGCTACGAGTTCGCGCAGCGGGGCGACGATGGGCGAGGCTTCCAAGGGTAGATCGGCCATCGCGGCGATGTGCTGGAACATCGCATCGACGAGCGCGCCATCCGATAAACCTAGCGCGGGCTCGGCTGCGGTGGCCCACGTCGCAAAGTCCGCCATGCGTGGCAAGCGTGGCAGTATCACGGATGGCAGCCGACGCAGCGCACACGCCAGCGCATCTAGCAGCGCGCCGAAAAGCGCTGGACATGCGCGATCGAAGCGTTCCCATAGTTCCGACTCAGTGCGCCGCTGTTCCGCCGGAATCGCATGCAGGTTCACCAGCAGCGCGCGGTCGAGCAGATCGGCCCGCTTCGTCACCTCTTCGATCCCGTTGAGCAGCACAGGACGCGCAGCGCGAAAGACGGTCTCGCCGTCATCGGTGTACAGCTCTCGCGCCGATGAGGCCGCGCCATTCGCTAGGCAGCAGAGCAGATCTGATAACCAACCGGCAATCGACGACAGGTTGTCGAGAGCCAGCAGCCAGGTATGGCGCGTCGCGATCATCAGGCTGCGCTCGTCGCGGGGGGCGCTGCGAGAATCGATCGCGTGCGGGTCGATGAGCTTGCGCAGCATCTTGCAGGCAGTGCTCTTGCCGCTCCCTTGTTCGCCATGCACCCCCAGAAGCGTATAGGGGCCATCGGGGCGCAGTGCTCCGACGAGCCAGCCCAGAAGCAGAGGGCGCCCCTCTTCGGGGATGTTCAGGAACGCGAATAGATCGGACAGCGCGCCCCCGCGCGTAGGCTCGGGAAGCGCCTGCATGGGCCGGGGACGCCAGAACATCACCGGGGAGCGCGACAGGATGCGCCACCCCTGCGCCGTCACTTCAACCGTGCGCCCGTCTGGGGTGCCTAGGTCGATGTAGATCGCGCCGTCCCCCTTGCCCGTGCGCAGGAACACGGGCCGCGTGTCCTTGCCGCCAAACGATGCACGCGCAGCGATGGTGCTCTGCGCTTCTATCAGGGCTTGCTGTGTCGGGCTGCTCTCCGTCGCTTCGTAGTACCAAGCGCGTAACAGCGAGGCGAAGTCACGCGAACTCGCGCGCAGCGTGGCCCAGCGTGGGCCAGCTTTGACGTAGACGCACGCCACGCCGTCATCCGCAGTCGTGAAGTATTCCGCACCGTGCTTGTCGGCCAGCTCGATTAACTGCTTCGACTGCGCATTGCCGCGCTTGTCGCTGCGCTGCTT
>CAZKOY010000400.1:0-1876 GCA_964554495.1 uncultured Myxococcales bacterium
GATCGCACAAGCAGGGCCTGGCACCTGCGCCATCCGCGTGCTCTGCCCCGGCCGTGTCGACGGCGTGCCGAGCCAGCCGCGTGGCCCGGCGGTCCTTTCGTCCGCTGCGCTCGCTGGCTGACCCGCCGCGACTCGCCCGCGGGTTGGCGTCTTCAGTCATAGCTTTTGGCGTGCTCGGCCATTCTGTCAGCGACGCTAGATCAGATAATCAACTGTCACTTGCCGCCGAACGCGCACGGACGTTGATGTCGCGGATTTTCCGCCACGGGTGAACAGCCCGCCTCGCGTGCCGAGCACCGCTCAGGAGTGAGCCTTTGGCGGGACAAGCTCAGAAACGAGGCGTCCGCGATGCGTGCAGCGACTGGCTCTCAAGCTCCCCCGTCGGCGGCCACGTTGTCACGGTATGTTAAGGATGCAGCCCGCCGCTTCGGGGAGCGCGGCGGCGCTGTCGATACGCCAGACGCATTGGGAGATCACGCCGGCCGCCTGATCTATCCCGATCGGGGCCGGCAGAGACGCTTGGCTGCTACGACGCGGACCCACGATCGCTGCTGCTGCCACGCGACGGGCGGACGTACCTGGAACAACCCTGGGCCGCCGGAATCCTGCCCCATCGACGCAGGGCATCCAGCGCCGCCAGATGAGAGCGCAATGAGACAGCCACCGCCCAACCAGGCAAAGACCCCTACTGGCACAGCGTGCGCAGCGAAAAAGGGAGTCCTGTACTTCAACAACTTGCACAGTCGAGCGCATGCCTTCTACGGTCAGCTGAGCGGCCAGATTTCAGCAGCAAATGACGAGAGCCGCCCGGGCGACGGGCGGTGCAGGCAATGAGCGGAGCCTGAACCCATGCGGAAGCGAGCACTGCCATGACTGAGCACAATCCCTCTCTCAAGTCCAGCGTCCTCGACGGAGAACGACACTTCACGGTTCGCACGCTGTCCTTGTCAGAAGACGTGCTGGGCTTCCCGGCTGTCCTGCGCAACTATGCCGAGGCCGGCTCGAAAAACCATCGGCGCTACGGTGACGTCTTCCGCGTGCGCTGGCCGGTGCCGACGCTGCTGCTCGATCACCCGCGGCACCTGTACCACGTGCTGCGCGCCAATGTCTTGAACTATCCCAAGAGCGACCGCTATGAGTTCCTGCGTCCGCTGCTGGGCAATGGCCTGTTTCTCAGCGATGGGGACTTCTGGGCGCGGCAGCGGCGCTTGGTCGCGCCGGAGTTCCGTCCCAAGAGCGTCCAGCACTTTCTTCCTGTGATTGTCGGGAACGTCGAAGCCATTTTTGCCGAGTGGGAGCGCAGCGGTCCGCATGCAGTCCGCGATCTGTCCGATGACATGATGCGCTTCACGCTGTGGGTAGTCGGCGATGCGATGTTCCGCAGTGACTTTCGCGCCGAAGCCGAAGAGATCGGCCACACTCTGGAGATCTGCCTGCGGCAAGCGACCTTGCAGATGCTGCTGCCAGGGCTTCTGCGTCCGTGGATGCCGACGCCCGGCAACCTGCAGGCCCGCGAAGCAGAACAGCGCCTGAATGCGGTTGTACGGAAGGTGATCGCGCACGGTCGAGAAAGCGGAGGCGGGCAGGCGGATGTGTTGTCGCGTCTGATGGTGGCCGAGGATGAACAGACCGGCGGCAAGATGAATGATCAGCAGCTCTTGGATGAAGTGAAGTCGCTCATCCTCGCCGGTCACGAGACCACCAGTCTGTCGCTGTCCTGGACCTTCTATCTGCTTTCACAACACCCCGAAGTCGAGGCACGACTGGTCGAAGAGGTCCGCAAGGTGCTCGGCGGTCGCGCGCCCGCCGTCGACGATGTCCCGCAGCTTGTGTACACGCGGCAGGTCTTTCTGGAAACCATGCGCCTGTATCCGCC
>CAZKOY010000401.1:0-1875 GCA_964554495.1 uncultured Myxococcales bacterium
GGACGACAGGGGCGCCATTCCGTCGAGGTCGCATACTTCGGCCACAACTTCGTCCACCCCGGCCTGCAGGTGGGCTACAGCTTCCGCGCGCTGCAGTCGCGCGCTCGCTTGCATGCGCTGGTGGTCGGCGTCGATGCCGGCGCGTACGCCTGGCTGCGCCACGACATCGGTGTCTTCGTGCTGCCGCGTGTTGGCTGGCGCGGTCGTCATCGCGTCGGTCTGTTGGGCGAAGCCAGCTTTCACCTGGGCTACCTGCAGAGCGTGCTCGCCAGCCCAGCGTATGCGGTGGAAGCGGGCCAGGTCGTCGAGGTGTCGCGGGCTGGCGTCTCGAACCTGCTGTTCGGGGTTACAGCCGGGTGCGGCTGGTTCTTTCCTCGCGCTGGCATCGCGCCGTTTGCCCGCGTCGGTGCGCTTTGGCATACGCCCGTGTTTGATCAGCTTCTTTTGCGTTTCGTCATGAACCTTGGTGTGGAGGTACGTCTATGAGTCGCGCGATCCTGCCCTTGATCGTGTCGCTGCTTCTGTTTGGCTGCGCCGTCGACTTTCGGTCCGGTGACGACCACTTTTTCGTCGAGCACAAAGGTGCCGCCATGCCGGTGTGGGTTACTGGCAACTGGCGATCCGATCGCATCTTGGTCCACGTCCACGGCGGCCCCGGAACCACCAACGGCATCTACTTTCAGAAAGACAGCTATCGCCGCATTGCCGAACAGGTCGGCATCGCCTTCTATGAACAGCGCGCCTCGGGCGCGGCCTTGGGCAGCCATCGCGAGTACCTGACCAGCGAACAGTTCGTCGAGGACGCGCGCATGGTGATGACCGTGCTGCGGGCGCGGTATCCCAGTGCGCGCTTCGCCCTGATGGGACATAGCTGGGGCGGTTTTCTGGGAACATCGATTCTGCTAGAGCCGGATCTGCAGGCGATGTTTTCCGGCTGGATCGAGATGGATGGCGCCCACGACGCATCGTGCAAGTCCTGGAACTACGGTCGCGACTACGTGTTGCAAAAGGGGATTCCCGGCGCTGCTGAGTTTTATCGCGACGTCTGGAAGTGCGATTCGGTGACCAACGAGAACAACCAGCTCGAACTGCACCAGGGCAAGCTGATCCACCTGTGGCACAGCGAGTTCGTGCGCGCGGCCGGCGGCTATGACGTAAGGCCTGAGCGCGTGCTCACCGACGCTGAGATCGCCGAGAGCATCTTTCGCAGTCAGTACGATCTGTTCGCGGTCACCAAGCACTCGCCGCTGCCGATCCAGAACTACTACGGCCGCGATCTGACGCCGCGCCTGCCTGAGATCAAGATCCCCGCCCTGGTGCTGTGGGGGACGCACGACCTTATCACCCCGGTGATCAATGCCGAGCCCGCCTATCGGGCGCTTGGGGCCGCGCCACAGGACAAGGATCTGGTGCTGTTCGACGACAGCGGCCACAACCCTTGGGCCGAAGAACAGGACAAGTTCTTCGATGCCATGTCGCGCTTTCTGCGAAAAGTGCTGCCCTAGCCGTGTTTGACAGGAACCTTGAGATGGTCATCGGTCCCGTCGTCGGCAACCACAAGCCGCTGTCTAACCAGCGTTCAGGCGTCGACGGCCATGCACGGACCGGACAAGGCCGAGGCTAACGCGGCGCGACGGATTCCTTGGGCACAAGGGCAGTGAGCGCCATATCCAGCCCAAGTTCGGCCATGCGAGCGTGCGCTGCGGGGTCGTCGTGTTCATACAGCGCGCGTGCGGCAAGCTCGGCGAGCGCGAAGAAGGCAGCACGCGATCGAAGCGCGGCATCGTCTGCGTCCGCCGCAAGCTCGGCGAAAGAATCCAGGACTTGTTGCCGCAATCGACTGGCGCGTTGGCGCAGATCACAAGCCACTGTCTG
>CAZKOY010000402.1:0-1861 GCA_964554495.1 uncultured Myxococcales bacterium
GGCACCCTGGGCATCATCCCGATTTTTTGCGGCAGTCGGCGACAGCGCGATCGGCAAACGCTCGCCGTTTTGGGCAATGCCCTAAGAGGGGCCGGCCCCCTGAGCGCTGCCCGACGCTGCGACCGAATTGACGAACCGAGTCAGCAATAGCGACTAAACCCGCGCACCGTCGAACGTGCGCCAAAGGAATGACCGATGAACCGCGAAAGCCTGAACCTTACCCTGACGAGTGCCCTACGCACTGCCCGTGTCCGCGAACGCCTTGACGCTATCGCCGCCCATACCGGCGTGACCTCAACCCAGATCGCCGGCCGCGCGCTGACATTGGGGCTGGGGTTGATCGAGTCGGACGTGCGGCTGATTTTTCCCGGTCAGTCGCCGACGAGCGCTGCGATTCCATGCGCTCCCCCGACAAGCGCCCCACCGCCTAGCGCTGCGACGCAACACACCACGCAGCCATGCGCAGCAACGAATGGCGATGATGCACAACGCATCGCCCCGACTACCGGCGCAGAGCCTGACACCGCCAAGCCGCAGAAGGCATCGCCGCGCATGGTCTCGACCGAAGAGGCAGCCCGCGCGCTTGGGTATGCGTCGAAGTCTGCTTTCTCGATGCACTGCCAGCGCCACCCGGAGCTGATGAAGCATTCAGAGAAGCGAGGCCGGGAGCGACTGTGGGACCTCGCCGCCCTGAAAGCAGCGTATGGGCAAAACGGCTGGCAGCCACGGTGACGCGAAAGCCTATCAGCCGCGTGCGTCAGGCTGGGCTGTCCGCGTCTTGCGACGGGGCGGTAGCTCTCGCGGCCCGATGCCGAACGCAAGCCAGGCCGGCGAGACTCGCAACGCCTTGGCCAACTTCTCGAGCGTATCAACGCCGGTGGTTCCGCCTGACTCGATCTTGCTGATGGTGCCAGGGTTCAGCTCTGCCGCTCGGGCTAGGTCGGTGCGGGTTTGGTTGCGATGCGTGCGGGCCGAGAGCAGGCGATCGCCCATGCCCTCGCAAGAGGCTGGCCCGGTGGGGTTGTCCTGTTCTCCCAGGCCGAACGCCAGCCATGCGGCAGACATCGAGAGCGCACTTGCTAAGCGCGCGATGGTGTCCACGGTCGGCACTCGTTGCGCGTTCTCCACATAGAGAACGGTCGCCTCGGATACCGCTCCCTTGTCCGCTAGGGCCATGCGCGTGAGCTTGCATCGCTGACGCGCTGTCCTGAGACGGCGCGCTAGCCCCCAGTGTCTTGGATTTGGTGAGCCCCTGACCACGGGCACCGCGTAGCACGCTGCGTCTTTCGTCAAAAGTTGACTCGTCATCAGACGATAATCCCTCGTTTGGTGTTGAGAATTGGTAAAGGACAATGTACATCTACCACTTGAGCCCGGCCACGTCGGGCCACAGAAAACAGAACGGGACCGCCGGAGTGAACCGGCGGCCCCCTAGCCCGCGTCGGATACGCCGGCAAGCAAACATCCGACGCGAACCGGGAGGGAGTATGCCCTGTCACGTTCCTGCTGCAAAAGCGTCTTCTCGTCGTCGTCCCCCGTCGGTGCGGTTGAGTCCGCCACGCATCCTCGCTGCGCTGGATTTGCAGAAGACCGGCGAGCGGCGAGCCCTGGACACGTTGCACGGCTACACGACCGGCCCGCGCAAGATCTGGCGGGTGCTGGCGATGCGCCGCGATGCGGGAGCGCTGCGGGTTGCCGTGGAGTGGTGCCGCCGCCGCTCGGTGCTGAGGTTCGCGCTGGTGTCGATTGGGTTCTCTGACGGTGTCGTCGATGTTCGCTTCATAAACTCGGCAAAGGCCGCACGGTCTGCACTGGCTGCTGCCGGGGGGGAGGGCTAGCGATGCCGGCTGAACTCAAGATT
>CAZKOY010000403.1:0-1859 GCA_964554495.1 uncultured Myxococcales bacterium
CGCAGGCTGGATGTCGTGGCGGCGCGCAGGGCCTGGCCCAGCGATGCGCCTTGCGCCAGGTGTCGACGAAGCTCGGACGCCATGACCACGCCGTTTAAGACGGCGACGCCGCACAGCGCGATAAAGCCGACCGCCGCCGGGATCGAAAACGGCAGGCCGCGCAGGCGCAGCGCGAAGATGCCACCGACGATACCCAGCGGCACGCAGGCAAACACGGCCGCGGCGTAGCCCAGGTCCCCGAACATCAGGAACAGCATGCCGAAGATGATGACCAGCGCGATCGGCACGACCAGAAGCAGGCGGTTCTTGGCGCGCGTGAAGTTTTCAAACTGGCCGCCCCATTCCAGGTGATAGCCATGCGGCACCTGCACCGTGGACTCGACGCGAGCGCGCGCTTCGTGGACGTAGCTGACCAGATCGCGACCGCGAATGTTGGCTTCGACCAGCACGCGGCGCTCCAGCGACTCGCGGTTGATGACGGCGGGGCCTTCGCTTTCTTGGATCTCGGCCACCTGCGCCAAGGGCACCAAGTGACCGTCTTCGCTGCCGACCAGCACTTCGCCGAAGGACTCTGGCGTTAGCTGGGCCGGCGGCAAGAGGAGCTTCAGCGGGAAGCGCCGCGGTCCTTCAAACACCTGCCCGGCGACCAGCCCCACGCGCGAGGCCTGCACGGTATCCAGGATCTCGGTGGCGGGAATGGCATAGCGCGACACCCGCTTGCGATCGACCTTGACGTTGAGCAGCGGCAAGCCCAGCACGCGCTGCACGCGCAGATCGCCGGTGCCCGGCACCGTTCGCAAGATCGCGCCGATGCGATCGGCCAGCGCTTTGGATGTCGACAGATCGTTGCCGAACACCTTGACCACCACGTCGGCGCGCGATCCCGACAAGAGCTGATTGACGCGATCTTCGATCGGCTGCGACACCGACACAAACGTCGCCGGCACTTCTTTTTCGACGGCGTCTTTGATCTTTTCGCCCAGGTCGTCGAGGTCGTGTGCGGTGGTCCAGGTCTCCTTTTCAGCCAGCTTGACCATGACCTCGCTCTCATCAGGGCCCACCGGATCCACTGCCACCTCAGCGCGGCCGGTGCGCGAGACGACGGACTGCACCTCAGGAAAGCGGGACAGCACGTCTTCCACCTGCGTGCCCAAGCGCTGCGCTTCGCTGATCGAGATCGACGGCAGGCGCTTGATGTCCAGCGCTAGCTCGCCCTCGTCAAGACGCGGGACGAATTCGGCGCCCAGGCCCCACGATGCAAGTCCGGTCAGACCGAACAGGATCGCGCTGGCCATAAGCACGCGCTTGGGATGCTGCAGCACGATCGCCAGATGACGCTGATACAGGCGCCCAAGCCGCCCCCAGATGCCGCCGGCCTCATGCCCATGCCCATGTCCATGCCCGTCCTCGCCGCTGTTTTCCGTCGAGCCATGGCCCCCGCCGCCGGGCCGCAGCGCCACCGAAGCCAAGGCCGGAAACACGGTCAGCGTAAACAGCAGAGCGCCGAACAAGGCCAGCGCCACCGTGATCGCCATCGGCTTGAACATGCGCCCTTCGACCCCTTCCAAGGCCATCAGCGGCAGGTACACCATCAGGATGATGGCGACGGCAAAGGTGACGGCGCGCGCGCTTTGCCCCATGGACTTGGCGATGGCGGTTGGCACTTGATCGCGGGCGTCTTTGGGCAGCGCGGCCAGGCTGACGATCGCCGCTTCCAGCATGACGATCGATCCATCGACCAGCAGACCGAAATCGATGGCCCCCAGCGACATTAGGTTTCCGACCACGCCCAGGCGCACCATGCCGATGACGGCGACGCCCATCGAAAGCGGAATGGCCAGCGCCGCGATCAGGCTGCC
>CAZKOY010000404.1:0-1858 GCA_964554495.1 uncultured Myxococcales bacterium
CGCCGCTGCCGTTGATCTGCTGGTTGAGGTCCGCCATCATCGCCACCGAGTCAAAACCCGGTGACATGTACCAGTTGGGGGCGACGCGGTGGTTCGGCTCACGGTCAGCGGGCAGCGTCGTGACTTCGCGAGGAACCAGCTTCAGCTCGGCCACCGAGCACAGACCCAAGAGGGAATTCCGCGTCGGCAAGGTGTCGCTCTGTTCGAGCTTGCGGATCAGGCTGATCGAGAGTCCCGAGTAGTCGGCAAGTTGCTGCTGCGTTAACCCAGCCTCGGCGCGATGCTGGCGCAACAGGTCGCCAAAGTGTCGTGCGCCGGTCGCTTCACGTTCAGGCGAGAAGTGAACATGCAGGAACTGAAGTACCTGACGGACCAGTAGCAGCACGTCGTCGTGCGCCTTGCGCTTCTCGCGATCCTTGCCCGGTGCCAAATCGGAAAGCGCCTGTAGAGCTTGCCTCAGATGAAACTGCGCAGACTGATAGGGCGATGGCCCTTCCTCGGGCTCCGCGACGAGCGACGGGAACTCAGACGAAACTTCGGCGTTCATCTCCATGGTCGTGCCTCCGGGGCGGGCAAACGGACTCTTCAGTGCCAAATGACTTGGCACTCATTGAGTTTCGGTTTTGACCACGGAACTCCCGACACTGCAAGGGCAAAGCAGGGGTCATCGCGCGAGGTTCCTTTTTATCCAGCGCAGCCCCTGCACACGCGCTGTCCTTGCCCTTGGGAGTCTCCATGTCCGCTGCTTGCCAGTCACTGCCCGTCGTGTTCTGTGGCCCGCCCGTTCCCGAGCTGGCGAAGCCATCGCCGCCGTCGCTGCGCCATCGCCATCCTGCCGGGTTCTACACGCTTTGCATCGCAGAGTTCTTTGAACGCTGGGCGGCCTGCGCGATCAGTGCTTCGACAGTCCTATTGCTGTGCGAGCGATACGGCCACTCGCGCGGCGATGCCCTGCGGCTGGCCGGACTCTGGAACGCGGCGATCTATCTGGCGACGGTGCCCGGTGGGCTGGCTGTGGATCGCATCCTGGGGCCACGGCGAGGCATGGGTGTCGGCATGGCCCTGCTGACTCTCGGCTATGCAGTGCTGGTGAGCGCAAGCGGTGCGGCGTTGTGCTTGGCGCTGGGGCTGCTGCTCGTTGGCCATGCGCTGTACAAGCCGGGGACGCAGGCCATGCTTGGCAATCTGTACGGGCCACACGACCCGCGAATCGACGCGGCGCAGATCGTTTTCTACTTGATACTGAACGCAGGTGGCATCGTCGGTGCTGTAACTGCCGGGCTGCTTCATCGCGCCCACGACTTCCGCATCCTGTGCGCGGTTGCTGCCGCCGCGATGTTGGCCGGGTTGGCCGTCATCGCTGTTGGCAGGCATACCCTGCGAAAGTGCCGCCAAAACGTCACAATGGCCGTGGTGCCTGATTCGCGAGTTGAGACCCCGGCCCGGCGAAAGCGCCTGTCGCTGATCATCGGAATGACGCTCGCGATGATGGTCTACACCGTGGGATTCGGTCAGGTCGAAGGCTCGCTGTTCCTCTGGGCGCAGGACCGCACCGACCGTATGATCCTTGGGTTCGAGATCCCCGCATCATGGTTCGTCGGCCTCCCCGCGTTCCTGGTGCTGCTGCTCGCGCCAGTACAGCTTGCGGTGTTGCCCGCGATTCAGCGCTCGGTCAGCACGCCTCGCGTGGTCGCCTGGGGCACACTTGCCGTCGGCCTTGCCTTCGCCGTGCTCGTCCCGCCTGCGATATGGAGCGGCGGTCACCGCGTCAGCATGGCTTGGCTGGTCGCCAGCATGACGTTCCTGACCGTTGGCGAACTTCTCGTCGCGCCACTCGGTCTGTCGATGATCCTGCGCC
>CAZKOY010000405.1:0-1821 GCA_964554495.1 uncultured Myxococcales bacterium
CGATCAGGCGCGGACTGCCCCAGCTCGCCAGCACCTTGTCGGGGTCGGTCTCGGCGTCATCGCCCGCTTGACGCAGGACGGTTTCGCCGAAGCCTTCGTATTGCAGAAAACTCGTCATGCGCTGCCAGTCCGACTCCTTCGGCATGGTCTCGCCACGTCGCCCGCGCAGCTCATGTAGCGCGATCTGATTCTTCAGAAGTCGCTCCGCGAACTCGAAATAGCGCCACGCAACGCCGCCTGCCTGCTGCCCGGCACTCGTCGCAGCCCATCGCGTGATCTTCGATGCTTTGTCGTACTGAAGTCCCCACGGCAGCCCATACAGCCGCTTGCGCGTCGGCTTGTGGATGCCGCTCTTGAGCATGTCGGCGATAGACTTCACCTGCGCATGCGCGCGTCCAAGCTGCTTGGCGAACGTGTTGGCGGCAAGGGCTTGCAGCGCCCATAGCAGCAGCGAGCCGTGCTCGTTCTCAGACGCGAACAGAAACGCCAGTGCGTCGATGTTCTCGCGCGATGCGCCACCAAACCACACGATGCTCGGAAGGGACGCAGCGAGCGCAGGCTTGTCAGACGGTGGGACCGTGCTCGGCTTGCTCGTCCCAACCAGCACCGCGGCCCCCGCCGCTGCGGTGCCCACGAGCGCGACGGGCAGAAGCCACACCCAGCTCCCATCTTTACTCGCCATCAGCGTCCCCCTTTGGGACTCATCGCCACCGCCCCGACGACCACGGCGAGCATGGCCGCAACCACGACACCCCCAACCACGATCCCGCCCATCGCATCGCCTGCCCCACGCCCCGCTGGCATCACCAGAGCCGCCGCCGCCGTGGATGCGGTCTCCTCCAGCGCACGATTCCGTCTCCGGCGTGCCTCTTCGTCCACCCTGCGGGAAGATCGATTCGTCTCTTGCTCGGCGTAGCTCTTGCGCAACCACTCTGGGGTTGGAAATCGCTCACGGATCTTCTTCGCCGTGCCATGAAACACGCGATGCGTGACGATGGCTTCCAGCGTCGTGATCCCGCCTTTAGCAAGCGCATCTGCGAAGTGTTTGCCCGACGCATGCAGCTCGTCCTCTGTGCTCGCGTAGTACGCCGTCCGCAGCCACGCCCACAAGTCACCGACCACGGCTTTCACCACCGGCCACAGCTCGTAGAGTCCATAGGCCGCCAGCAGCCCGTTGATGGCCGCACCGATCGGCCCGCCGATGATCGTGGCCACCAGCCATGCCGCCACCACCAGGCACAGACCCCACAGCGTATCGGGCGAAAGGAGTTGCTTGAACTCCTGCCAGATGGCTTCCGGTAGCTCGGTGATGGCGTAGACGATCGAAAACGCCAGTCGCGTCGCTGCTGCCGACAGATGCTGTGCGCCCGTCGTGATCGGCGAGTCCGCCGAAAAATCGCGGTAGAAGACCGATGGGTCGAGCGTCGCCATTTAGGTCTTCGCACCTCCCGATGGGCCACCCAAGATGCGCTCCAGGTCATCGCCCGACCAGCCCAGGCTCGCGAAGTAGCTGCGCGTCTTTTCTGACACCGCGATGTTCGGGGCAGGCGGACGCGCAGGCTGCGTTGGCGCGGTGCGCGTGCCCAGGTCCGCACGCTCAAAGCGATCGCCGCGCGCTTCTGGTTTGACGACGGCAGGGGCCGGCGTGGACGCCAGCACCTGCTTGAACTCAGCCTCCAGGCCATCGGGCGGACCCATGCCCTTGAAAAGCTGTTCCTGCGCCGCATCGAGCGGCAGAAAACGCAGCGCCTTGGTCAGCGTGTCCGCTCCGACATCTTCCAAGAGCGCCTTGAAATAGACGCCCGCGCCGGCCAGGTTCGC
>CAZKOY010000406.1:0-1789 GCA_964554495.1 uncultured Myxococcales bacterium
GATACGACCCAGCGCGCCTGGCCGAGACCATGCGATACCTCGGCTGGGAGCTGCTACTGACCGCTCCCTTCGGCGATGAAGGCGGCACCGCGGCGTACGCTGTGATGCTGTTCCGCAAGCTTCCCCAGGCACTGCCTGTCTGACACCAACCTCAACGGCGAACCGCACCGTGCCCGACGGAAAAGGGCACCAGCGGACAGCCGATGTGCAACGGCCCGGGTCGGCGTTGCGCATCCCTTTTCCATCCTTTGCATATCGACTGCGCGAGGCAGACCTTGGGCAAGCGGGCGGCGTCGGAACGCTCCACACTGCAAGTCATTGGCATCCCTGCCGTTCTTGCTGCGCTGACCTGAGCGTTCGGAGCACAGGACCATCGCGCATCCCCCGTGATCGCGTGAAAGGGTTTACGCAGGCGAGGCAAAGAAGCAGGCAGCGTTGCCTTCGCGTATGCCATCGTGTTCCGTCGGTGCGGTCGCTACATTGGTGGACGCAGACACGTCTTAGGTCGAGACAAGCGCCGGTTCGTAGCACGACAGGAGACCGCCGATCAGGCGTCCCTGCGCAGAGAAAGAGATGGCCGAGATGGGTGAAGCCTTGCCGTGCGGTGCGCATGCCGCGGTTCGGGCAGATCAGCGATCCGAAGAGTCCGCCTTCCCGGTATGCAAGGAGCAGCGGACGCGTCGATCGCAAGATCTGGACGTGCTGGCGGGGCACGGACTGGTCGGCACGTCGGCGGCGATGGAAACGCTGGGCCGCATGATCCGGCGGGTCGCCGATTCAGACGGGCCCGCGCTGATTCAGGGGCCAACCGGCAGCGGCAAAGAGCTGGTCGCACGCGCGATTCATGCGCTAAGTCCACGCCGACACAAGCCGCTCGTCTCGGTCAACTGCAGTGCGTTTATGGAATCGCTCGCCGAGGCGCAGCTGTTCGGTCATGAGAAGGGCTACTTCACAGGCGCGGACAAGGCGCGCGTGGGATTCCTGGCTGAAGTGGGCAGCGGCACGCTGTTTCTGGATGAGATTGCCGAGCTGGCGCTGCCACTGCAGGCGAAGCTGCTGCGCGTCCTTGAAAACCGAACCTTCCGCGTCCTTGGGGCGGCCACAGACAGTCGCTTCGAGGGGCGCGTCGTTGCGGCGACACATGTTGAGCTGGACACACGCCGCAAAGAAGGACGGTTTCGCGAAGACCTGTACTACCGCCTGGAGGTGTTGCGGCTGCGCGTGCCGTCCCTGGATGATCGGAAGGATGACATCCCCGCGCTGGCCGAGTGTTTTGTGCGCGAGCTGCATCGCCCGTTGACGCTGTCCGACGGTGCCAAGAAAGCGCTCATGACCCTAAGCTGGCCGGGCAACGTGCGCGAGCTACGCAACCTGGTGCATCGGCTGGCGGTCTTTGTCGAAGGCAACCGGGTCGAGGCTGCCGACGTGTACGCGCACAAAGGTCAGGGGCCAGAAGCGTCCTCCGTGTCTGATGCGCGCCACTACGCACCGTCGCTGCTATCTGGGATCTCGCTCGCTGGAACGAAGAAGCAGAATACGATGCGGCTCATGCTGAACCAGATCCACATGCTTGAAGCGGAAGGCAAGTCGATCGAGGAAATCTGCCGCATCATGGACATGAGCCGCTCGTCCTTCTTCCGACTGAAGCCCGGACTGCGCTGACCAGACTGTGCTGAACAGACTGTGCTGAACAGAGGGCCGGGCACCGGCAGGCAAGGAAGCCCGGCGTGTGGAGCGCTTTGTGCGATGCAACCCCTGCGACAGCCCAAGCGCTCTCAATGGGTCACAC
>CAZKOY010000407.1:0-1786 GCA_964554495.1 uncultured Myxococcales bacterium
GCAGATCGAGACCTTGAATTCCCGTCGTGCCTTCGTGGATCGAGTTGAGCTTCTGGTCGCGCAGCCACGCTTCCGGCAGGAACTCGCTGCTGTAGCCATAGCCGCCGTGGACCTGCAGGGAAAGCGCGTTGGCCTCGAAGCCTTTTTCTGCCGGGAAGGTCTTGGTGATCGGTGTCAGCAGATCGAGCAGCAGGCCGGCGCGATGGCGCTCTTGCTGCGTCGTGGAATGCGCGGCGCGATCGCGCTGCAATGCGGTGACGGCCAGAAGGGCCAGGCCTCCTTCGACGATGGCTTTTTGTCGCAGCAGCATGCGGCGCACATCGGCGTGCTCGATGATGGGCACGGGTGGTCGGCTGGCATCGGCTTTAACCGACGGTGGTCGCCCCTGCAGACGCTCGCGCGCATACAGCACGGCTTGGTGATACGCCACCGAGGCCGTCGACACGCCATTGGCACCGACCATAATCCGCGCCTCGTTCATCATCTGAAACATGCACGACAGGCCGCGGCCTGGTTCGCCGACCAGCCAGCCGTGACAGTCGTCGCGCTCGCCGAACTCCAAGGCCAAGCTGGGTCCGCCGCGCCAGCCGATCTTGTGGATCATGCCGGCCACCGCGACGTCGTTGTCGACCAGCGTGCTGCCCTGCCAGCGTCGCGCCGGCACGGCAAAAAGCGAGATGCCCTTGATGCCGGAGGGCGCTCCATCGATGCGGGCCAGCGTCATGTGGACGATGTTGTCAGTCAGGTTGTGATCGCCGGCCGAGATGAAGATCTTCGAACCCTTGATGCGATAGTGACCTTCGCCCGTCGGTGTGGCGCGCGTCTTCAGATCGGCCAGGCTGCTGCCGGCCTGCGGCTCGGTAAGGGCCATGGTGCCGGTCCACTCACCGCGGTACATGCGAGCCATGAAGTCTTGCTTCAACGCATCGCTGCCAAACTCTTCGATCAGGTGTGCGGCGCCCGCGGTCAGCCCGACCAGTCCGGCGGCATTCAGGTTGCCAGCCATCAGATACGTCGAGGCGAGCGTCGTCACCAGAAGCGGAAGCTGCTGTCCACCTGCGGAATACGGACGACTGGCCGCGATGACATCCAAGGCAACAAGCTGCGGATAGATCTTGTGCCACAGCGGATGCAGGACGATGCGGCCGTCTTCCAGCCGCGGCGGCTCGGCATCCATCGCTTTGTACGTCGGGAACAACACCTCGCGTGCGAAGCGGCGGCTGTTCTGCAGCACCAAGTCAAAGGTCGGCCGACTGTGATCGGCGAACGCTGGCAGGGAACACAGCGCAGGCGCATCAAACACTTCGTACAGCAGGAAGTCGACGTCGCGATCCGAGATGAGTGGGTTGACCATGCGGCATCATACTCGGCGCGGCGGTCGCAGGTGAACGGCTCGCTGCGGTTCGTGACTAGCCGGGGTTTGTGACGGTGATGGTCAGGCTGCCGATGGCGGCGCCCGCGGACAAGCCGGCAGCGACCCCGAGCATGTACACCTCGTGATATCCGGGCTCGCTGTCGCCGACGCCTTTTTTGGTCAGCTTGGTCAGGCTGATGCTTTCCTCGGCCGCGGTGGCGCCGCGGTTGTTGCCGCTGTATTCCCCGCCGAAGCTGGCGGCGTTGCGCAACCCCAGCACCAAGCCAAAGCCCCACTCGGATCCGCCGCCGATCTGCGCGCCAAAAGTGACGCTCTTGAGCGCAATCGCCAGATCCTGCTTTTGCCCGAGGATGTGTACCAGGCCCTTGCCCTTGCGGACCTTGACCAGAAAGCCGCCCTCGCCGGTTTGGT
>CAZKOY010000408.1:0-1731 GCA_964554495.1 uncultured Myxococcales bacterium
CACGCGGCCAGCATCCTCGACCTGCTGCGGCAGGCTGTGCCGACGGCGGCGAAGTTGTAGGCCAGCGATAGCGCCCGGGGCGGCTCGCGTCTCGTGGTCCGGCTCATCAATCAGGCTCGGGGCTGAGGCCTCAGATCGGCGAGCACTCGACCGCACTGCAGTCGTCGGGGTGAACGCCGGTGGACACGTCGCGCAGCAGATCAGGTGTCGGGTAGCTCTTCCAACTGGGCCGATGGGGCGGGGGCCAGCAGGGCGGCTAGTTCACGGCTGGCGCCGGCCCTATCGGCTCCTGGCGCGATGTAGTGGCGCTTGGTGATTTCGTCGCTGCCGTGGCCAAGGACGTCAGCCACGGCACGCGCGCTGACACCCGCCTTTACCGCTAGCGTCGCGTGTAAGCCGCGTAGAGCATGTGGGCAGGCGCGCGGGATGCTGAGCCGGTCGCACAGCCGGTGGAGGTATCGATACAGCCACTCGTTCGTCCGCTTTGTGCTGCTCTGGCCCGGAAACAACAAGTAGTCAGTTGGCACCCTGCCTTGGCTGTAATGCAGCAGCAAGGCGCGCAAGTCGGGCGCATCGCTCTCCAAGATGCGCGGGGCGTTGCTGGTCTTTCCCCCTTGGGCGGCGACATGCAAGAGGGTACCGTCGGCGTCCACGTCACGGACGCGCAAGCGCAAGACTTCAGAGGAGCGCAGACCAATCAGGATTTGAACCAGCAGGCAAGCCGCAGCGGACTCGCCTGCCCACGCGAGTCGACACAGCTCAGCGTAGAGCTTTCGGGCCTCATCGACGCGCGGCTGCGGCTTGCCCCGATGAGCCCTGCCAACGGCCTTCACTCCGGTAAATGGATTCTTCTCGATATAGCCGCGCTCGATCGCCCAGGCGAAGAAGCTGCGCATCCTGCGCAGTCGCGCGTGATGAGTGGCAACGGCGAGCTGACTCGTCCATTGGTCGTAGAGTGCCTGCGCATCGCTGGGCTTCACCTCAGACAGGTCGCATTCTCGCGGCAACGACGCCAGGCAGCGTACCCAGCCAAGGATGCTGACTGGCTGCAGGCCCTCCTTGCGCTTCACGCCGAGAAACTCGTCGATGGCCAGCCCCACTGGCTGCTCGGCTTCCGAAATTAGCAGCTCGGCGACTTTGGCTTTGACGGTCTGCGCGATCTCGAAGGTTTCGAATACGCTGGAAAGTCGGCAGCCCTCGGCGCTGATAACGATTAGCCGCCACTTGTCGCGGTTTGGGTATGGGCCGAAGACATGGGCCGTGCTTCTCCTCTGGAGAGGATCGTTGAGGCGCATCTCAAAAGGGATATCGATCATCCTTGCCATGGCGGACCTGCCTGGGTTGTGGGGAAGCCCGTGAGCCTGAAGCGGCGGTTCTGAGTGTGAGCAGCACGCTATCTGGGGCGTTGAAGAAATCAGGAGTTGGAAAGATAGGCCGTTCAGCCCCGGCGTCGCGCCCTACTCTCCCCGCCCTAATCCTCTGTAACCGCGCCGGTGCCATCGCTGCTTCGTCAGTGGTCCAGTTGATGTGGCGGGCACTGTCCTGCCTCCTTGGCACGGCTTTCGCCTCAGCAAGGCCAGCCTTTCCACGATGCTGGCGAGATCACGGCCCCCTTCTGCGCAGCGGGCGTCCAGCCGCTGCGGAACTCGGAGCACTGACCGGCGGCGGCGCTGGCTCCTCACCATCCCTCTGCGCAGGCATCGACTGCTCGCGAATCTGCAGCTGCCCGTT
>CAZKOY010000409.1:0-1699 GCA_964554495.1 uncultured Myxococcales bacterium
AGGGATGAAAGCCACCATCGGCTTGCCGCTCGACCATGATGTTGCTGGGCTTGATTTAGTGGCCCCGATTTCTATCGCAGCTGCGCGGACTTGCGCAGGGCTAGGACACAGTGCGGACAAACATGATCTCCGGGCGTGTGCGACGGGGGATGAGCTATGCGGACAGGTGTTTGCGGAGCGCCACGAGCTCTTCGGGGGTCAGGCTAGAGAGGAGCTGTTCGAGGCGGGCAGTGGGCGCGGCGATATCGCTTGGGGCGAGGGACTGCCCGACTTTATCCAGGCGAGCATTGGCCACGCTGTCGGGGGTGGCGTAGTGCTTGGCGGTGATCTCGAAGCTGGTGTGACCCAGCGCGCGGGCGACGGCATCGCCAGAGGCGCCCTCTTCGATGGCGAGAGTGGCGTGCAGACCGCGCAGGCTGTGCGGACAGACGCGTGGGACGTTGGCGGCGTCGCACAGCTCATGGACTTTGCGCCACCAGTATTGGCGCGGGCGCAGCTTCTGTCCGTCCTCAGAGAACAGCAGATCGCCCGCAGCCTTGCCGTCGCTCAAGCGAGACACATACGGCTGCAGCCACTGCGGAACCTTCAGGCGTCGGCGCGCTGTCGCCGTCTTGCCAAAGGGAATGATCAGCACGTGGCCGTCGTGATCGATGTCGCGGGCGATGCGCGAGCCAACCTCGCCTTGGCGCAGGCCCATGTGCAGCATCAGCAGGACACCCACTGCAGCGATGTCGCCAGCCTGGGCTTTTTGCACTGCGACGCGGCTCACGCGCTGGGCTTCGTCGCGGGTTAGCTGCGCCTTGCCCGCGCTGCGCCGCCCGATCGGCTCGACGGCAGAGAACAGATTGTGCGTGCTCAGACCCGCTTTCACCAGCCAGCGGCCCCAGCACTTCGCGATCAAAAGAACCCACTGATGCGTCGCGACCGCGATCGGCTTTCCGGTGTAGTGATTCGCGCGCTCGGTATAGGCCAGATACAGGCGACTGGCGCGCTCGGCGGTGAGCGTCGACAGCGCATCCTCGACGGGCAGCAGAGCCCGCAAGTGGCGGCAGTGATCCTCGGCCGTCTTGGGCAGCACACCGCGCACGCGGACGCGATAGTCGCGATAGGCATCCAGCGTGTCGCCGATCGTTCGCTCGCTTAGCGCCTGCGCTCGCGCGGTCAGCTTCGCCTTCATCGCCTCGGCTTCTGCCCGCGTCGCGAACAAGAAGGCCTTGCGACCGCCGCCGCCGATGAGATAGATGCGCCACTTTTCGCGCTCGGGGTACGGACCATTGACGCGAACAGGTTTCCCCATGTTTGTATCATCGCACGCCACAGCGACGGAGGACAACCGCGCCGATTGCTTCGGGTGCCGCGCGGATCCGCAGGCCGTGTGACGACCAAGAATGGGCAAACGCCGAGACCCGGATGGGTCCCTTTCATTTTTCTACGCTTGGCGCCTCGCTCCACTGTGCGCGCCAAGCAATGCTTTGCCTCGCGCCGCCGTTCCTCGATAAAATGTCCAGAAAGCTCGGGGGCGCTTCGCTTGATCGGTACCAAGGTCGGCCAGTACCAAGTACTCCGTGTGCTCGGCAAGGGCGGTATGGGCGAAGTCTATGAAGCGGTCGACGACAAGCTCGGCCGTCACGTCGCCATCAAGATCCTCCTCCCCCGCTTCGCCGAAGACTCCGAGATCATCGCCCGCTTCTTCAACGAA
>CAZKOY010000410.1:0-1682 GCA_964554495.1 uncultured Myxococcales bacterium
CAATCCTGTGCTACATCGTCGCTGCCACGCGGCGGTAGGCCTGTTCAACAGCAACTAGTATTCAAGCTTACAAATTAATAATGATTTGATACAGTTACGAGGCTGACGCCATCGCGAAAGCGCCAGGGTCCGGTGCGCTGCGACGAAGCCTTCGTGCCGTCGCGTGGACCACCAAAGGACCACGGAGACAGCCATGGGTGAAGTGATCCGCAAGACGAAGGACGGTCGGTTTCTCGGCTGGTATGTGCGCTGGGTCGATGCCGACGGACGGCGCAAGCAGCGAGCGAGCCACCAGCCGACGGCAGCCCTCGCGCGCAAGATGCTCGTCGAGATCGAAGCGCGCGTCGGACGTGGCAAGGCCGGTATCGAGGAAGCGGACGAGAGCCATCTGACGCTGCACGAGCTCTGCTCAGCGTTTCTGTCGCGATTCTCTAGCCCGCGCATCAAGGACTTGAATCGCTATCGAATGCGACTGCGCTGCATCCTGCGCCGCGTAGACAAGTGGGCACCGCAGGTCGCAAAGGTCCGCGCCATCGAGTTACGGCCCGCGCACATCGCGCAGATCCGCGATCACGTCAGCCGCCGCTATCCCAATGGCACCGTTCGCAACACCCTTGCCGGCCTCAGCGCCGTCTTCTCGTGGGCCCGGCGTGAAGGACTGCTCGATCGGAATCCCGCCCACGGCGTCGAACAACCGTCGCCCCCACAGCGCGTCGATGAGTGGCTTGATGCGGAGGAAATTCGTCGCCTGCTCGCAGAAGCCGAACAGCGCGGCCGCACCTGCCTCATCTGGCGCAGTCGTCATGTCGGAATCGCACTCGGTGTCTACCTGGGCCTGCGTCGCGGCGAGATCTTTGGCCTACGCTGGCGAGATGTCGATCTGGCCCGCGGTCGCGTAACCATCGCGCGCTCCTACAACACGACACCGAAGAACGGCAAGCCTCGCCACCTGAAGCTGCCGTCCGCGCTACTCCCAATTCTTGCGGACTGGCGCTCCCGCTGTCCCCAGACACCAGAAGGACTGGTCGTCCCCGTCAAAGGCCGCGACGGCATCTGGAAGCTCTCCAGCGCAACGAACTCCCCGCGCGGACTTCCCGACTTGCTCTCCGCTGCACGCTGCAAACCCATCGCCCGCTGCTGGCACGCCCTGCGCCACTCCTTCGCCTCCAACTTCCTCGCCCAAGGCGGCAGCCTCCTCGCTCTGCAGCGCCTCCTCGGCCACTCCGAAGTCCGCACCACGATGGTCTACGCTCACCTATCGAACGAATTTCTCGACGCAGAAATCGAGCGGATGAAGTACTAACCAGGGTTCTGCGCAGTGATTAGAGGGGCGCGATCGCTGCCGTGATATCACCGGCCCGACTCGCGTGATATCACCGTGGGCGACGGCGCGATATCACGGAAATCGACGCCGCAATATCACCGCGCGCACATCGGCTGGGGGCAGGAAGGCCAAGCCGCGCGCAGATCGCTGTCTCTCTGCGTCCCGTGCTGGGCGGGGGGCTGCTTCGTCGGGCTCAGGATCACGAACGAAGTCGCCGTGATATCAGGACCGCTTTTCTTTTTTCCGCGTCCTCGTAGGATTTTCGGCTGGCGCAATATCACGAGGTACCTATGCCAGCGACTCCTATCCGTCCTGCGCGCCTTGCTCCAGAGCCGCCAACGAACCACAAGCCCCTGCT
>CAZKOY010000411.1:0-1681 GCA_964554495.1 uncultured Myxococcales bacterium
CCGTGTCCCGCGAGAGCCCGCGGAACGGCGCGACCGTACCACGGGCCTCCCCACCGTCAAAGGAGAGCCCCCGATGATGTCCGCGATCAGTTCCTTCTTCACCTCGCTGTATCTGTACGGTGCCGAGTATTTCGCGGCGTGGTGCGTGGTCGCTATCTTGTGCGTGTGCGCAGGCGCGTGGATCGCGCACTTCTGGCACAAGGGCAACGAGCCAATAGCGCCGCCAGCCCCCGATGTTCTGCAGCAGCTCGCGCAGCTCACCCGCGACCAAGAGGCAATCAAGCGCCTGCTCTGTCTCGATGATCTGACGGGGCTGCCCAACGGCCGCTATCTGGAACAGATCGCGCTTCCCGGTGCCCTGGCTGCGTGTGCAGCGTCACGCCATCCGCTGACTGTGGCCTTCCTCGACTTCGACCACTTCGGCGCGTACAACAAGCGCCACGGACACGAGGCAGGAAACGCTCGCTTGCTTGAAGGTGTCCGATTGATCCTGCTGAAGCTGTCACAGGGTCGATGCACCGATCAGCTCTTCCGGTTCTATCGGGCGGGTGACGAGTTCGCGATCCTGATGCCGGGCGCCGATGCGGTGCGGGCCGATACCACGTTGACGCTCGTCCGCTCGTTTCTTCATGCGGCCGGGATCTCTGTCTCGATCGGGGCTGTGGTTGTTGCGCCCGGTGTGGCGCTGTCCGCGCGTGCGGTGCTGGGTCAAGCGGATGAAGCCATGCGGGCGGTGAAGCGAGCCGGCCGCGGTGGGCCACCGAACATCATCACGGCAAGCCGCGCGATCGAGGATCGAGCGGCCATGGCTCAACACGCACGCGTGACCGAGCATGGCCCCCACGCCTAGATTCCCGCGCAGTTGGGGGCCCGAGACGCTGCGCCCGCAGCGTGAACGGCTGGGCTTGAGTCGTGCGGCCTTGTCGCGACTGTCGGGCGTAAGCGAGTCGACGATTGCGAAGCTTGAGCGCGGCCGGCATGCCGTTACCACTCCGATCGCGGTGCGGCTCTGTCGGGCGCTGCAGCTACCCAGCCCAGCGCCCGGTCCTATCCTCTCGCTCCCTCTCGGCGGTGCGGACCCTGCCGCAGCTTCACGGATCCTTCGGCAAGCGCTGCAAGAGTTCGCAGCCGAGCGATACGATCCGGCGCGCTTCCTCGATCGCCTGGGGCCTTGGCCTTCGTTCATTGAGTATCAGTTGCAGCTTCACGCGACGCTGTCCGACGGAGAGACAGCCGCAGCCTTGGCAGCAAACCTACCGCTTGCAGAGAGCCCCCATGGCGGACGCTGACAGGCGCAAGCCCTACAAGGTCGTGTACACCGTAATCACTCGCGGTGAGCACACGCAGTGGTTGCGGCTGGGCCTTGCCTTTCCGAATGCAGACGGCTCACTCACGGTGCGGCTCGATGCCCTACCGTTGAACGGGACGCTGCAGATCCGCGACCCTCCCAAGCGGACAGAACCTACGAATTCGCCGCACAAAAATTGATCGACAGCGTGAATCTATGTATGGTCAGCGGACTTTGCGATCGGGCCCCGTTCCCGATCGCCCATAAAAACCCCTGGAAATGAAAAGGCCGTCTCGGTGCAACGAACACCGGACGGCCGGAAAGCATCGGTCGAATCGATGCCTGCTACACGTCTATCACACGTCTGCTCTCTGTCAAACTTTTTCGCGGATA
>CAZKOY010000412.1:0-1676 GCA_964554495.1 uncultured Myxococcales bacterium
GCACATGGCCGGTCTCTTCCAGAATTCGCTGCGCCATCGCATCCAGCGGCATGCGCTCGCGATACTTGGTGACGTACTCGGACTGGTTGCACAGCTCGTTCCAGTTCTCTGCGCTGCGATGATCCAGGTACACAAACGTCTGCTCGACCTTGCCGCCGGGACCATTCACCGCCTCGATGAGCTCGGCGAACATCTTCAGGGACTCGTAGCCCGGCGCGATCCAGCAGTTCGGCGTCGATCCGGTGTCGGGCTTGGGGCGAAAGCGCCATGGCACCTCTTTGTGCTCCAGCCCCAGCTCCTTGACCAGCAGCAGCCGCAGCACCGTTCCATGTGACGGTGAGTGGCGCCCCATCTCGATGTTGCAAATCGTCTTGAGAGACAGCCCCGACCGCGTGGCCAAGGCTCGCTGCGTCAGCCCGGCGGCTTCTCTCGCGCGTGCCACCCTGGTGCCGAACTCGCTGACCCGCTCCGGGTCCAGCGCCGCCTCCATCGAGCCCTCTTCCGCTGCGCCGGTCTCTGCAGGGCGCTCGCGATGCAGCGCCCGCACCATGGCCTGTAGCGCGCTCGCGTGCTTGTTCCACCGCTCACGCTCACTGCCCGGCTGCCGGTCCTTGAAGCGCTGCATCAGCTGCAGCCCCGCCGCGAGGTTCGTGTACAGCGCATCCGTCAGCTTATCGAGCGGCACTTCGCCCAAGATCGACAGCTCGTCGATGTGCTTCGACGACTCGGGCACCGCTGGCGTCCCCCCCGACAGCGCTGGGACCGGCTGGGGATCCGCTGCGTCTGTCCGCTTCGCTTTCCGCCTGGGCGGTGGCTGCTTGTCCTGCATCCCTTGGACTGTACTTGGCTACCAGGCGAGATCAAGCGAGGTCAGCGCTTGGGTCGCGCCCCCCGCCGCCCGTTCCCTTGACACCTGTGCTCCTACGCGTGGCCCCGCTTCTGGAACGTCACGGGCAACGATGCAGCGGTCCCAGTACAGTCCGCCATCCTATATCAGCCGCCTCGACCAGCGGGTGCGCATTAGCGTGCGGCAGAGCTGGACAGACGTGGCGCGCAGTCACGCGCCGATCGGACTGATCTACCGTCGAATGGTCTGCTTGATGTCGCCGGCGACGTCGACCTTGTCGCCAACCAGATACGGATAGAACTCGCGCGTCACCGTGGGATTCATCGACGCGTCAAAGCGCAGCACAGGCAGGCCCCGCGCGCTCTCAACGCACGTGACATCGACGCGGGCGCTGCTGGCCTGCACCCGGACTCCGATGTCCATTCCTGGCAATGCCACGCGTTCCGATCGCGGAATGTCCACGTCGGTCAGCTTGACGTGATCTTTCATTGGCTGCAGCGTCGAAGAAAACTCGTCGAAGCGATAGGACGTGGCACGGCGATACGCATCGCGCGACTTGGTCAGTAGGTCTGCCAGGCGGCGACTGACGTCGCTGTCGTCGCGAATCTCCAGAATCGGCGTATCCGCGTTCAGATTAAACGCCGTCTGCCCAGCATTCGCCGCTTCCATCGCAGCGACAAACCCGGGATTGCTCCGCGGCAATTTCGACAGAACATACTCCCGGACCGTCATTCGCTGCGCGCACCCGGACAGCGAGCTCGCCGCCAAAAGGAACGACAGCAAAGCCGACGCCTTGCAAAGCATCGCTGGTGGCATGGTCATGGCTCCT
>CAZKOY010000413.1:0-1668 GCA_964554495.1 uncultured Myxococcales bacterium
TGTCGACCGGTCGCTGGCCACGCTGGCGCCTGCTGGCGATGCGGCGCTTCGCCGGTCTGCTGCTTGTTGCCGTCGAGTGGTGCCGTGATCGATCAGACCTGCGCTTTTCGCGAGTGACGCTGTCCCTGTCGGATCTGCACCTGCGCTGGACCGACTTCGCGACCGCACGGGAGGCGCGGCAGGCTCTGCGCCTCTGACTTCTTCGCAAGAGATCGTCAGAACGGCCCGGCGCATCGCGTATGTTTCTGTTCATGGATGCCTGGGTGCGGAAGTGCTTGTACGAGTTTCTCAAGACGGACTCTGACTTTGAGGCGTTCTGCCAGGACCACTTTGCTGAGACGGAGCAGAGGTTCGGGGCCGCGATGGATCGGCAAGCACGCATCAGCTTGCTGTTGAAGCGCGAAGGGGCCGCGCCGGTCCTGCAGAAGCTTCGCGAGCAGTTCCCTGGTCAGATTCCCGCGGAGCCGCAGTCGGAATCGGGCGACCAGCGCGGTGACGCGTCCCTGCGTCAGCGGGCGTTTGGGCACGGCGATCCCTACCTGCACTGCGATCGGGGCAAGCAGTTCGAGTACATGCGCGGCGCGCTGGCTCGCCCAGATCATCAAGTGGTGATCTTGCCGGGTAGCCAGGGCGAGGCGCACGAGTTCTTTCTGGCGCGACTCGAAGTGGCGCTGCCCAGCCACGTACCGCGCAAGGTGGTGCGCGTGCCGTGGCGCAAAGCGCGTCCCCCCTCGCCGAGCTTTCCCGTCGATCGGCGCGACTTCTTGGCCGCGCTGCTCACCGCCCTTGGACACTCCACGTCGAACGAGTCGATGCTGCCGAGTGTGCTGTCGCGCAACCTGCAGCACCACGCGCTGGTGCTTCTGCATCCGATCGTGCGTCGAGGCTACGAGCACGAGGCGCTGGTGAAGTACTACACCGACTGGCTGCCGACGGTCCTGTCGTCGCTGCGCACCGAGTATGCATGCAAGCTAGTGCAGCCGATCGAGTGGCAGGCAGATGGCTCGCCCCCGGGGTCCACTCCGACGGCTACCCAGGCTTCCAGCACGGGCGAAGCGGCGGCACGGGGTCTCATTCGTCGTCTGCTCGAAGGACGCAAGCTGCCCCTATTGGTTGAAGCCACGAAAGACCTGGCGCCGATCACGCCCAGCGATATCGAAGACTTTCTGACCGTCATCGGCTATGCCAGCGCGCTCCCCGCCGATGAATGCCAGGCGGCACGAAAAGAGTTCATCACCGCCGTCTTTAGCGAGGGCGCAAGCTCGGAACAGATCCTGCGGCGCATCAACGACGAGCTTCCCGACGACCTGTGATTCCAGAAAAGGATGCTGCCATGTCGACTGCCCTATCTACATCGAACCCTGGCCGCAGCCAAAGGACGCTGCCCGCCGAAGAGCTTTACCTGCTCTACGAAGGCCAAGGCAGAGCCACCGGCCCCAGCACCGTCACGCGTGGTGAGCGGGGGGCGTACCTGGCCGACCTGCGTCTACGCGATGCTGTGCGCACCGCCATCGCCCTGGAAAAGCCGCTGCTCGTCACGGGTGAGCCAGGCTGCGGCAAGACCGCGCTGGCCTGGTCCGTCGCATCGGAGCTGGGCTTGGGCCAGCCGCTCGCCTTTCACACCCGCAGCGATCATCACGCCGTCGATGTGCTGTACAGCTTCGATCA
>CAZKOY010000414.1:0-1666 GCA_964554495.1 uncultured Myxococcales bacterium
TGAGCGACACGATCGCCAAGACCTGCGGGAACTGCCGGCACGCGGACATCGCGCCGCCGCGCATGAGTAAGCACAGGGTGCCGCGCGTTCTTCAAGAGCGCTACGGCAAGTGTGTATATCCGACGGTCAAGTTGCCGATGGTGTCTAATTTTGGCGACTACCGCAGCGTGATCTGGGCGCAGAGCGACGCCACGCGCTGTCCCTGTTGGGAAGCCAAGCCCGATGTGGCCCCTAATCGCCACTGAGATCGGCGGCGCCATCGTCGGCATCTGCGCGGTCCTGCTGCATCTGACCGGACCCGACACGCCACCGCCGAGGAGCGCGGACCCGGTCGTGAGCCGCGAAGAACAGCAGGCAGCCAAGCGCGCGACGTGGGCGGAGTGCAAGCAAACGCGGGGGCGATGCCACCCGACGAAGGAGAGACCGTGGCCTACAAGACCATCCTCATTGACCCGCCATGGCCTGAGCACGGCGGCGGCAAGAGCAAGCGCGGGGCGGATCGGCACTACCCGCTGATGTCGGTTCGCAGGATCGCAGCGCTGCCGGTGGGCGAGTTGGCCGCAGAGGACGCGCACCTGTGGCTGTGGGCGACTGGAAACTTTCTGGCTCACGCGATCGACTGCGCGCGCGGGTGGGGCTTTCGATATGTCAACTTCCGGCCGTGGGTGAAGGCGACGGCCAACTATGAAATGTGCTCGGATGAGCGCGGAGGGGAGCGCGAGCTGCTGATCGTTCGCCCTCAGTCTCCCGGGCTGGGTCAGTACATGCGCTGTGACGCCGAGATCCTGCTGTTCTGCGTTCGCGGGATGCCGATGATGCCGAAGTGGAAGCCCAGACAGACCATCTACGCGCCACGGGGCAGGCACAGCGCCAAGCCGCTGATCGTACATGAGCAGATCGAGCGCATGAGCCCGGGGCCCTGGCTGGAGATGTTTGCCCGGCAGAAGCGCGAGGGCTGGGCGGCGTGGGGAAACGAAGTCGAGAGCGATATCGAGTTGCCGCGCGAACAGACGCGGCTGGCGCTGTGATGCGTTACCGCGACATGTCCCCGGAGCAGCGCCGCGAGTATCACCGGCTGGCGAGTCAGAAGCATCGTGCGAATCAGGGCAACGTGTGCCGGCGATGTTCGCGCCCCTGCAATGAACCGACGAAGAATCACCGCGCGTGTCTCGATAAGCACAACGCAAAGATTCGCGCAAGGAGAGGGAAATGACCTGGACCCCCGACCGCCCGACGAAGCCGGGCAGATACAAAGTGAGCCGGCATCCACGCTTGCGCGGAACCAATGAACCGCACACCATCGAGCGCTCCGTAGCGTTGATTCCGCGGTGGCTTATCGATGGCGGGGACGCCGTCGAGCCGCGGGCTTTAGCGATCCGGATGGACAGCGGTTCCGAAGGGGCATGGATTCGTGTGTCGGACGCCGTCTTTGACGGCGCCCTCTGGCGTCCCTACGTCGAGCCCGCGGACCCGCACGCGCAGCCGGTGCCGAGTCTGCGGAGTCGGGTCGAGGCGTTGCCATGGAAATCCTACCGCATGAGCGACGACCCCATGACGCCGAACTTGCGTCTGATTCTGGATGCGGACGTTGGCATAGTCACGCTGTACGAGGCGGACATGACCAGCCGCAGCGACACGGCGCAAGAGACAGAGCGACACGACAAGA
>CAZKOY010000415.1:0-1660 GCA_964554495.1 uncultured Myxococcales bacterium
GCAGCGACGGCGCTGATGGTCCTCTCGATCTTTCAGGCGCTGTCGTATCTGAGCGGCTTGCCTGGTGGCTGGCTCGCGGATCGCAAACTCGGAGTCCACACATCGACCGGACTTGGCGCCGCGTTGCTGACGTTGGCGTACGGTTCTCTGGCCGCGGACCCCGCGTCGCTATTCTGGCCGGCGCTTGCGCTGATGGTTCTGGGACACAGCCTGTTTCGACCGGGCCTGCATGTCCTCCTTGCTCGCGCGATGGGCGATGAAGAACGAGCGAGGGAGCGCGGCTTCCTATGGCACTACCTTGCCGCGAACATCGGCTACGCGCTGGGCGCAGTGTTCGGAGAATGGGCCCACGCAACATTTGGTTGGGGAGCGCTGTTCTGCGGTGCGGCGATGGCCTCCCTGCTCAGTGCTGGCCTGCTGCTCACGTTGCCCACAGAATCAATCGACACATCGGAGTCCGCTCTGCTCGGTGCGCAGCCAGCAGCCGAGGAGGGCCAAGGAAACATGGCCGCCGTGTGGCTACTCTGCTCGGTCGCCGTCGTATTTTGGCTGACCGCACAGCAGCCAGCGACCTCGCTGGCCGTCTTCGCCGCGATGAATACGCAGCAACAAGTCGTTCTGTCTTCGCGCACGATGCAGCTCGGTCCCGGCCACTTCGCAGCGCTGCATGGCTTGATGGTTATCGCGATGCTGCCGGTGTTCTTGCGCCTGCATCGGCGGCGCCAGGCACGCATGCAATCAACGGTGCTCCCGCTGGTCTGGGGCTACGTCGCGACCGCTGCCGCTTTCGCGCTGATGGCCGCAGCGAGCCTGCAAGGGGGCGACACGGGCCGCGTCAGCAGCGTGTGGCTCATCGGCTGCTACCTGCTGCTGTCCATCGCCGAGATTCTTCTCGCCCCCCTCGGCATGTCGCTGGTGACTCGCTTGGCCCCATGCGACAAAGCCGCACGCGCCGTCGGGCTGTGGTTTGCGAGCAGCGCTGTCGGCAACGGACTCGCCGCACTGCTGGCTCTTGCCTGGGATCGATGGCCGCATCATCGGTACTTCGCAGTGCTCGCGATCCTGTCTCTCATCGCTGCAGCTGTGCTTTCGCGCCGTCGTTCCCCGATGGCATAGAGGCGCTGACGCGATCCGTAGCCGCGTTGTCGTTCGCCCTTGCGACAGCCCGACTTTATGCGCCACCGCTGGCTCCCTGGCGGTCGCCGTGCTGCTGACGGAGTCTTGAGCAGGCCTGCCTGATTGCGAGAGAGCGGTGCATTCATTGAGCCCTCTGAGAAACCCTCCTTCGGGCAGTGCTCTGTCTCTTCGTTTGTGTCCATTGAAACGGCGAAGGGCTTGCAGGGGTCAAGGCTGGCACGAGCCGTACGACTCGAGAGCTTCACGTACCGACGTGTGAGAGACTGGGGGTAAGATTTCCCCGGTCAGCTCGGCTGCGTGACACTGGATGCAGCATGCCCCATAGATCGCGTTCCGTCGGCACCACATCTGCCCCCACGGTGGGCCTATAGCTATCTTGGACCTAGCTTCAGATGATTCGTGGGTGATTTGCGCACTGATGCTGCGCACCACCAGCACAGACCAGTACCGCATCGCACCAGTGCAGCTCACCAGTGCAGCTCACCAGTGCAGCTCACCGCGGCATCACACCAGTGCAGCTCAC
>CAZKOY010000416.1:0-1649 GCA_964554495.1 uncultured Myxococcales bacterium
GGATACTGCGTGCCGAAGCGGGTCGGCGCCTGCCCTAGATCGATCTTCTTTTTGTTCATCGCTTGTTTCCGTCCTTTCGTTTCCAAGAAGGCATCGTACGAGGCAAAACGAGCGCGCGACGTCATCCCGGCAAGCTGGCAGCCGTCGCCGCAGCCACAAATGCGGCGGCACGCATACCGGCAGCGTCAGAGGATGGCGCGAACAGCGCGCGTATGCAGGCGACGCGGGCGCCAACGGCTGCACAGGCAGCGGCGCGCTCAACACGGTCGATGCCGCCGAGCGCAAAGACCGGTACGGGCAGCGACCGCGCGGCCTGCGCCAAGACATCCAATCCCAGGGGCTGCACTCCGCCTTTTTCGATGGGCAACGCGGGCTTTGAAGGCGTTGGCCAGATGGGGCTTAAGGTGACAGCGTCGGCCCCGGCTTGGGCCAACAGTCGCGCTTCGGCAAGCGAGTGCGCGGCGGCGCAGATCAGCAGGCGGTCACCGAGCCAGCGCCGCACGATCTGGGGCGGCAGACCCTGGCCTGGCAGGTGAACGCCATCCGCCTCGACGGCGAGCGCAACATCAAGCCGATCGTTGATCAGCAGCGGAGCGCCATAGCGGGTGGTCAGCGCTCGCAGCGTGCGCGCCCGATCCAGCAGCGCAGCCGTCGGCAGCGTGCGATTGCGAAGCTGCACCGCGAGCGCGCCCGCCGGCACCGCGGAAAGCAGGCACGAAAGCAGCGCCTCAAGCTTGGTGGACGATGCCATCGCTGCAGCCGTCGCCAGGCCCGCGTCGCTTGGCAGCGCAGCCGAGCCTGTCGACCGGGACCTCGCAGGCTCGCCAGGCACGCTCACGCCGTCGGTGATCACAAGAACCCGCGAGGACAAAGACCGCGAGCTACGCTTCGGCGCGTCACGAAGCAGCACCGCGTGCAACGCGTCACTCGATGTCATGCGGCGAGACCGGGGGCAGGCCGCTGCCGACCCCAGCCAAGAGCCCGCTCTGCGGAGAAGACGCCGTCGCGTACAGCTTGCGGGCGATGCGACCAGCGCGGAAGGCTTTGCGTCCGGCCTCGACCGCTTGGCGCATGGCCTCGGCCATCAACACGGCGTCTTTGGCTCCGGCGATTGCGGTGTTCATCAGCACCGCGTCGCAGCCTAGCTCCATCGCCACGGCCGCATCGGACGCTGTCCCAACGCCGGCATCGACGATCACTGGCACCTTCACGGTTTCCAGAATGATGCGCAGGTTGTACGGGTTGCGAATGCCCAGACCCGATCCGATCGGCGCCGCCAAGGGCATCACTGCGGCGCAGCCGATATCGGCCAAGCGCTGACAGGCGATGGGATCATCCGTGATGTACGGCAGGACGACGAAGCCTTCTTTGACCAAGACGCGCGCTGCGGCCAGCGTCTGTTCGACGTCGGGAAACAGCGTGCGCGGATCGCCGATGACTTCCAGCTTGACGAAGTCGGTCATGCCAAGCTCGCGGGCCAGGCGACAGACGCGGATGGCATCTTCGGCGGTGTAACAGCCAGCCGTGTTGGGCAAGAGCTGATAGCGGCTGCGATCGAGGGCGGAAAGCAGGTTGGGTTTGCCGGCGGAAAATTCGATGCGGCGCAGCGCAACGGTGACGATCTCAGCGCCCGAGACGGCAAGTGCGCG
>CAZKOY010000417.1:0-1637 GCA_964554495.1 uncultured Myxococcales bacterium
CCGCTCATGCTCCAGTTCCACGATCCGCTTGTTGGCGGCGAGGTTCGCGGCGGCGATGGCGTCGCGTTCCCGCTCCGAAACCCGCAGCTCTTCGCGCCATTCGTCGTACAGCTGTTCTTGGGTTTTCTCCGCCTTCCGCGCCCGCTCCTCGCTTGCTTTCAGGGCGGCGGCGAGGTCACATAGCAACTTAGCCCCATATAGGTCTTCGCCCGCCGTGCCATTGCCAGGCGACTCGCTGACATTCTTTGCCCACCGCTCCGCCTCTTCGATCAAGTTCGCCGTGTCCATCACCCTCTCCTCTTGTCGTCAGCCGCGAGCCAGTCGCGGATCGCTTTCTCCGCCTCAGCCATCTGCATAAGCGAGCCTATGAATTTGCACTCCAGACGTAGCGACAGCGGAACCCTTGCCCAGCACTCGGCACACGCGATCTGTGTCGTTTTTCGCCGTCCCTCGCACCCGTCCCGGCACTTCATCGGGGCACCCTGGACACCTTGTTGCCGTGCGCGTCGCAGGGCCAAAAGCGGCAGTGCCGAGCGTCAATCGGCGACAGCGAGAACAATTCGTCGCCGTAGAAAAAGTAGACGTCGCTGCTTTCCTCGTCCTCACGGAAGGCCCCGAAGTACAGTTCGCCGTCCTCGCCCTCGCAGATCCACTTCCCGTCACGATGCCTCTCGATCTCCTCATCCGTCGGCCACCCCGGACGCATCCGCGGGTTGATCTCAGTCAGGAGGGATTGGACGGAACATCCCGCGACCACGGACGCTAGATAGACCAGCGTTCCCGATGCAGTCAGCGTGTCATCCGTTACCGCTTCCGTCCCGCGCACCCAGCACTGGCGCCCGCTGCGGACCTCATGCAGCGTGAAGCCCTTGCGCTGTAGCCACGCCCGCACATGGTCCGCCGTCAGCCCCTCGAACTCAAGCAGGTCTTCGATGCGCATCACGTTCCCTCCATCAACCGCGCCACTTCGCGCCGGTCTGCTTTTACTTGGTCCACTAACGCTTTCGCGCAGCCGCAGTGCTTCTCACAGTGCTCATCGCAAAAGCCCACCGCGCAGAAGTCAGCAGCCGGCGGTCGCCAAGGTGCCGCGCCCTTCATGCAACTCTCTAGTCGGCACGGCTTTCGCGGCAACCTACCGACGATGAGAATATGCAGGCAGACCCACAATAGTCGGAACATTGGCTCTCTCCCTCTCTCGATTCAGCACCCGCGGCGCAAGCGGCACCGGGGGCGCGGCGTGGAACAAATCGCACGCGGTCTTGTCCTCGCTGTAGAAGTCGCGGTCGGACAGCGGATGGACGCAGCCTCCGCGTGCGTAGTGTTGGCAGGCAGGGCAGGTCATCGCTTAGCCGCGCGAATGAACGTGTCATATCCTGTGTAGGCTTCGCGCACCGTCAGACTTTGCTTGTCTACCCGCTGACCCGTGCTCAAAATCCAACGCGTCCGCGTCTCACGCACGATGCGCGCCGGCTTGAACTGAGTTGCCTGCGTTCGCGGAAGATATCCCGCGATGGTTCCGACCTCGACATCGTCGCCGACCTGCAACGCCGGCTCAGGGATGATTGCTAGCACGCCTTGGTTCCTCATCCCTGCCCCCTCTGCCGCGCCTGCATTCGCTGGAGTATGGCGATGAAGTG
>CAZKOY010000418.1:0-1622 GCA_964554495.1 uncultured Myxococcales bacterium
GAACGTGTCCGGTTGCAGATTGTTCAGCTCCAAGACTCGGTAAAGCGGTGGAGTGAAGAAGGTCGCGGTCAGCGTCCCGCCATCTATGCGATGGAGCTAAAGCACAAGCTCCTCGGCATACCGAGTGAGAACAAGCCACGCAATGGCGATGCGGACGACCGATCTTCTGGAAATCCCATGCGGCGGTTCGCTGAGTTTGGCCTGCTGCCGGGTTATGAGTTCCCGAGCGAGCCATCCACGCTGCGGCTGCTGAACGACAAAGATGCCGATGAGCCGATCTCGGTCGAGCGTCGCTTCGGCATCGCGCAGTACCAGCCTGACGGTCGCGCACACGCTCGCGGGCACCGTTGGCGAGTCGTTGGGCTTGATCCTGCTTCTCCCTGGAACCCCAAGACCGAGGAGCCTGGCTGGGTCTATTCACGATGCAAAGACTGCGGCCTGTGCTACGGCGCTCAGCAAGGGATCTGCCCGCGGTGTCAGTCTACAGCGACGGTCGGACGCGACAATCCGGGGCACGAATACGGCGGATTTCTTGCTGTACGCGATGACACTCCAGTGTTGGAAGAAGAGGACCGGTACGCGATCTCGGCGCTGGTACGCTGTCATCCCCAGCGCAACGGACATCCAGTCTGGCGGTATCGCCTGCCGACCGAGTGGGAAGCCGAGCTGAGCCGAGAAGAGGAAGTTCGCTGGGTCAACGAATGGAAGCCTCCCACCCCAACTGAACGCCAGCGCGGCATCGGCATCCCTGGAGGTGGGCGCGGCTTCTTCCTCTGCTCAAGCTGCGGCAAGACATTAACGCTTCCCGAAAACGAAGACCCCGGCAAGGGCCGGAAGAAGGCGCGCAAGGTCACGACCGAGCGCGATCCATATGGACACTTTCCAAACTGCTCGCGTGCGGGTGAGCGCCCTCATCCCATCGCCATCACGACATCGGTCAAGGCATCGACGTTGCGACTGGTCGTCCCGCTGCCGCTAGACTTGGATGATGCTGAGTACCAGCGCTGGGGCCAGTCGCTCGGCTACGCGCTCCGCATTGGCATCCGCCACCTGTACATGCTCGACGGTGGAGAAATTGAGTTCGAGCTAGAGCCCTGCTGGGAAGTGAGCGATGAAACGGGCCGCCACAAGGTTGGCGCGCTGACCTTCATCGACCCTGCTGTCGGCGGCAGTGGCTTCCTCGATCGCGCTGCCGCGGAGCTGAATCTGGTCGCCGCTCGCGCTCTGGACCACTTAGAGCATAAAGAATGCGATTCAGCCTGCTACCGCTGCCTGAAGAACTATCAGAACCAGCGTGTGCATGAGCATCTGTCGTGGCCGCGAATCATGCAAGACTTGGAGGTTCTACGCGCCCGCCCTCCCGAACGATTGCCCGTTCGTCCGCGCGACGAATCCAATCCATCGCCGTGGCTGGCGGCATACGCGGCGGGCGTCGGATCGCCACTGGAACTACGATTCCTGAAGCTCTTTGGCAAGCATGGCCTTGCTGTTGAAAAGCAAACAGCCATCTCCATACGGCCTGGGGACGCACCAATTACCACCGCAGACTTCACGCTGCCAAACGCTAAGGTTGCGATCTACATCGACGGCGTGGCGTTCCACCAAGGTGAGCGCTTGCGGCG
>CAZKOY010000419.1:0-1619 GCA_964554495.1 uncultured Myxococcales bacterium
CCAGCGCGTGCAGGCCGCGACGGTTCACCTGCGCGCTGGTATCCGCGCCAAGCGCACCGCGGCACATCAGGCCGCCGCTGAATACTTGCAGGCAGGCGTAGCACTCTTAACCGAGTCGTCTTGGATGACGCAGCCCGGCCTGAGCCTGGAGCTGCATGTCGAGCTCGCCGAGTGCCTCTATCTGAGCGGCAAGCTAGAGCAGGCCGAGGCTCTTTTTGAGTCACTGCAGCCGCACCTGCGCGACAACTTGGAGCACGGTCGAGTTGCGGCTCTGCGCATCGAGCTCTACGCCACCAAGGGCCTGATGATGAAAGCGATGCAGGTCGGGCTGGAGGCCCTTGCGCGCTTTGATTTGACGTTCCCTGAGGCACATACCGATCAGCTGCAAGCGATGCCTGCTGCCGTCGGAGAGTTCAAAGAGCTGATCGGCAATCGTCCGATCGCTGCACTGTCCGATCTGCCAAGCTGCGTCGATCCGCAGCAGCGGATGATCCAGCGGCTCCTTTTGGGTGCGTGTACGCCCGCGTTCTTCGTCCGACCGACATTGATGTCTTTGTTCGTGATGAAGCTCGCTACTCTGTCCTTGCGACACGGCAACACTGAATTCACGTCGTACGCGCATATGTCGTACGCCGTCATCGCGGCCAATGTGCTGGGCAACCACGCCGAAGCCTATGAGTTCGGCAAGATGGGCCTGGCGCTGAACAAGAAATTTCACAACGTCGCGCTGGAGTGCCGGCTCAACGGTCTATTCGCGGGCTTTGTGAACATCTATCAAAACCCGCTGCACTCCAGCATGGAGTTTCTGGCTTCAGGCATCGAAGCCGGCTTGCAGACCGGCGACTTCGTGTTCGTCGGGTACTGCTGCTTCCACACCATTACGCAGCTCCTGGCTGCGGGCGACGATCTGTCCTCGGTCGAGCAGGAGATCGAGCGCCTGTTTGTGACGGCCCAACGCACGCGTGAGCCCTTCGCTCTGGGGGCTTTGACCGTGTCGCGTCAAGCCATCCGCAGCTTGCAGGGCAAGACCAGCGGCCCGACATCGCTTTCTTCTCCTGACTTCGACGAAGACAAGTTCGTTGAGTCGTTCAAGCAGACCGAGTTCACAACGCTGACGTGCTGGTACTACACGCTGAAGCTCATGCTGTCGCTCCTGCATGGCGACTATGACGCCGCGGCACGCTGGGCTCAGGAAGCGCAGCGACGCACCGATGGTACGTTGGGCCTTCACTTCGTCACCGATCTGCACTTCTTTACCTGTCTCGCCTTGGTCGCGCAGGGTCACGTGCCCGGAGAAGAAGAAGGACCACCTACGACTCTGACCAAGCTGAGCGAGCAGCTCAGTCGCTGGGCCGCGTGCTATCCAGCGAACTTCCGCCACAAGTACCTGCTGCTGCAAGCCGAGCTCTCGCGGCTGCGTGGCACCTTCGCCGAGACGCTCGATCTGTTCGACCAGGCCATCACCGCGGCGCAAGCCAACGAGTTCGTCCATCACGTCGCCCTCGCTTCCGAGCTGTGCGCACGTTTCTTGATCAAGCAAGGCCGCAGCCGTCTGGCTTTCGTGTATCTGCGCGATGCCTACCACGCATATGAGCGCTGGGGCGCCACAGCCAAGCTGG
>CAZKOY010000420.1:0-1585 GCA_964554495.1 uncultured Myxococcales bacterium
CGCGGCGCCTGTCCGGCTTTCTGCCCCATCGACTTGCCGATCGTCGAGTTGGGTGCAGAGACCACCGTCACTTGGCCGGCATTTGGATCGGTAGCTCCCACGGGACGCGAGCGCAGCACCGGTGCCCCGCCCGGCAGGCGCGGCAGCAGCCGAGCCAGCGCATCCGCCGCTTCGTCCATCGTGGGCCGCTGCACTTTTTCGCGCGTCAGCAGGCGATGCACCAGATCCGCAACCGACTCGGGCACCTGCGGCACCAAGCTACGCAGCGCCGGTGGCGTCTGGAACAGGTGCATGCCGATGAGCTGCCCGGCTCCCTCGGCCACAAACGGCGGACGCCCGGCCAGAAGCTCGAATAGCACGCAGCCCAGCGCGTACACATCGGTCTTCGCGTTGACGCCGCCCGCGCCTGCACACTGCTCGGGGGACATGTAGCTCGGCGTACCCATCACGGCCTGCGTGGCGGTCTTTACGTTCGCCTTGTCTTCGGTCCCCGATAACTTTGCGATACCGAAGTCGAGGAGCTTCACGCGCTCGCCACCTGGCGCGACAGCGTCGGTGATTAGCATCAGGTTGTCCGGCTTGATATCGCGGTGCACGACGCCTTGCTTGTGCGCCACTGCCAGCACATCGGCGGTTTGAAACGCGATCTGCAAGGCAGTCAGCAGTGGCAGGCGCTCGCCGCGCGCGGATAGCTCACGCAGACGACGTCCGAGGCTCTGCCCGCGCAAAAATTCCATGACCAAGTACGCAGTGCCATCGGCGGCATGCCCAAAGTCCGAGACCTGCACAATGCTGGGATGTTCCAGCTTGCTCAGCGCCTTAGCTTCGTTGAAGAAGCGCGCCACCGCCTCCTGGTCCTTGGCGTACTCAGGATGCAGCGTCTTGAGCGCCACGCGGCGATCCAGCGGTTCTTGCCGCGCTTCATAGACCGCGCCCATGCCCCCCTGCCCCAGCAGGCGGACAATCCGATACGGTCCCAATCGCTGTCCTTCAGCCAGACTGCTCATGACACGTAGTGAGGCGCGCGCGTAGGCTACTCCGGTCTCATTTTCGCGCCCACGCAGTGGTCAGTCAACTGGTCGCTGACGCTATATCGAATCCGGCGGCGCGTGCGCCGAGCAAGCAGCCGGCACGGATCAGACAGGCCCGCGTTCGCCCAGGCTGCGCTTGTCGCAAATGCGTTACGATGAAAGCCCAGGATCTTCGGGACGTCAGCGCACTAGGGAATCCGTTCTGAAAGACCCAACTGTTTCAACGCAACCCTGCGCACTGCGCATATTGAGCCTGCTGGAGGAGCGATGATGGCACAGCACGAAGCTGCGGTGACGAGCCACCCCACCCCACAGCAGCTGACAAAACAGCAGCTGATTCTGAGCACCAGGGGGACCGCAATGGCAGCCCTGCTGCTGTGCATCCTCGGCGCGGCCTGGGGTTGCGATCGCGAGCCGGGAATCCTCGTCAACATCGCGGCATGGCCGGATGCGATCGAGCAAATCCGCGTGCGCACTGGCATCGACGGCACCGTGGGGACAGACTTTTACCTCAACAAAGGCCAGACTCGCTTCGTGGTACGGGTGCCAGTGGG
>CAZKOY010000421.1:0-1585 GCA_964554495.1 uncultured Myxococcales bacterium
TGCCGCGTCCGCTGAAGCCGGTGTCCGTCGACAGCTCGCTGTGGCGCAGGCCAAACAGCCAGCCGCGCGCCTGCGTCATGCCAGCGGGATTGACGACCACGGACCATGGCTCACCGGCATCGGCGATCCCTTGGCCGGGCTGCGTCACCGATTGCAGAACCGACTGCGAAGGGATCTGCGTCTGCGCCTGCGCCGCAGGCAGCCCGGAAACCCCGCCGAGCAACGGGAAGAAAACCGCCCAACACCGAAGAGAACCCATGCTATGCGGCGCCGGCCGTCGACACAGCCGTGGTCCGACGAGGTGGCGAAAGGCAGTGCTCATCGTCGCTCTTGAGAGAGAACCAAGGTGCGGTCGTAGTCTTCGCTGCGATCCAAGACTACGCGCTGTGGCAAATACCCAGGCAGACGTAGCTCGATAGGGAACTTGCCCAGGTCACGGGCCTTGCGCTCTTCCCAGGGGGTTCGGCCCAGGACTTTTCCGTCGGGGGTGATGATCTCGGCGCCGCTTGGCATGGTCAGGATGCGCCACTTCACGTTGCTGGGACCGACGAGATACTGCTGAAACAGCGCCAAGCTGGCCAACAGCCCCAGCGCGCCGAGCACGCCGTACCAGAACAGACGCTTGCGCGGGTCCTGCGGCGCCTCGTCGAGGCTGCTCAGCCCTGGCAGGCTGGGACCGCTGTTCTGATCGAACTGCGACAGAGTCAGTGAGACCTCGCGCATGGTCGGCCGCTTGTCGGGCGCTTTGGCCAGCATGCGCAGGATCAGGTCGTCAAGCTCGGGCGTGATCTGCGGTCGCAGCTTGCGCAGCGGATCCGGCTGCTTGTGGATCTGCATGTACATCACCGACACCGGATCGTCGGCGACGAAGGGCGGGTGTCCGCAGATCATCTCGTACATGACGGTGCCCAGCGAGTACACATCGGCCTTGTCATCGATGGGCGCGTGGCCGATGCGCTGACACTGCTCGGGCGCCATATAGGTGGCGGTGCCGATCAGCCCAGAAAATGGGCTGGTGTTCACCTGCGTGTCGGACTGCGACTCGGACGCGGCGATCTCAGCAGCGACGGCAGCGATGCCGAAGTCGAGCACCTTGGCGCGCTCGCCTCCGGGTACGGCGTCATCGCGGACGACCAGGATGTTTTCGGGCTTGATGTCGCGATGGACGATTTTCTTGCCATGGGCGGCGGCCAGCGCGTCGGCGATCTGCTTGCCGAAGCGGACGGCTACGCTTTCGGGCAGGCCTTCGCGGCGCTTGTTCAAGCGGCGCCGCAGCGGCTTGCCGTCCAGATACTCCATGACGATGTACGGCAAGCTTCCGTCGGTGGGTACGTTGCCCCCGAGCACGCGGGCGATACCGGGATGCTGCGGCACGTTGGCCGCGATGGCTTCCAGACGGAAGCGGGCCAGGATCTGCGGATCCTGCGCCAGGCGCGGGTGCAACACCTTGATGGCGACGCGGCTCTTGAACTCGCGATGCTCCGCCTCGTAGACAACTCCCATGCCACCACGACCGATCTCGCGGATCACACGGTAGTTCTCGATGTGTTGCGGTTTCTCCATTCAGCTTCGGGTCAGCTTCGGG
>CAZKOY010000422.1:0-1570 GCA_964554495.1 uncultured Myxococcales bacterium
GTTGCCCAACACAAGAGTCACTGGAGCCGAGATGCGACGCAGGCAGGCGCGGTTCATGGGCTTTGCTGCGAGACATTGGATCGGTTGGAAGCGCTGCGTCTGGTGCGGCGAGGTACGACGGGAACATCGGTAGAGGCGGCGGTCATTCCACGTCCCGCGATCGCCCGCTATGCGCTTGCGGCGACGCCCAAGAACTCAGGACCGCAGATTAATCTTCTGGATTTCGCCGACAGTGCAAATGGGGCGCGCAAATGACGACCGAATTGATTGCAGAACACGTCCGGCTGCCATCGGGAGCGCTGCCTACCGGAGCGCAGGCTGTATCGCTGCCAACGCCTGACAGCGAGCGCTTTCGACCGCTGCGCTGTGGCCTGGTCAACCTCTATCGCTACGACTACCAAGAGTTCGTTTTTGAGCAGGGGCGACTGCTTCTGCGCGGCAACAACGGTACCGGCAAGTCGCGGGTTCTGGCTCTGACCTTGCCGTTTCTTCTCGACGGCGACGTCGGTGCGGATCGGCTGGAACCGGATGGGGATTCTGCCAAGCGGATCGAGTGGAATTTGCTGCTTGGCGGAAAGCACAGCGACCGCACAGGGTATGCATTCATCGAGTTTGGCCGTCGAGATCAGCTCGGCGAGCACTTTGTGACACTCGGCTGCGGTCTGCACGCAGTCAACGGCGGCGGGCTGGTCGGAAAGTGGTTCTTCCTGACCAAGCAGCGCGTGGGGCAATCGCTCCATCTGGTCGCGGGAGGGGGGTATCCGCTCGGACGGGAGCGGCTCAACGAGGCCATCGGAGCAAGCGGCCAAGTCTTCACCAACGCTGCGCAGTACCGTCGGGAAGTAGACCAGGCACTCTTTCAGCTGGGGCAACAGCGGTACGAAGCGCTGTTGCGACTCTTGATCCAGCTTCGCAAGCCACAGCTCTCGCGCAAGCTGGATGAGAAGATTCTCTCCCAGGCCCTTAGCGAAGCGCTGTCGCCTTTGCCTGCGAATGTCTTGGCCACAGTCGCCGATGCGTTCCGCGGGCTGGAGCAGGACCGCAAGGAACTGGACAGTTTTCGCCGGGCGCAAGAGGCGGTGAAGGAGTTTCTGGAGCACTACCGGCGCTATGCACAGACGGTCACCCGCAAGAGGGCTGCTCTGGTACTGAAAGAGCACGCGAGCTACGAAACAGCTCAGCGCAATGCACGACAGGCGGAGAGCGATCGCGACGCCGCAGAGAAGCGCTTGGCTGAGCTGGATGCGCGGTTATCCGGCCTGCAAGAGCAGGAGCGGATCCACGAAGAAGAGATTCGCACGCTCAGCGGTCGTCCTGAACTGGCAGATGGGCAGCGAATTGAGAGCGAGCGTCGGCGTACCGAAGCTCTTGAGTCACAGGCCGAGCGCGCGGAAGCAGACGCCACGGGAGCAGGTAGAGGGACGCAGGAGCGTGAGGCTGCGTGCGCAGAGGCAGCCAAGGAGTCAGACGCAGCGCTCCGCAAGGTAGAGCACGCCGCGGAGCAGGCTGTCATCGGAGCGGCCGCGCTGGGTCTTCACGATGTGCATGCAGAGGCTCTGGCGCGCGCGCA
>CAZKOY010000423.1:0-1563 GCA_964554495.1 uncultured Myxococcales bacterium
CACTTCATGATCCCGTACAACGCCAAGCTGTGGGGCGTTCACCCGCGCGAGATCACGGCGGCTTGGTGCAGTCGCTTTGTGCCCATCCCCTCGCTGGAACAGGTGGTGCGTGGTGCCGTCGGTGATAGCCCACCTGAGCTGGGCTATAACGCGCACTTTTTGTACCCGGCGCAAGGGGGGATCGAAGCACTGGTGCAGCGCCTGCTTTCGCGCTTGCCCGCGGATCGTCTGGTGACCGGAGCCGCACTGGAAGAAGTGAGCCTGGCGCGACGGGAAGCGGTGATAAACGGCGAGCGGAGACCCTATCACGCCTTGGTGGCAACGCTGCCTTTGCCTGAGCTGTGCCGTCGCATCGTCGATCTTCCCGCCGAGCTTATGAGCTGGGCTGACCGCCTGCGCTGCACGCCCGTGCGCTATCTCAATGTCGCGACACGGGTGGCGCCCGTCGCGGACTATCACTGGCTGTACGTGCCAGAAGAGCAGTACCCGTTCTATCGCGTCGGCGTGTACACCAATGCCGTGCCGTCGATGGCGCCGGCTGGCTGCGGCTCGCTGTACGTCGAGCTGTCCGAGCGCGGACCGACGCCAGATATGACACGCCTGATGCCGCGCGTCGCAGCGGCCTTGGTGGCGGCCGGTGTGCTAGGCAGCGTCGACGATATCTTGTTCGCCGAGCTGCGCGAGATCGAGTATGCCTATGTCGTGTTTGACCACGCGTACTACGATGCGCTGGCTCGGCTGGTGCCGTTTCTAGAGTCACACCAGATCTTTCCCCGCGGCCGCTACGGCAGCTGGACCTATAACTCGATGGAAGACTGCATGATGCTGGGTCGCGACGTGGCACGGCTGCTCATTTCGCAGTTCGCGCCGCCGCGTTCCCCGTCGTAGCGGGCTCGCGAAACCTCAGGCTCCCGCGGGGCTTCCGCACTTCTTACCCATAGACCTTCCGACGCACAGACTGGCCATGGCATCTCACGACGATCCCGCACTCTCTATCGTCATTCCCATCTACAACGAAGAAGGCATCCTGCATGCTGCCATCGTCGATCTCGTCGAGCGCTTGCAGCGTGCGGCCGAACACGAGCCGATGTTTGCGCGCTACGAAATCTTGCTCAGCGAGAACGGCTCGCGGGATGGCACGGTGCAGGTGGGGCGAGCGCTGGCCGAGCGTTATCCACAGGTGCAGCTTCACTCGCTGGGGCGGCCTGACTACGGCGCGGCGCTGAAAGCGGGCATCCTGCGCGCCCGCGGGACGTATGTCTTGTGTGACGAGATCGACCTCTGCGATGTCGACTTCTATACTCGCGCGCTGCCGCTTTTGACCTCGGGCGAGGCAGAGCTCGTCGTCGGATCCAAGGCCATGGCCGGCGCCGACGATCGTCGGCCGCTTTTGCGCCGCGCGGCAACCAAGACGATCAACGGCATGCTGCGTGTGCTGGTCGGCTTTACCGGCACGGACACGCACGGGCTAAAGGCCTTTCGACGTCAGGCGCTGTTACCCACCGTCGAGCACTGCATGGTCGAAAAGGACCTGTTCGCGTCCGAATTCGTCATCCGCGCCGA
>CAZKOY010000424.1:0-1559 GCA_964554495.1 uncultured Myxococcales bacterium
AGGACTACACCAGCCTCGAAGTGCTGCTCGGCATCCACTACAACATCGCCAAGATTTTGCAGCTTAGCCTCGGCGGAGGCGTGGGCCTTTTGCGTGAACCTGGTACGCCAGACGCTCGCGGTCTTTTGCGCCTGTCCTATGCGCCGATGCGCGAAGAGAAGCCCAAGGATCGCGATGGCGACAGCATCCCGGACAAGCGAGATGCCTGCCCGGATGAGGCGGGTGTCATGACGACGGATCCGCTGACCAATGGCTGCCCGCCGCCGCCCAAGGATAGCGATGGCGATGGCATCGTTGATCCGCAGGATCAGTGCCCGACCGAGCCGCAGGGCAAGCATCCGCACCCAAGTCGCCGAGGTTGCCCGAACACCGACAAAGACGGCGATGGTGTCTTCGACAACGAAGACAAGTGCATCGATGAACCCGCAGGCAAGGATGCCGATGCCGACCTGCCGGGCTGCCCGCTGCGCGACAAGGACGGCGACGGGTTCTTCGACAAGCAGGACCAGTGTGTCGATACGCCCGCTGGTGCCAACCCCGATCCAAACAAGCCCGGCTGCCCCGACAAGGACAGCGACAACGACGGAGTCTATGACGCCAAGGATCAGTGCAAGGACGTGCCGTCGGGCTTCAATCCTGACCCGGAAAAGCCAGGATGCCCGCTGCCCGACCGCGACAACGACAAAGTACCGGACAAGGTCGACGCCTGCCCGGACAAGCCTGGTGCGCCGAACACCGACCCGAAGAAGAACGGCTGCCCCGGCTTGGTCGAGATGAAGGATGGCCAGATCGTGATCCTCAAGCAGGTGTTCTTTGCGACCAACAAGGACGTCGTGCTGAAGAACAGCTTCCCGGTGCTGGATGCGGTAGTCGCGACGCTAAAGATCATGACCCAGGTCAAGAAGGTCGCCGTCGAAGGACACACCGATAACAAGGGTCAGGCCGACAAGAACCGCGATCTATCAAATCGCCGCGCCAAGAGCGTGGTGAAGTACTTGGTCGATCACGGCATCGACGCCGGTCGCCTTGAGGCCATGGGCTATGGCCCGGATCGCCCGATCGCGGACAACAAGACGGAAAAAGGCCGCGCCAAGAACCGCCGTACTGATTTCCGTATCGTCGATCCGCCTTCAGCTAATCCCACGCAGGCGCCTGCTCCCAGCGCAAGCCCACCGGCCAACACGCAGTCTGAGGCTCCTGCCAAGCAGCCGACTGAGGTCAAAAAGACCGACAAGAACGACAAGACCAGCAAGGGCAAGCCTGCTCAGAAGGCACCGTCGAGCCAGCCCGCCAAACAGAAGAACGCCGCAGCGCCCAAAGCGGCCGCAGCGCCCAAGGCGGCCAAGGCGCCCAAGAAGGCCAAGTAACTGGCGCTTCCTGTTTCACCCCGTTTTCTTTCCTTTTTACCCCCCTGACATAGCAGCTCAATGAGCCCGCCTCCCTTTGCGGAGGCAGGCTCTGCTTTTCCGTGACGGATCGTGGGATCGGCATGGGATCGCTTTCCCGCGGTTCCGTCGGGAATTGCGTCGAGACGCCTCCTTTTGTGTCTGTTCTATGTG
>CAZKOY010000425.1:0-1553 GCA_964554495.1 uncultured Myxococcales bacterium
CTAGGTCATCGTCCCTCAAGTTCGTGACCCCTGCGCAGTTGATCAGGTTGTAGCTGGTGCGGTGGGCTTTCGGGGTCGGATGCGGTAGGGCCTCGCGAGCCGGGCGTTGTAGTGGTCGATGAAGTGGTGGATGCGGCGGCTCAGCTCGTCGAGGCTTTTGAAGCTGGCGCGGCGCAGCAGGCGGCGAGCGAGAACGGAGAACCACTTTTCGATCGGGTTGAGCCAGCTCGCGTGACGCGGCGTGAACTGGAAGCGAATGCGGCGCGCCGGATTCTCCAGCCAGGCGCGGCGCTTGTGGCGAGTGTCCAGGGTTTTCTCGTCGGGGCGCGGCTCGCCGCAGAGGTCGGCGATGCTGTTCACAACGTCCATCGCCATGTGCGTGTTGAGCTGATCGAGCACAACGGTGATGCGCGCGTGTCCTTGCAGACTTAGGAATCCCAAGAAGATGCGCAGCGACGAGGCCGTGTCTTCGTTGGTGCGCTGCGGCAGCAGAATCCCGTCGATGAATCCGGTGTGCATGTTCATCATCGACAGCAGCGTCAGTGTTCCGTGCCGACGATATTCATGTTCAAGCTGAGCGGGTTTCCCAGGCCGCATCGGTCGATCGGGCTCTGCGCGTTCGAGTGCTTGGATGCCGCATTTCTCGTCGAACGAGACGACGATGTGCGGCAGCGGAGCCGGCTGAAGAGGTACTCCTTTTTCTGCAGAACGCGCGGCGTGCGCGACTTCACTGGACGCACATAGGAGGTTCGTTACCGTCGCTGCACGCTCGTCATACTCCGGATCATCGGGGCGATTCAGCCACATCTTGTGTTGATGGGGCTTGAGCACATCGCGGCAAAGTAGGCGCTGCACATGGCTCTTGGACAGGTGCGGAAATCGACCCGTCTCGACGGCAACGCGGGCCAGGTCGGCGCAGCTCCAGTGACTCGTCGGCTCGCCCACACTCTGCGGCTCCGCGGTGGCCAGCGACATCAGCGCGACCAGCTGAGCTTCCGAAAACTCCGGCGGCCGACCCGAACGCTCGGCATCGCGCAACGATTCCTCGACGAGCCTGTCGGGGTGACGCTGCCGCGCTTGCGCGAAGCGGTCCCGCCACTTGCGAATCGTGTTCTTGCTGTGGCCCAGGCGACGAGACGCCGCATAGATGCTGCCGTCCAGCGTCGACAGCACCATCCGCGCTCGCTCGACCACGCGCCGCTCTGTCCGCTGTCCGCGGCTCAGCCGACCCAGCTCCTCCATCCATGACAGCGACGGAGCATCGCCCTCCTCTTCGCTTCCCTGCCCAGCATCCACGACACCCGCACAAGCCCCGCTATCCCCATTGGCCATCTGTCAGGCTTCGGCAGACTCCAATTTCTGTTCTCACGATCCATCTGAGCAGTACTTCACGGATGATCAGCGATCACGGACTTGGGGGGCGATGACCTAGCAGCTTGTCTGGGTAAACACTGGCTGGTCAGATACCGCTAAATCCTCCTTGGGGGCAAGCAACCACCGTCACGTCCGGCAAACGCGGCGCCGGCTATTAATTGAGCAGCACGCTGACATTG
>CAZKOY010000426.1:0-1538 GCA_964554495.1 uncultured Myxococcales bacterium
GAGTCGGACGGCGCTGCGTCGGCTGGCGTATCGCCATCGCTCACGCGCCGACCGCGCCGCGCTGGACAACGCCGACTGGAAGCGACGCTACGCTGCTCAGGGGCGAAAGCTGGAAGCGGCGCTGGCCCGCATCGCAGCGCTAGAGCGCCTGCTGGCCGAGGCGCGCGGCGAAGGGGCAAAGCCGAGCGCAGCCCCCAACAAGCCCAGCAAGCCAGGCGGCGCGCCTGCGAGCACGTCTGGCGGTGAGGCAGGCGGCACAGGGCAAGAGCCTTCTGCGCAGCCGGGCAGCGCGACAGGAAGCACGGGAGAGCCGACACCGCGCCCGCCACCCGCGACACCACGCCCCGGCATCATGGAGGTCCGGCGACAGCTCGCTCTTGCAGTCGCTGCGAATGCCGATCTGCGACGCGCCATCGAGGAGCTACGGCAGCAGGTTGCGATGCTGGAGCGTCGCTGCACCGAGCTGACACAGAACATCGACGCCTTGTTGCAGGGCAAGCCGCTGACCGAGACGCTGGCGACTGAGCTGGAGCAGACACGACGATCGCAGCGCGAGACCGCAGAACAGCGCGACCGCCTGATGAATCGACTGATCGAGCTGGGCCTGAGCGGCGACGACGCTGCGACCCGGCCTGCCACGGACTACGGCCCCGCGCGCAACGAGCTATTCACTCAAATGCGCGTCGAGCTGGAAGTGCGCGACCGCTTTGCGCAGTGGGAGAGCGCACATCGTCCTCGCGAAACCGACCGACGGATCGATCCGACGCGCCCGATCGATGAGCAGGCCCTGATCGCGACGCTGGCCGCGCGCTGGAACCACATCGACCATGCGCCACAGACCTTCCGCCAGCGCCCGCGCTGGATCGTCGAAGGCGTGCTGCTCGACCCGCAGAGCGAGCAGTTCTTGATCCGGCAGTCGCGCGAGCGCGCGGCCTATCGCGAGCGGATCATGGCAACACCATCAAATCCTGTGACGTGACGCCCGTGTAACTGTTCCTCGCTGTGGCGTGACAGATCGTGCGGTGACTTGCGGGGTCCCGTCTGCCCTGCTGGCTGTTCGGTGTGACGTGAGCGATGATCGTCATCGTTCGCTCTGGCCACATCACAGCGAACAGCAGTCTGCGGTCACGCTGGCTTCGCGCGGAGCTGACGACGAACAAACATGGCTGCACGCATGTCACCGAGCCACTTCCAAATCTCGCGACGCTGTTCAGAGCGCAGCTTGGTGTCGGGTTCCGGCGGCACGGGGGTCTGCGACAGCATCGCATCCTGCCAGCGGTAGACGTAGTCGAGATACGTTCGTTGTTCTGCATCCCGCAGGGCGCGCACGAGCGGCTGACGCTGTTCGTCGGGCAGCAGATGGAAGGGCACCGGGGCGAGTTGCAAGACCTCGGCACCGTGCTCGCGCACGCAAGCAAACAGTCGCTTGCACAACGGGATAAAGTACGGCGGCAGCCCCGGCAGTAGGCTGGCCATGACTTCTCGATCCTTCTTGGGAACGCTGAGAGTTGGTTCCGGCGGCAACGGTTTGCCACTCC
>CAZKOY010000427.1:0-1538 GCA_964554495.1 uncultured Myxococcales bacterium
GATTGGTCGGCGCTGCCCTGTACGAGTTCGCTCGCCGCCGTCGCGACGCCGCCCACTTTGCTTCGTTGATTCATCTACCCAGCGATGTGACCCAGCTTCGGCTTGCCACCGCCGTCGTCGCAAGCGAGCGAGATCTTGCCTGCGACGTGCTGGGCCTGCTCTGCCCTGATCGCGACTTGACCGCGCTTGCCCCTCCCCCCGAGCGCTCGCCCCGACGAAGGAGAACCACATTGCCACCGTTGCCCCGGAGTCACTTCCCACCATACCAAGTGAGGCCACATGGCTGAGTTCAAAGTCGTCTACGCCATCGTCGAGCGCGGCTCCAGTCGACACTGGCTGCGCATCGGGCTCGCTTTTGTGAACGCCGACGGATCGCTGAACGTGCGCCTGGACGCTGTGCCGTTTAACGGACAGCTTCAGATCCGCGACCAGTCGCCGCCGATCCAAGCCAAGGCCGACGAGCCCACTCCCTCTCCCAGCAGCACCGCAGCCACAAAGCGGCGCCCGCCTCTTCGACGCAAGCCGGGTTCCTGATGTCGTCCGCTGCGCCAAGCAAGCGCAGCGAGCGTGCCCCGGCTTGCTGGACATCGCCGTTCAGATGGCATTAGCGGGCCCGGCGGCGCTTGGCCTGGTCCGCAATCGGAGGCTCCAAGCGCAATGCCGTTTATGAAGCCCCACGAGTACTGTGCGCAGCAGTTCCACGGGGTGCTCATACACTACGGGGAACGTGGCCTCCGGCATCTTGACCACGACGGGGGCCGTTTTGCATCTGCGCTATGCGTCGTGGGTACTGACCGCAGCGCGAGGAGCGCGCATGTAGAACCTGTCGAAGCGGCCATCCAAAAGCTGCTGCACCTGCGCCGGCCACCAGTGCGCATGGCCCTTGGGCGTCACGTAGCCTGCATCGGTGAGCACCTTCGCCAGCGTCGGAAACCCTGGCCGATGGAAGGGCTCCTCGTTCCCCGCCGCCGCATGCTCGTGTTGCATTCGTTCGAACATCGCTTCCAGGAAGCGACGCGGCGACAACACTTGGGTCTCTCGACAGTACCGGAACAGCTTGCGCACGCTGCGTTCCGTGAACCCACGACCCTTCAGCGGAATGAAGCCCAGCTCGTTTAGGATCGCCGCGATCTGCGCATGCGTGTGTCCGCGCGCGCGCAGTCCAAGCATCGCCTCCTTCACTTCTTCGTCGCTGTGAGCCCGCTCATTGTGCGGTCGGGGCTGAAGCTGATGAAGCCGCAGGCGCAAGCTGTAGATCGTGTGCTTCGTCCAGCGCTTCGCCTGCGGTGGCACGACGCCGGCAGCATTCAGCCGCTTCGCGATCTCGCCGGTCCCAACGCCTGCCTCAACCCACGCCTGGATCTGCGCGACGATCGCCTGCTGCTTCTCATCATCGATCAGCACCTTCATGCGCGGATTGTCAGGAGCACGCACCACGCGCTTGCCATACGGCACCTTTCCGAAGTGATAGCCGCTGCGGCGAATGTGCTGAATCGCCTCGCGCGTGCGTTCGCCCACAGCCTCGCGTTCCATCTGAG
>CAZKOY010000428.1:0-1524 GCA_964554495.1 uncultured Myxococcales bacterium
CGCTTCAACTTCGGCGGCGAGATCTTCAGCCTGCCAGTGATCTTCGGACGCGGGCCGTTCAGCACGCTGGTCAATGTCTCGTATCGCATCCTGCTTTATGCCGGCGTGAACTTCTGAGCCGCGCCGCGGCGAGCGGGCGCGATAGGATGACCGCATGGATGTGGTGCGGGTTCTTTCCTTGAACATTTGGAATCGCAGCGGCCCATGGGATGCACGCCTGCCGCTGATCTGCGCCGGACTGGCCGCCGAAGCTGCCGACGTGGTGGGCCTGCAAGAAGTGATGTGCATGCAGGGACCGCTGGGGACGATCTCGCAGCTTGATGCGATCGTTGACGGACTGCGCGGACAGCCAGCGGCAGCGAACGGATCGACGCTGGACTATCCACATCGCGCGTATGCCGCGGCCTGGACGATCGACAGCGCATCCGGGTTCACGATGGGCAATGCCATCCTGTCGCGCTTTCCCATCGTCGAGACGCAGCAGACGCTCTTGCCCAACCCCATCGGGCACGAGACACGGGCGCTTCTGTACGCGCTGTGTGAGACGCCGCATGGCTTTTTGCCGGTGTTCGTTACGCACCTCGACTGGCAGTTTGAGCTGTCGCATGCGCGCTGCCAGCAGGTGTCGTTCATCGTCGATCAAATGGCCGATTGGCTGACCGCGGCGCGGCAGGATGGACGCGATGTCTTGCCAGCGATCTTGCTCGGCGACTTCAATGCCGAGCCGGACAGCGACGAGATCCGCTTTCTGCGCGGACGCCACGCGCTGCCTTCATCGCGCACCGGAGCACTGCGCGGCTGCTACTTCAACGACGTGGTCGACTTCTGCCACGGCGACGCCGGACCGACGTTCGCCCGCGACAACGTCTTTGCCAGAAAAGAGCGCGAGCCGGATCGCCGCATCGATTACATCTTTGCGGCGCCGCCGGATCGCTACGAGCGCGGCCTGCCGTGTACAGCCCGTCGCTGTTTCACGCAGGCCGAAGGCGGCATCCATCCCTCGGACCACTATGGCGTGGTCTGCGAACTGACCCTGGGGCGGCCCGCCGGTCCGCGCAAGTAGGCGCTAGTAGGCTTTGGCCATGATCACGCGCTGCGGCGAGGGCTTGCCGGTCAAGATGCACGCGCCCGCGCCACGAGCGCCTTCTGGGATCTGATCTTCGAGTGGGATGCAGCGAATCGTCGTTTCGAAGCGACGCGATAGCTCGTCCTCTTGCTCGGGCGAGCCGGCCCAGTGAACCCAAGCGAAGCCGCCGCCTTCGTGTTTGAAGAACTTCTCGAAGTCGTCCAGCGTGTCAATGATGCGCGTGCGGCGATCGCGCATGACGCGGGCGCGCTCGTACAGATCGCGCTGCATTCCGTCGAGAAGCTCGCGCATGCCAGCGATCGCTTCGGCGCGCGGGGTGAACGTCTTTTTGCGCTTGCGCAGCTCTTCTGGAGCTTCGCCATCGCGCTCTTGCACGAAGCGTCGCACGACGCACAGCACGCCTTTTTCCAGATCCTTGGGACCGATCTCGATGCGCA
>CAZKOY010000429.1:0-1507 GCA_964554495.1 uncultured Myxococcales bacterium
TATCTGCGCGATGCCTACCACGCATATGAGCGCTGGGGCGCCACAGCCAAGCTGGCGCAGATGGTGCAACACTTTCCTGAACTGCAGCGCGATCCCGTTCTGCACACAGCACATGAGTCGGTCTCGCCGACTATCTCTAGCTCGTCGACGCTCAGTGCTGGTGGAGCGCTGGACATCGCCACCGTCATGCACGCGGCGCAGAGCATCGCCAGCGAGATCGTGCTCGACCGCTTGCTGGAACAAGTGCTGCGACTGGTGACGGCAAACGCCGGGGCCCAGCGTGCGCTGCTGCTGCTTGAGCGCGATGGCCAGCTTTCACTTGAAGCATCGATGACGGTGAGCCCCGATGTCGTGCGAGTCGGCCTAAAGCAGCCGCTGCAGAGCTATCCAGATCTGGCGCATTCGATCGTCCAGCTCGTTGCACACACACGCGAGTCGCTCATTCTGTCGAACGCCAGCACCGATAGCCGCCACGCCAATGATCCATACGTCGCTCGGACCAAGCCGAAGTCGGTGATGTGTCTGGCGCTCAAAGGCCGGGGCCGCCTAACCGGCTTGGTTTATTTGGAAAACAACGCGACGGAGGGCGCTTTCACCGCGGAACGTATCGAGCTTTTGCGTCTGCTGTCCGGTCAGGCGGCGAACGCAGTCGAAAATTCCATTTTGTATACGCGCCTAAAGGAAGTCAGCGATCAGCTGCAGCACAGCAATGATGAGCTGCGCCAAAAGAATAGCGATCTGTTGCAGCGCACCGATGAGCTGCGCTTGGCGAACGAGCGCAGCCAACAGGAGCTGATCGAGCGCGAGCGCATCGAGCGAGAGCGAGCGAACCTGCAAGAAGAAGTCATCCGCATCCAGAGCGCACGGCTGGCCGAGATCGCCGCCCCTCTGATCCCCATCACGGATCAGATCATGGTCTTGCCGCTTATCGGCACCATGGATACTGATCGCGCGCAGCAGGTCATTCACACCGTCCTCAACGGCGCGCAGCAGCAGCGGGCTCGGGTCGTAATTATCGACATCACCGGCATGAAGCATGTCGATACCAACATCGCGGGGATGTTACTCAACGCGGCCTCCGCGCTGCGCTTGCTTGGCACACAAGCCATCCTGACCGGCATCCGCGCCGAGATCGCGCAGACTCTAATCTCACTGGGCATCGATCTGGGTGGCATCGTTACGCGCGCCACCCTGCAGAGCGGCATTGCGTATGCCGCATCGCAGCGCGGTCTGGGTGGCAGCAACATCCTCGGCGGTACCGTCGGAAAACGCTAGCGGACCTGCATCCTCAAGGCCTTGGGCCTTGCCAGTCTCTAATCTTGCATCCCTGCTGAAAACCATCCCTGCGTGCTTGCGCGATGCCGAGCTAGCCATCGTCGATTCCATCGCCACCGTCGCTGGAACGCTGACGAAAGGCTCGCTCAATCTCCTTTTCCCTGCACGTTCCTGAAGGGATGTAAGAGCGCGATTTCCCAGCGAATTCGTTCCCTAGTCAAATACGCGACGA
>CAZKOY010000430.1:0-1505 GCA_964554495.1 uncultured Myxococcales bacterium
GGCGGCTACTGCGCAGGCGGCCCGGCTGCGATCAGGCCAAGCTGCTCTTCCAAGGCCGTGGTCTCGTCGAGCCAGTAGCGATAGCTGGTGAACTCGGGGAAGGTACGCGGGAAGATCGGGTCGGCGTAGCGACGGGCGATCCACGACGAAAAGTGCAGCATGCGCAGGGCGCGCAGCGGCTCGATCAGGCGCAGGCTTGCTCGGTCGAAGGCGCGCAGCGTCTGATAAGCCGACAGCAAGCGCTCGCGCTGGGCCTGCGCATAGGCATCGCGGCCGCGCACCACCATCCACACGTCTTGTACTGGCGGGCCGACCAGCATGTCATCGAAGTCCAGAAACAGCGGCGCATCGTGGTGGAAGAGCAGGTTGCCCAGATGGCAGTCGCCGTGGATGCGCAGCGCTTCGACGTCCCGCAAGAGCGGCTTGGTGATGCGCAAGATCGCCGTCGCGGCGCGTGCGTAGCGCGACTGCAGCTGAATGTCGATCATGCCGCTGTCTAAGAGCGAGGCCATAGCCGGCTCGCCATAGTGTTCGACGGTGAGGCGCAGGCGATGCGGGGCCGGCGCCGAAGCCCCGACGCTGTGGATGCGCGCCAGGAAACGCCCGACGTGCTCAAGCTGTGCGTCGGTCAGCTCTTGCTCGCTGCGGCCGCGGACCTTGGGAAACAGCGCGAACAAGATGCCGTCGTCGGTGCTGGTCAGCGTCGATCCGTCGACGAGCTGCAAGGGCGCCACGGCCGGCACCTCGGCGGCTTGCAGGTCGTGCAGAAAGCGGTGCTCATCGAGGATCGCCTCGCGGCTCCAGCGGCTTGGCCGATAAAACTTGGCGACGACGTGCGAGTCGTCTTCCAGCTCTAGGTCAAAGACGCGGTTTTCCAGGCTGTTCAAGGTCAGGCAGCGCCCCGTCGTGCGGCGGCCCGATCCCAGCGCGGCATCGACGGTGTCGAGCACCTTGCTCGGGGTCAGCGAATAGAAGAATTCCATGCCCGGCGGACTCCCCGCCGCCTAGCGATAGACGAGCAGCGCTTCGACGGGCGGATCGCCAAGCAGGCGACGACCTGACAGGAACGCAAGCTCGATGACGAACAGGTGACCGACGACGTCTGCGCCCAAGCGCTGGCACAGACGGGCCGCGGCCGCCGCGGTTCCCCCGGTGGCCAGAAGATCGTCGATGATTACCACGCGCTGTCCAGCGACGGCGTCTTCGTGCATTTCGAGCACACCGCTGCCGTATTCCAGCGTGTATTCCTCGCGCAGGACGCGGTACGGCAGCTTGCCGGGCTTGCGCACCGGGACAACGCCCAGGCGCAGACGATCGGCCAGCGGTGCCGCGAACAGAAAGCCGCGCGACTCGATGCCGACCAAGCGCGTTGGGGCAAGGGGGCGGATGCGCTCTTCGAGAAGCTGCAGCGTCGCCTGGAAGGCCTCAGCATCAGACAAGATCGGCGTGATGTCCTTAAACAGGATGCCGGGCTTGGGAAAGTCGGGAATGTCGCGCACCTGCTT